>JBCDCZ010000121.1:0-12898 GCA_039180865.1 Pseudomonadota bacterium | reverse complement strand
TTTTCCGTATCAAATGACCGAACTCAGTGGACGACCCGTTATTGGCGCATTGATGGCGAAAGCATTCGACAGGAAACCGGTTCCCCAACCAATTTCCACGCACCTTCTTCGCTCATGTTGCCCAAGCCCCTTCGGAACAACAGAAAAAGGTTGCGTGGACCGCGAATCGCAAAATCCCCAGCGCGTAATGAACTGATACGATGTTCAATGATCATTCTCAATTAGAGCCCCGAAGGCGGGGCCGATCCTTTTCGTGTTGTTGCCGATTTGCCGCAAAACGAGACAGGAATTAGGATTTTGTTAAGGCTCCAAGACCGTTTTTATCGATGCTGGACCAAAGGATTAACCGTTCGTAAATTCGATGCCTGAGGTTCGAACCGAATGCCAGCTGATTGAAGTTAGGTGAGAGGTACTTCCGTTCAAAGACGAGGTGTCGTTCGGTATCCAACGGCGGTTCCTGTGGCGCGAGTTCGCGCGCCGAAACAGTGCCGGAAACAGTGCCAGAAACAGTGATTGAAACGTTCCCGGAAGTTTTGTAAGGAGGGTCGCTGTTCGCGTTCCCTATGGGGATACGACACCCGTAAGTTTTTGTGGGCCGCTGTAGCTCAGTTGGTAGAGCACGTCATTCGTAATGATGGGGTCGTAGGTTCGAGTCCTATCAGCGGCACCAAAATCACGGCAATTCCACATGTTCATTTTCCAGGTGTAATACGCCCCTCAAAAAGCCGGGCGCGCAGGTACGTGCGCACTCTTCGAGCGTTTTGCGAAGGTCCGGTGACAGGCGCACTAATTGCTGTTCGCTGTCATTTATTCATCGTATTTGCGCAGTATTCCTTTCCAACTCACGTTTTTCGAACCGATTTGAGCTTTGAATCCTTTAATTCTCACCATAAATAAAAATAGACTGTATAGAGGAACAGTCCGCTGCACATGGTCATGGGAGGAGACCGATGCAGCTTTCATAAGTGATGGCTATGCCATGCTTATGGTGCTTCATACCTCCCGAAAATACGTTTCCAGAATGTTCCGGCCAGGAACATGTGAACGTCCGGACGTAGGGAGCCGGATGACAATGAAGGCAACAGTGGAGGTAAGGCATGACAACTAAAAATACATCGAGACTGATGCGTAGCGTTCTGGCGCCCCTGACGGCCGCGCTTGCGATCGGCCTCGCAGTTCCGGCGGCGATGGCCGAAGACCGCAGCAAATGGCCAACGAGCTTCTCTGTCGGCACGGCGAGCCAGGGCGGTACCTATTTCGTCTATGGCTCAGGCTGGACCAATATGGTTGCAGAAGCACTCGGTATTCCGGGTGGTGCTGAGGTTACCGCAGGCCCGGTGCAAAACGCTGCTCTCGTGCAAACTGGCGATCTTGACTTTGCGATGGTCACAATGGGACCTGCATTCGACGCAATCAATGGCAAGAGTGCGCTTGCTCCAGGCCTGAAACACGACAACATCCGCGCCATCTTCCCGATGTACAAGACGGCGTTCCATGTCATGACGCTGAAAAGCTCCGGTATCGACAGTATTGAAGACATTCCGAATGGCGCAACGGTTGGCTTTGGTCCGGTCGGCGGTACGCCCGGGACCTACTGGCCTCGCTTCTTTGAAACACTTGGAAAGACCGCAACTGCACGCCACGGCGGTGCCGCTGATCTCGCAGGACAGCTTCAGGATGGTTTGATCGACGTTTACACTTGGGCCGCCGGTTTGCCGTTCCCGTCTTTTTCACAGGTCGAAGCACAAGCGGAAGTCAATTTCTTTGGTCTTTCAGACGAACAGGCGAAAAAGATTGCCGCTGACCATCCGGTATCGCTCTTTACAATCCCGGCAGGTACCTATCCGTCGCAGAACGAAGATCATGCGAGCGTTTCCATGTGGAACTTTGCCATCGCACGCGCTGATCTACCGGAAGACTTCGTCTATGCGGTGGTCGATACGGTAATGAAGAACAACCCGAAAATGCTCGAGATCCATAAGGCAGCTGTCGAAACGCTGCCTGAGAATTTCGACAAGAACCAGTTTATCCCGTGGCACCCAGGCGCGGTCCGTTGGTTCAAAGAAAACGGGTTCGAAATCGATCCTGCCCTTGGCGGATAGTTACGAAACATGATTTGATTATCAAACAAAACCGGGCTGCGGCGCGCTCGCAGCCCATCTTTGTCCGCGGGTTTCAAAGGATGCGCAAGTTATGGCCAACGAAGTCGAACTCGAGCCGGAGATCCCCGCGAATGACAAGAATGCCCTGACGGGCTGGCAGGCCCGGGCATTCGCGATTTTGTGTGTGCTCTATGCTGCCTGGCATCTTTACAGCCTCAATATTGCCCCACTCGAAACCTGGCTTTTTCGTATTCTCCATATTGGTGGCGCGCTCGTCCTCGGCTTCGGGCTTACTGGCGTTCTTCTTACCAGTACCGACAAGCGCATCCAGAATATCCAGCTTGAGCGCATCTTGGCGATTATAGCCGCCATACCCGTACTCTATGCGCTCTGTCTTTCCGCTTATGGCATTCATCTTTACTGGCTGAACGGAATTGTCGAGAACCCGGAAACCATCTTCGCTTACTTTGGAATGGCGCTTGGCGCCGGGACTGTCCTTGCCATTCTTGGCGGCTGGTTCCTCCGTGGCAAAGACGGCTCCGTGGGAGCGATCGACTGGGTGCTTATTGCTGCCAGCCTCGCTGCCATCGGTTTTATCGCCCTCAGTCTTGATGCGCTTGGTTTGAGGTTGCGCGCAGGAACGCCTTTTGCCGATCCGCAGAATGCATGGGCGGCCTTTGTCGTCGTTATTCTGATGCTTGAGTTGACCCGCCGTGTTGCAGGGCTTGCACTTGTCGTGATCGCATCCGTATTTGTGGGTTACACATTTCTCGGGCCCTGGCTTCCGGGCTTCCTCGAGCATCGCGGCTATGACGCAAAGCGGTTCTTTTCCTACGTCTTTACGGACAACGGAATTCTTGGGCCGACAACCGCGGTTTCATCCACTTACATTATTCTTTTCATTATCTTCGCGGCCTTCCTGCAAAGTTCGAAAGTTGGCGATTATTTTGTCAATCTAGCCTTCGCGACGGCCGGTCGGGCTCGTGGCGGCCCTGCAAAGGTCGCCGTTTTTGCTTCGGGTCTCATGGGCATGATCAACGGCACATCTGCCGGCAATGTGGTCTCGACGGGGTCGCTCACCATCCCGCTCATGAAGCGGGTTGGGTATCGACCGCAATCGGCAGGCGCTATTGAAGCAGCCGCATCGACAGGCGGGCAGATCATGCCGCCAATTATGGGCGCGGGCGCGTTCATCATGGCAGAGATCACAGGGATACCGTATACGGAGCTCGTTGTCGCAGCGCTCATTCCTGCCGTTCTCTATTTCGTTTCCATCTATTTCATGGTCGATTTTGAAGCGCGCCGCCTTGGTATGCGGGGCATGACGCCCGATGAATTGCCAAAAGTGAAGCAACTCCTGAGACAGGCGTTTCTGTTTATCCCGATCATCATATTGGTCGGGTCGCTTTTCCTCGGTTACTCGGTGATCCGTGCTGGAACGCTCGCGATTGCATCGGCTGCGGTGGTGAGCTGGTTCACGCCGTTTCGAATGGGACCGCGCCAGATCATCGAAGCGCTTCGTAATGCGTCGCAGATGTCGGTCCAGATTATCACGGTTTGCGCGACAGCCGGTATCATTGTCGGCGTCATCTCGCTGACAGGCGTCGGTGCGCGCTTCTCGTCGCTTCTTTTCGAACTTGCCGAAACCAGCAAACTTCTCGCGCTGATTTTCGCGATGGTCATTTCGATTATCCTTGGAATGGGTATGCCGACAACAGCAGCTTACGCTGTGGCTGCGTCGGTCGTTGCGCCCGGCCTCATCTCACTTGGCATAGAGCCGTTGATTGCCCACTTCTTCGTGTTTTATTTTGCGGTCGTCTCTGCGATCACGCCGCCAGTCGCCCTGGCATCCTATGCCGGTGCCGCGATCGCCGGAGCGGAACCGATGCGCACATCCGTCACAAGCTTCCGGGTCGGGCTTGCAGCCTTTATCGTGCCTTACATGTTCTTCTACAGCCCCGGGCTTCTGATGGAGGCAAGTTGGTTCGAAGTGATCAGAAATGCGATCACGGCAATCATCGGAGTTTATTTCCTCTCCGGCGCGGTTCAGGGCTATCTCGCCAGCCCGCTTTCGCCCGTATGGCGGATTCTGCTTCTTGGAGCGGCCCTTTGCATGATCTCCGGAGATTGGCGAACAGACATTATTGGTGTGCTCCTGGGTGCAGGCCTTTGGTTCAAATCTCGACGTGATGCGGGAACGGCGCAGCCGGAACCACAGGCTGCGGCGCCGTCGAAGCCTGCCGCGGATGCTGGCGAATAATTCAGCTCGAACGGCGCGGCCGGAAGAGGTTAGGGGTGATTGCGAAAGCCTTCTCAGGAAACGCTCTTTAACGCCATTAAGCTCGAATCGCAGAGATGACATTGAGACAGGCTTTACGACAAAAAAAGCGGCCTTAATGGCCGCCTTCTTTTAAACTTGAATGGTCCCGCTGAGTTTTAAGCAGCTTTCTTGCGACGGCCTAAAAACACACCCGCGCCCAATGCGGTCAACAACAGAAGTGCCGGTGCGGGGAGTGGGACGGTCGCCACGTCAATGTTGATGTCGCCCTTGCCCTTGTAATTGAAGGTGAAACCATCACGCTCAAGATCGGCTGAAGCACCATCGAGCGTCCAGGTGATCCACATGGAAAAGCCGAGGTCTTCTTCTTCAAGCGCATTCGCTCCGAGGCCCGCTTGAGGTTTATGCGCATCGACCGATGCAAGTGTCCACGACAGGCCTTCCGTTACGGTGCTGTCGATGCCGGTAAAGCTGCCCTCGTCAAGGACGAAGAACTCCCACATGGATGGATCGGTAGCTTCGGATCCGTCGCAAGCACCTGTCGCCCCGTCAAACTGGCAGAAGCCGACTTCAGTGCCGGTTCCCGTGGATGTAAAGTCCAACGAAAAATCAAACGCGAGCGCGCTGTTGCCGGTGTTGGTTGCCGTCCCGGTCAGTGTTGCATTTGTTCCATCAAAGTTGAAACGCGAGTCGCTGCTGAAAGACCAAAGCGCGCTGGCACCGTTACCCTGAACGAAGGCTTTGCCGCTTGGGTTGTTACCGCCATTCGGTGTCCATATCGATCGCACACCGTTGTAGTCGATTGCCTGGTAATCGCCAGGCGCAAAGCTTGCTGCCTGAGCAGAGCAGGAGATTGCGACGAACGCACCTGCAGCCACGAATGATTTAACAAATGACATGAATCGGAGCCCCCCGAACACAAAACCGTGAATACACTCTCATCACGACCGCATTTCATCAAGATCACGCGATCGTGAAATATGTAACAATGTGTAAGATAGCACCTGCGTTTTGGTGAGGCCGACCCGCTCTCGGGTCGGCCGTTTTGACTTGAACTTCGTTTAGCGACGGGCCGTTTCCGCAAGTTTCAGGATCGTCAGGAACTCAGCGCGATAGCCGTTCCGATCAGGCCCACGTGCTGCTTCCGCGAGGGCTTCGATCTCGGTCAGGCTGAAATCTTCGATATAAGCGCTTCCCTTAAGATATTGACCAAAGGCCGCAACGGCTGCTGCAAAGCGGGTTTCGTTTGAATTGATATTTGCAGTCCCCGGTGTCACAGGCGTCTCAAGGAGGACGCTCTCTGTCGCGTCCGGTTTCTTGTAACGCAGTTTGACGAAGGCGTATTCGTCGCTCTCGCCAGAGGTGTTGGTTTCCGCCTCCTGTGCGGTCGAATAGCGAAGCTCAGACGTCTTGATAGCCGGCGAGCCGACAGGCGTGATTTCGTAGAGTGCGGTCACGTTATGTCCACCGCCAATGTCGCCTGCATCGACTTTGTCATTGTTGAAGTCTTCGCGCTTCAGCGCCCGGGTTTCATAACCAATGAGGCGATATTCCGCGACGGTTGCCGGGTTGAACTCAACCTGGATTTTGACGTCCTTGGCAATCGTCACGAGGTTTCCGACGATCTGATCAACCAGGACTTTCCGGGCCTCAGCCAGAGTATCGATATAGGCGGCAACACCGTTGCCGTTCTGGGCGAGGCTCTGCATAAGAGCATCGTTGTAGTTGCCGGTCCCGAAGCCAAGCACCGAGAGGCTCGCACCGGTTTTCCTTTTGTCCTCGATAAACCGCTCCATTTCCCTCGTATCGGATAGGCCAACATTGAAGTCACCGTCGGTCGCAAGAATGACGCGTGCGCTCTCACCATCCGCGGCCATTTGTTCAGCCAGCCGGTAGGCTTCCCGCAATCCGGCCTGACCAGCGGTTGAGCCTCCGGCCGTCAGGGCCTGCAATTTTTGCAGGATTTCGCCTTTGTCGGCGACTTTGGTCGGGGGCAGAAGGACGCCAGCGGATCCGGCATAGGTCACAATGGCAACTTCGTCCTCGGGACGCAGTGATGACAACAGAAGGCGGAAGGATTGCTGTAAAAGCGGCAGTTTGTTTTCAGCCTGCATCGATCCTGACGTGTCGATCAGGAAAACGAGGTTCTGCGGCGGCAGGGATTGAAAGTCCGTCTTTTCTCCCTGAATGCCGATATGGAGGAGTTTGGTATCCTTGTTCCACGGGGTTTCCACAAGGGAAACATGCGTGGCAAAGGGCGTCTCCCCATCAATCGGCGGTGCGTAGTCGTAATCGAAATAGTTGATCAATTCCTCGATACGGACGGCATCCGACGGCGGGATAACGCCGCGCAAGATGGAACTCCGGAGGAACGTGTAGGACGCGGTGTCGACATCAACCGAAAAGGTTGAGACGGGATCTTCATTGACCCGTTTCAAGGGGTTTTCTTCCGCTTGAGGGAATTGATCGCGCGATGCGCTCTCCGTCACGATCGGGCGAGGGAGTGCATCAGCGGGAGCCCTACGGGCGCCTTGAGTTGCAGTGAGGGATTCGGTTGCAAAGTTCTGGCCGACCGCCCAACCACTCGTGCCGCCGAGCGTTCCCGGGACTAGTCTCAATCGGTTTTGGGTCGGGCCTTGCCGAATTGCTGTCCCGACCCGTTTTTGTGATTGAAAGGCTGGATCCGATTTGGGTGGTGCGGGCGTAGCCAGTTCAGCGGGAGCTTCCGCCAAACTGAGGTCTTCCGCTTCGGTTGTCGGTGTCGGAGCGGCGGGCTCATTTGACGAATGATCGAGACCCAGTCGAACCTCAGAAGGATCCCGTTCGTCTAACGGTAGCAGAACGTCTTTTAAGACTGGCGGCGCAACCACCATCGCGATTGCGATAACAGCGAGAGAGGCGCTTCCGGCAAGAAACGTTTTTGATGAGAGAACATGCGTCATGGCACTAATCCTTTTCCAGAGTGGAGCCGTGTTTTTCGGCTTGTCCTCTGTTGGACGCGTCTCATCTGCCGTTTCTTGGTGAAGGATGTCGAAATTCTTCATCGCTGCATCGATGGCAGTCATTTTTTTCGCCGGATCCGGTTTTGGATCCGCGCTCTTAAGGAGCGTTTGAAGGCGTTTGATTTCGTCGCTCATTCAATCAAATCCTCAGCTTTCGCCCGATTGCGCAGTGTCTTTTTGACTTCGCTCATCCGCCAGCTCACCGTTCCCTCCGAGATACCGAGCACATTTGCAGCGTCGCGGTGCGTCATCTCTTCGCCAAGAATAAGGGCAACGGTTTCCCGCAGGTCGGGCGGTAACGCATTCAGGCTCTCTTCAAGCCAGACCATGTCGTCATTTTCCGATCCTGTGTGATCACCGATACAATCCTGGTAAGCGCCGAAACTTGCCTTTGCGCGGTTCTCGCTTTCCATTTGCCTGAGGCGATCACGGCACCTGTTCACGACGACCCGGTGAAGCCAGGTTGAAAACTTTGCCTTTGCCTCGAATGATGAGAGTTTCCCGGCAAGGCCAATACAGATCTCTTGAACAAGATCATCGGCTTCATCGCCCAAAATGCGATAAGCGATCCGATACATTGCATCGTAGTGGCGTGTCAGAATTTGCGCAAAGGCAGCCCTGTCGCCTGAGGCAGCACGGTTCACAAGCGTCTCATCGCTCTCGTCCAAGGCACGGTCCAGCACAAAGGTTTTCCGTATCGTTTATGGCTTAGACGAAGCGTGCTGCGCAATCCTTGGCGTGTGTGCGATTTTTTTTTGGGAATTTTGCCAAGGCGAACGGTTAAGAGTGCAGCTACGATGCCGTTTAGGGCTTCGGCGAGTGAAAAGCATAGGCCCGAAAACTATCGATCTCCGATTGTCGCGCTTCCTTTCCGGTGAAGGTCAGGAGGTAATTCGGGAGATAGACGAGCCGCTCTTCCATGGATTCCTGGAGTTCGGCATCGTTATAGCCAATCTGCATATAGTAGAGGACCCGGGCGCGGGTTTTAGCTTCAAGCTGTTCATACCCAAAACGGGTAAACATATCCGTGAGTGCGCCGAGCCGGATCTCGTCCGAATGATCGAGCGCGCGGCGGACACGGCCCGATCTGCGAGCCCAGTCGCGAATGGCAAAATCAAGTGCGGTATTGAAGAGTTCTTCGTTGACCACGCAATGAAAGACATTGCAGACGGCCTCGGTGATTGTCTGCGCCGGGGCTTTCGTCTGCGTGACGAGCGCGTTGGTGTTGGTTTGCTTCCAATGATCCAGCAGCGCAGTCAACAATTCCTGTCGGCTTGAGAAGTACCAATAGAAGCTCGACCGCGAGACGCCGAGCTTTTCACCCAGCGTCATGACCTTCACCTGTTCGACGCCGTCTGAAATCAGCGTATCGATAGCAAGGTTCAGCCAGTCCTCCCGCGTGACGCGCACATTCCCGACGGGAAGGATTTTTTCTTGCCCGTTTTCCTTCCCTCGGCTTGGCGCGGTCTTTTGGGGCTTCATTATAGAAATTCCAATCAGCTTACCGGGTAAGCGCCGCCAGCGGCAGTGCGCTTCTCGATATAGTCTTCAAGCGCGGCCTTACGGTCAGGATCAGGGTGGAAAGCGGCCGGACCTTCCAGGATCTCCTGCCACATTGCCATAGCACGATGGCTTGTGTCATGGGCTCCACGCTCCGACCAGGTACCAAAATTGGACCAATCGTAAATAATTGGTTCATAAAAGGCGGAGCGATATCGCTCCATAGTGTGGCTTGCGCCGAAGAAATGGCCACCGGGTTTGACTTCTGCGAGCGCATCGAGGGCAATATCGGCATCCGTTGCCTCTGTCTTCACGCAGAGCTCTGCAAAGATCTGGAGCATTTCGATGTCCGTGATGAACTTTTCATAAGAGACGGTGAGTCCGCCTTCCAACCAGCCGGCACCATGGAGAACGATGGTCGCGCCCGCGAGGACGGCGCTCCAGGCACTCATCTGTGTTTCGTGGGCAGCCTGTGCGTCATTGATGTTTGCCGCGCAACCTGCGGCTGAACGCCAGGGAAGGCCCAGTTTACGGGCAAGCTGCCCCGCTCCGAAATTCGCCTTCACTTGCTCTGGTGTTCCGAAAGCAGGAGCGCCGGATTTCATATCGACATTGGAGATGAAAGCGCCGTAGCAGACCGGCGCGCCGGGTTTTACAAGCTGGGTCAGGGTGATTGCTGCCATCGCTTCGGCATGGCTCAATGTCAGTGCACCTGCGATCGTGACCGGCGCCATCGCTCCCATCAGGCAAAACGGCGTCACAATGGACATCTGGCCATGCCTGGCAAAGTCGATGAGACCTTGTGCCATGGGAATATCGAGCTGGCGCGGCGAATTGGTGTTTATGATCGTGTAGGAGTAGGGCGTTTCTTGGAAGCTTGCGTCCGAGAGGCCCCGGAAATCGCGCATGATCTCGAAGGATTCTTCAACCTGAGGTGTACCGCGCGAAAAGATAAACGGCACTTTATCAGAGAGGCACAACTCGGCTTTCATGGTCGCATAATGGCGCACATTGATCGGGACATCCTGCGGTTCAACAATTGGTGGAACCATATGAAGGACGTCGAAGTGCTGCGTCAGCCGGACAAGCTCACTGAAATCGGAAATCGTGCCCGGACGCCGCCCGCGCTTCATATCCGACGCATGGGGCGCGCCAGCGCCCGATTGGATCGCCATGCGGCCAAGTTCCAGCGTTATGTTGCGATCCTGGTTTCCGCCCATCATCGTAAACGAGGGCGGTGCGGTCTTGAGGGCAGCTCTTACGATGTCACGGCCAAGGAAAACCATTTCCTCATCGTCATCGACCTTTGCGCCGGCGGCTTTGTAAAGGTCTCGCGCTTCGGGCAAGAGTACCTTTATGCCAAGGCGTTCCAGCACATCAAGCGCTGCTTCATGGATCGCCTCGACCTTGTCTTCCGAAAAGACCGGAACCGGTGTGAATGGATTGATGAGCGTGCGATAATTGGTTTGACGCGCCGCGCCGCCGTCAAATCCCTGCGGCTTGCGGCCTTTACGGCTGCGCCGTCTTGCCGCTCCGCCGGTTTCGTTTTCGTTTCTGAGGCCTCCCGGTTCCATCAAAGCCTCATTGCCGTTCCCTGTGGATCGTATGGCGACGGTTCAATCACGGTCGCTTTGCGTTCCACACCGACAACATGAACATCAAGTTTTGTTCCAACCGCGGCGTGCTCGCGATTGACGAGCGCCATCGCCATCGACTTATCCAATGTGTGTCCAAATCCGCCGGAGGTTACGAACCCAACGCGCTCGCCATTCGACCAGATCGGCTCGAAACCGGAGGCGTCGGCATCGTCCGCTTCGATATTGAGGGTAACGAGGATTTGCGCAGGACCGCCTGAGTCCCGTTCCGCGATCGCGGCATCGCGTCCGACGAAGTCCGGCTTCTGCCAGTCGATGAACCGATCCATACCCGTCATACCCGGCGTGTAGCCTTGCGTGAATTCCGCCGACCAGATGCCGAAGGACTTCTCAAGCCGCAGGCTCAAAAGCGCATTGTAGCCGTATTCTTTAATCCCGAATTCGGCACCTGCTTCGAGGAGAAGCCCGCGCAATCCGATGTGCTCCATTGCGTGGCAGTGGATTTCGTAGCCGAGTTCGCCGCTCACAGAGAGGCGGCCGACTTTGGCGCGGATAAGACCGATATCTATTTCGGCGCAGCCCATGAACGGAAGCCCCGTCTTGCTGACATCAGCGTGGGTGACTTTTTCAAGGACATCGCGTGATTTTGGCCCCGATAGGCTGAAGCCGACAACCGTATCTGAGATGTCGGTTACTGTGACGCCGTCTTCAAGGTACTGATTAAACCACCGCATATGCCATGCGCGCAGATAATAGCTGCCCATGATCCAGTAGGTGCCGCCGCCCCAATTGAAGACTGTGAGATCACCTTTGAGCTTTCCTTCCGGTGAAAGCATCGGCGCGAGGCGTGCGCGGCCTTCTTTCGGGAGTTTCGAAGCCATGATGCGGTCGAGCCAGGCTTCCGCTTTCGGTCCCGTCACCTCAAAGCGGGAGAAGCCCGATATATCGAGAAGACCGACGCCATCGCGGACGGCCCGGCATTCCTCGCCAACGATCTCAAAAGCGTTTGAGCGTTTGAGTGACGGGGTTTCTTCAAAGCCCTGTGGGCCGAAATAGAGCGGCACTTCAAGACCCCAGGACTGACCCCAGACTGCCCCAGCCGCGTCCATCGCATCATGGGCAGGCGCCATCTTAAGCGGTCGGCCCGCCGGTAGTTGCTCGTTCGGATAAGTCATCACGAAGCGGCGGGTATAAAACTGGCCCGTCGTTTCCTTGATATACCGTTTGTTCGCTGCAAAGTCGCCGTACCGCGCGACATCCATTCCATAGACGTCGGCCTCCGGTTCGCCGTGGATCATCCATTCGGCGAGTGATTTCCCGACCCCGCCGCCCTGGAGGAAGCCTGCCATAACGGCGCACGCACACCAATATCCGGGTTTCCCAGGGACCGGGCCGACAAGCGGATTGCCGTCCGGTGAGAAGGTGAAGGCGCCATTGACCCAATTCTTGACGCCCGCATTTTCCAGAACCGGGAAGCGTTGGAAGCCAAGGGTCAATTCGTTCTCAATACGGTCAATGTCTTCCTGAAGAAGCTCGATACCGTAATCCCACGGCGCGCCATCCATCATCCAGTGTTTGTGTTTGATCTCATAAATGCCGAGGAGCATGCCCTTGAGGTCCTGGCGCATATAGGTGAAGCCCTCAAGATCGACGACGAGCGGCAATTCCTTATCAAGAGCGGCAACCTCGGGAATTGTTTCTGTCAGGAGATAGTGGTGCTCCAGCGGCGATACGGGAAGTTCAATGCCCGCCATACGGCCGACCTGCTTTGCCCAGAGGCCACCGGCGTTGACCACGTGTTCCGCAGTAATTGTTCCCTTCTCGGTGACGACCTGCCAGCCCTCATTGGTCTGATTGAGTTCAAGGACGCGATTGTGCTCGATGACGCTTGCACCATGTTTCCTGGCAGCGCCTGCATAGGCGTGCACTGTGCCGGTCGTGTCTATATAGCCTTCGCGGTCTGCCCACATACCGCCGATAATGCCGTCTGTTGACAGAACCGGGCAAAGGTCACCCGCTTCCTGCGGTGTGACGAGACGGACATCTTCAATGCCGATTGACTGAAATACGCGGTAGGCTGATTGCAACCACTCCCAGCGGTCGGGTGTTCCCGCAAGCGTCAGGCCACCGGTCATGTGCATGCCGACGGAGTGACCGCTGACTTCCTCAATCTCGGTCAATAGATCGATTGTATAAGCCTGGAGTGCCGCGATATTCGGGTCTGCATTAAGTGCATGAAAGCCACCTGCAGCATGCCAGCTTGACCCTGCCGTCAAAACTGATCTTTCGATCAGGCAAACGTCGCTCCAGCCGAACTTTGCGAGGTGATAAAGGACTGATGCGCCGACAACACCGCCCCCGATGACCACAACTCGATAATGCGAATTCATGACGCTCCCCTCCATCACGCGACCTTACGTA
>JBCDCZ010000120.1:0-13015 GCA_039180865.1 Pseudomonadota bacterium | reverse complement strand
TTTTCGTTTTGCGCTCGTTTGAAAGCTCATCTATTCTCCCATTGGCGGATATCTTAGAAACAAAATCCGCAAACGTGAACTTTTAATCCAAGGTGAAGATCACGAAATATCTGCATGGGTTCGTGCGGCACCTGCCACTCGGACGGCCTACGCAAAAAATACCCTATGGGCAGAGGAGTAAGACATGGCCTTGAGATTAAACGACGATGCGCCGAATTTCACCGCTGAGACGACGGCTGGCGAAATCACCCTTCACGATTACCTCGGCGATGGCTGGGTGATCCTGTTCTCGCATCCAAAAGACTTTACGCCGGTCTGCACGACCGAACTCGGTTATATGGCCGGTCTCATGGGCGAGTTCGAGAAGCGTAATTGCAAAATTCTGGGAATCTCGGTCGATCCGATTGATAGCCATGTGAAATGGAAAGATGATATCAAGGATGTCACCGGCCATTCGGTTGATTACCCGCTGATTGCGGATCCCGAAATGAAGGTGGCAAAGCTCTACGATATGCTGCCAGCCGAGGCGCATGGCGCGCCGGGAGAGCGCACACCTGCTGACAACGCAACGGTGCGGTCTGTTTTCGTGATTGGACCTGACAAAAAGATCAAACTGTTACTCACCTATCCGATGACGACGGGCCGGAACTTCGATGAGATTTTGCGTGTAATCGATTCCATGCAACTCACCGCGAAGCACAAAGTCGCAACACCGGCACAATGGCAGTCCGGCGACAAGGTCATCATTACAGCGGCTGTCTCGGATGAAGAAGCAACGGAGAAATTCGGTACCTTCGACAAGGTAAAACCTTATCTGCGGTACACTGATCAGCCCAAATAGGCGGGTGAGATAGAGGGAGAAGGAAGATGATCTTCCGTCAATTGTTCGATCAAGTTTCAGGGACCTACTCTTACATTATTGCTTCAAGGCAAGGAGCCGAAGCACTTATCATCGACCCGGTGCTTGAGAAGGTTGACCGCTATTTGAAGCTTTTCGAAGAGCTCGACCTGAAGCTTGTGAAGACTATTGACACCCATATCCACGCAGATCACATCACCGGAGCCGGCCCGCTGCGCGACCATACCAAGTGCATTACCGTCATGGGCGAAAACACCAAGGCGGACGTGGTCTCCATGCGGGTCGCAGACGGCGATACGATCAATATTGATGGCGTTTCCCTTGGTGTGATCTATACGCCTGGACATACAGATGATTCCTATTCCTTCACCATGGAAGACCGGGTCTTTACAGGTGACACGCTCCTTATCCGCGGTACGGGTCGGACCGATTTTCAAAACGGAGATGCTCGCCAGCAATACGAGTCGATCTTCAACCGGCTTTTGAAACTGCCGGATGACACATTTGTCTATCCAGCACATGATTATAAAGGCGATACTGTGAGCACAATCGGTGAGGAACGCCGGTTCAATCCGCGTCTGCAAGTGAACTCTGTCGATGAGTATGTGGCAATCATGGCGGCGCTAAACCTCCCTAATCCAAAGATGATGGATGTCGCTGTACCCGCCAATCTTAAAGTCGGTTATCAGCAGGATCTGGTCGCCGAACGGGGCTGGGCGATCGATGCCGAAGAGACTGGGGACTGTGCCGCAGCTAACGACATTCTGCTCATCGATCTGCGCGAAGCACCTGAGCGGGATCGTCATGGCGAGATCGCTGGGTCGATCCATCTGCCTTATCAGTCATTGCAGGAGAACTTGGAAAACGGTGTTCTCAGGAACCTCGAGCGCGACAAAAAACTTGTCTTCTATTGCGCTTACGGCGAGCGGTCTGCAATGGCAGTTCAGGCGGCTCAGGACGCTGGCCTTAAATCCGCTAAACACATCGCCGGAGGTATGACGGCAATCCGGGAATGCAATGGGCCAATAGCGAAAAATCAGCAACCGGCCCATTAAGTAATCGATCTACGCTTGAAGAGAGCAAAGAACGTTCGGCTATTTTAACCTGCTGCTTTTGCTTCCATAATTTCCGGCCAGCGGCGGTCGCCTTCTTCAATAAATCCTGCCCGATCCTTGTCCCACTTAGTCTGGACTGAATCGTTGTAGTTCAGGTAGAGACGTCCATCGACGATGGCCCAGTTGTTCTCGTTGGTCGAGAAGAGCTTGCCGTGTTCAGCAACCGCCCAGGCGCAAAATCCGCCGTACGCGGGGGCATATTTTTTGGGATTAGCCAAAAAACGGTCACGGTTTTCAGCGCTGGCGAAGTGCCATGTCGCGCCAGCCCATTCAGTTGAAAATTCAGCCGAGCCGGCAACCGGGCCGCCGTCGGTGAAGTAAGCGACTGTATCGGTACCACCTAGTGCGATGCCATCAATCGCGTAGATTTCTTTGCGCGCGAGTTCCTGAGGCCTCAGCGCGTATCCCGTCACCGCGTAACCTGCGACGCCAACCCCGAGAAGGGCAGCACCTGCAGCAATAAAAGTGCGTCTGTTCATCGTTGCTTTCTCCTTAAAGCACTTGATTCAGCAAGGACGTTCGGAAACCCGTCACCGAAAGTGTTCCGAGTTCGGACGCAGAACGCCCAGGTAGCTCATTTATTGAGATGGTCCACCCCCCGAGGAATTCGAATAACGGCTTTTCAAATCCCCGTGTGGTTAATGGGTTGACAGCCCGGGACCGACCGCCTAACCCTTTAAACCAAGTATGAAGGACAACACAATGGCCAAAGCCATTCTTCTCGTGATGACGCGCGTTGCCGGAGGGACAGGATAGTTCCTCGGATTGGTAGCGCGCGGAAAACAGGCTCCCACAGGGGGCCTTTTTTATTGGCTCTAACCGCTCGACAAAGATCGGATGAGAGCACAGGAAGATGTAGGCACCGGGTGCACGCGTTTATTGGGAAATCGGCGAAAGCGCCCCGCAAAGAGGAGAGAGACGGGATGAGTTCGGATCAGGCACAGTTGAATACGCTTCTGCAAGGCGCCGCCCAATCGGGCGTTGAAATGACAGGTGCCGAAATGGTGCTCCAGGCGTTCCGTGACAACGGTGTTGAACACGTCTTCGGCTATCCTGGCGGCGCCGTTCTGCCGATCTATGACGAGATTTTCCAACAGGAGGATATCGAACACATTCTGGTTCGCCATGAGCAGGGCGCCGGGCATGCGGCGGAAGGATACGCCCGCTCAACCGGAAAACCAGGTGTTGTAATAGTTACCTCCGGGCCGGGCGCCACCAACATGGTCACGGCGCTCACCGACGCAATGATGGATTCCATACCGCTCGTTTGCATCACCGGCCAGGTTCCAACCCATCTCATCGGAAATGACGCGTTCCAGGAATGCGATACTGTCGGTATCACGCGTCCCTGCACCAAGCACAATTGGCTGGTTAAGTCTGTCGATGATCTCCCCGGTATCCTCCACGAGGCTTTCCATATCGCCACAACGGGCCGCCCGGGTCCGGTCGTTGTCGATGTTCCGAAGGATGTTCAATTCGCGACCGGGCTCTACTCGCGCGGGCAGCGCAAATATCATGCGAGCTACAAACCGCGCACTGAAGGCGACGCGCATGCAATCCGTGCGGCTGTCCAGGCGCTTGCGGCGGCAAAGCGCCCTGTTCTTTATACGGGCGGCGGGGTCATCAACTCCGGCGATGGCGCGACAGCGCGGTTGCGAGAACTCGCCAAGCTTACCGGCTTTCCTGTCACCTCAACGCTCATGGGGCTCGGTGCGTTTCCCGCCTCAGACCCGAACTGGCTTGGCATGTTGGGTATGCACGGAACGTATGAAGCCAATATGGTCATGCACGATTGCGATGTCATGGTCTGCATTGGTGCCCGTTTCGACGACCGGATTACGGGGCGGACCGATGCCTTTTCACCCGACAGCTTCAAGATCCACATCGACATTGACCCGTCGTCGATCAACAAGAACATCAAAGTCGACATCCCAATCGTTGGCGATGTCGAATATGTTCTGGCGGCCATGATCCATGTCTGGAGCGAAGAGCAGCGCAAAGTCGATGCTCTCGCGCTGAAAGAATGGTGGGCTCAGATCGATAAGTGGCGCGCGCGGGACAGCCTGAAATACAGGCCCAACGAAGATATCATCATGCCGCAATACGCGATCCAGCGGCTTTATGAACTCACCAAAGACAAGGATGCTTACATCACGACGGAAGTTGGCCAGCATCAGATGTGGGCTGCGCAATTCTATGGTTTCGATGAGCCAAATAGATGGATGACATCCGGTGGGCTTGGTACCATGGGATACGGCTTCCCGGCGGCAATGGGTGTTCAGGTCGCCCATCGCAACAGTCTGGTGATAGATATTGCCGGTGATGCGTCCATCCAGATGATGCTGCAGGAATTGTCGACCTGCGTCCAATATGACCTGCCGGTGAAGATCTTCATTTTGAACAACCAATATATGGGCATGGTTCGACAATGGCAGCAGCTTCTCCACGGCAACCGCCTATCGCATTCCTATTGTGATGCGCTACCGGATTTCGAAATGCTTGCCCGCGCTTATGGTGGCGTTGGCCTGATGGCTCAGAAGCCTGCCGAGCTTGACGAAAAGATTGAGGAAATGATCAATGTGGATAAACCGGTGATCTTTGATTGCCGGGTCGCGGCACTAGCGAACTGTTTCCCGATGATCCCGTCCGGTAAGGCTCACAATGAAATGCTGCTTGGCGACGAAACAAGTGACGAGGATATCGATAAGGCGATCGACGAAGAAGGTGCGACCCTGGTCTAGGTCTGACCCCGTGGATATGAGTAGCCGCCTTAAATCTCCGGTTCACTTCGTAGTGCTCTTTTTTACACTCGTTTTGGCTGGGTGTGATCTCTTCTCGGACGGGCGGGTGGATATTACCGATGCAGTCATATCCATGGTGCCGCCAGCAGACTATAAATTGTCGAAACGGTTTCCGGGTATCGAAGATCCGGCAACCGATGGTTCCTTCACCGTTAATCAGTTTCCGGTGCAGTCAACGGAAGCGTTGAGCGAACTCTTTGGATCGCGGGCGCGCGCTGAGCCGACCTTGAACAATCGCGGAATTTTGGTTGAGGGGTTGGAAACGATCTCGTTCAACGACCAGGACATGCTGTTGTTCCGCGGCACCCAAAACAACGAAGAGGGTGTACTTTACGAAAAATGGATCGCCGTCTTCATTGGCCCGCGCCCGGTCATGGTGGCCTTCCAGGAGCCGAGACCTGGAAGTCTCAGCAAGGCGCAAATTATGGAGACCTTCGCTTCCGTTCGCTTCATTGACGAGGCTGGGCAATAAAATGGTCGCCTCGACGGGAAACCGGCCCAGTCTTCTGGACTACAGCCTTCTCTTTGGGCTTGCGGCAGTCTGGGGATCGGCCTTCATCTTCATCAAGATCGGGGTCTCTGAAATACCGCCCGTTACGATGACGGCCTATCGTCTGGTGGCCGCAATTCTTCCGCTTTGGCTTGTCTATTTGTTCGTCGGCCAACCTTTGCCGAACCGTCCGGCGATTTGGGGGCTCGTTGCTCTTGCTGGTTTTTTCGGAACAACGTTGCCCTTCTTTCTAATCGCCTGGGGGCAGACACTCGTGGAACCTGGCCTGACAGCCATCCTGATGGCGATCATGCCCCTCATGACGCTCCTTCTTGCG
Organism: Pseudomonadota bacterium; assembly: GCA_039180865.1. Lineage (GTDB taxonomy): Bacteria > Pseudomonadota > Alphaproteobacteria > Rhizobiales > JACESI01 > JBCDCU01. The sequence goes on along the minus strand of JBCDCZ010000120.1, from coordinate 7,413 downwards.
CACCTTTTTACAGAGGATGAGAAGTTTAGCGTGAACAAGGGGCTTGGCGTTCTGATGGGCATTCTTGGTGTTGTCATGCTGGTAGGGCCCGCAGCCCTCTTTGCACTCGGCGGCGATTTCTTCCACCAACTCGCGATACTCGGCGGAGCGACGTGTTATGCAATTAATGCCGTCATATACAAATTCCTGATCGGCGTTCCGCGCCTGACCCTCGCGGCTTGGAGCATTACGATCGGACTGTTGCCCCTTATTCCTGCGGCGCTTGTTGTGGATGGCCCCTTCCATTTTGACTATTCAACAGGGGCTTTGGCGGCGACGGTGCTTCTTGGTTTAGTTCATACGTCTGCGGCCGCGTTCATCCTGTTCTCGCTGATCAAGCGTCAGGGTGCCACCTTCTTCAGCCAGATAAATCTTCTCGTGCCGCTTTTCGGTGTCTTCTGGGCCTTCTTGATTTTTTCTGAAGAGCCAGCCATTAACGCAGTCCTTGCGCTACTGCTCATTCTTGCGGGTGTCGCAGTCGCGGAACGACCCGCGCGAAGCGGCAAGCCGGGAAGTGCCCAAGGAAGAAAAAGCAGACCGTCATGAGCTGCACGAGGAACCATACGCCAGGAGCGAATAAGGATTGAATATGTCAGGAAACCCGCAGCCGCAATCGGCCTATTTCCTTGTCGAAACGAAAGACCAAACGGAGGTTCATACGCTATCCGTGCTTGTCGACAATGAGCCCGGCGTACTTGCGCGTGTCATCGGTCTGTTTTCAGGACGCGGCTACAATATTGAAAGTCTAACTGTGTCCGAAACGGTTCACGAAGCGCATCTCTCGCGGATCACGATTGTCACGAAGGGAACCGCTGCCGTCCTCGAACAAATCAAGGCGCAACTGGATCGCTTGGTACCGGTGCATTCCGTCAAGGATCTCACAACGCTTGCGCATCAAAATGGGCAGGAGAAGCCACTCGAGCGCGAACTGGCGCTCGTCAAGGTGAAAGGAACCGGCGAACAGCGTCTCGAAGCGCTCAGACTGGCGGACGCTTTTAAGGCGTCGGTGATTGATGCAACGACAAATCATTTTGTCTTCGAAATCACTGGTAGAAGCGCCAAGGTCGAGCAATTCATTTCGATCATGGAGCCGCTTGGACTTGTTGAGGTGTGTAAAACCGGCGTTGCAGCGGTCAATCGTGGTCCGGAAAGCATGTAGTCCACCGGCCAAATGCAATCCGGATATCTCTTGACCTAGCCTGCAGACGCGCGCGAAGTGTTCTTTACCAACATTGATCTAGAGGCGCTGTTCAGGCTGGTAATATTCATACTGGCCGGTTTCGTGACCCCCGGCCCGAACACGATGATCGCGCTGGCGTCGGGCGTGAATTTCGGATTGCGCCGTACCATCCCCCATATCGGCGGCGTAATGGTGGGAACGACACTTGTCTTTCTTGCCGTTGGATTCGGCCTTGCGGGTCTTCTTCAAACCTATCCGTCTCTTAGGATCATTATCGAGACGGTCGGTCTCGCCTATCTCTTCTATCTTTGCTGGCGAATAGCCAATGCTGCTGGCGCATTCGGAGAAGCAGCAGGAAAGCCTTTCACCATGCTGCAGTCGCTCTTTCTGCAGGCGGTCAATGTGAAACTCATGGGCGTTGCCGCCGGTGTTTATCTCACATACCGAGTGAGCGAGGAGGCCACGTTCAACCTCATTGCGATCGCAATGGTGGCCATGCTCATCAATCTTCCGGTGAATATCGCATGGTGTGTTTTCGGGACTCATATGCGCGCATTCCTGGAAAGTCCGAGAAGGCGTCGCGTATTCAACATTGCTCTGGCGTTGATCATGGCAGCAAGTCTCGCACCGGCGGCGTGGGCGCTCTGGCAAAAACTAGCGGGACATGGCAGTTAGAAGATCCGGCACAACGCGGTGGTGCGCTTAAGCGGTCGGTGCCGGGATCCATCGATAGGAGGAGTGCGATGGCTGAGCTCTCAGTCAATGTCAATGCGATTGCCTTTTTGCGGAACCGGCGGGATCTCCCCTGGCCGAGTGTTGAGAATCTGTCCCGCATCGCGCTTGAGGCCGGAGCGATTGGTATCACGGTTCATCCGCGCCCGGATGGCCGCCATATCCGGCGTCATGATGTGGACGCGATTGCTGACCTGCTGAAAGAGCCTGAATTTCGCGGCAAGGAATTCAACATCGAAGGATATCCCGATGAACGTTTTCTCGTACTCTGCGAAGAAATCAGACCGGATCAGGTAACCTTTGTTCCCGATGATCCGGCGCAGGCAACATCTGATCATGGCTGGGATATTTCGGCGAATGAAGACCAATTAAAGAGTACAGTAGCCCGCATGAAGAGTGGCGGGATGCGGGTGGCCCTTTTTGTCGATCCCGATCCGGAAGTGCCGGAAAAAGCTGTGGCTGTCGGTGCAGACCGTATCGAACTTTTCACAGGTCCCTATGGCGCCGCCGCAGCCTTCGGAAAACCTGCCGATCATCTGCTCGCGGACCTTGCAAAAACCGCAGTTGCGGCAGAGGCCGCAGGCCTTGTCGTGAATGCTGGTCACGACCTATCGACGGATAATCTCCCGGCACTCATTGAAGCGGCTCCTCAGATTGCCGAAGTGTCCATCGGTCATGGCCTTACTGCGGATGCACTTACCTATGGAATGGCAATGACCGTTCAGCGGTTTCTGATAGCCTGTGGCAAGGGCAACGGATAATGCCGGTCTTCGGAAGTTATCTCAAACGGGCTGCGATCTGGCTCGCGATCGCGGCGGTCTCCGGCGCGATTATCTTTGCGTTTGGCCCGCGCGAACCCTTCACCGGTGTTGTGGATTTTGATGCAAGTAGTATTGGTGAAGATGTCGAAGTTTACATCCGCGAGGGTGAGGCGCGCTTTTCCGATATGCGGGACGGACTGCATAAGGAAATTATTTGGTCGAACGGAGAAGCCGGCGAGAGACGTAAATTCGCCGTTGTCTATGTTCACGGATTTTCGGCATCGAAAGAAGAGGTCCGCCCGGTACCTGATCTGGTGGCTGAAGGCCTTTCGGCAAATCTCTATTTCGCCCGTCTCAAGGGGCATGGCAGGAGTGCCGATGCCATGGCAGAAGCAAGCGCAGAAGACTGGCTCAATGACATGGCGGAAAGCCTTGCGGTTGGAAACCGGATCGCAGATGAGACAGTCGTGATTGCGACCTCGACCGGGGCAACGCTTGCGACCTATCTCGCCGCGACACGCCCGGAACTTTTTGAAAACGTTCGAGCACTTGCGCTCATTTCTCCGAATTTCAAACTGATCGCGCCGGGAAGCAGTTTCCTGACATTACCTTACGCGCGATGGTTTATGCCGATCCTCGTTGGAGAGCATCGAATTCATACGCGCCCGACGCCTGCTCAAGAACATGCTTGGACAACGCCTTATGCCACTGTTTCGCTGATGCCCATGGCACGGCTCACACAAGCGCTTGAGGATATCTCACCCGGTGATATCAAGGTGCCTGTGCTTCTCATTTACTCTGAGGAAGACACAGTGATCGAGCCTGCGACGGTAAAAGACTATGCGGAGCAATGGGGAGCGACTGCGCGCCTGTTCCGCGTGGAAGGGGCAGGGGATGACCATGTGATTGCGGGGGAGATGCGCAGCCCGCAAACAACAGACGAAATCGCTCAGGAGATTGTCACATTCGTGAACGCACTTGAAAGCGGTTCCTAGCGAAGGTGAGCTAAAACTTCGCCTGAAAAGGCGAGTCACTACAACTGACAACAAGGTGTTTTGCGCGCTTCGCAAACGGCACGGAGACCAGGTCCATGAAACGGAATTGCGGCTTTCTCTTCACTTCGTTCATGATCAGCATGTTTCTCTCAGTCCTTCCAGCGAGATCTGGCTATGTCTCTGAACTGAATATTATCGGTTTTACCGAGAACGGTAGCGTTTTCGTCTATGAAGAATATGGCGTTCAGGATGGGTCCGGCTTCCCGTTCGCGCGTCGCCACTATATCGACACGGCAACCGATTCCTATCTTCCCGGAATGCCGATCCGGGTTCTGCTGAACGATGAGACCCGAACGGTCAAAGAAGCGCGTTTCGTGGCGCGCCAGGAAGCGGAGAGCCTGACGGGTCTGAGAGATCTTGATCTCATCGGAAACCCGGGATCGCAACGCGCTTTCAATCCGGTAAGCGAAGTGAACAGCGACCCCCACCGGGTGGTGTTTTATCCCGAAACCGTTTTCCGTCTAAGGGCGAAGCCGCTTGTTCTCAGACTGAGCGAGAAGCGCTTTCCTGCACCCGAGATGTGTTCATTCGCTACCGATCAGATCAGGGGTTTCGATTTGTTCCTGATTGATGAATTCGATGGCGGCGGCGAACGGGCGCTGAATGAAGACCTTAGGGTTCCGGAATCCCGCGGTTGCGCGCTGGGATACAAGATCGGTGGCGTTCAGGTTTATTATCCGGACGGGGAGAAGCCGGTTCTGATCGCTCTAGTCATCGTTGAACGGGTCGGTTTTGAAGGATCTGACTTTCATTGGCTCGCTGTTGCCGCAAGGCCCGACGAACTCATCCCGTAACGGGTTCACCAATCGAGACCGGCGAAAGAGTTTCCAATTCTTTAAGGCGCATGCGGTAAAAAGCTCCCATGATCGGTCCTGCACTTGGATCAACGGCTTTTTTCGCCACTCGCCCGCCGGATGCTGACGCCGCAGGCGAGCGCTTTGCGTTGCCTGAACGCAGGCAGGAAGTCGCCCAGGCCCAATCGCTCCCTGCCAATGCCCCCGGCGATGGCATTGGCGGGGCAACGCAACGCGCCGTCGCAAGCACCAGCAATGCATCTGCGGCTTTCAACGATCCTCGCAATCGAAACGCCAACACTCTTTCAGATGACCAGGAAACACAGCCAACTCGGCCATCGGCGAGCGGCGATGACCTGACGCCGGAAGAAGAACAGCGGGTCCGTGAACTTGAGGCGCGCGACCGTGAAGTCAGAGCACACGAACAGGCCCATGCGCGCGTTGGAGGTCCGCTCGCGAGTGCACCGACCTATCAATTCGTTACAGGCCCCGACGGTCAGCAATATGCCGTGGGCGGCGAAGTTCAAATCGATTCAGCGCCAATACCGGGTGACCCTGAAGGAACCATCCGCAAACTGGACATCGTCATTCGGGCAGCGCTTGCTCCGGCAGAGCCCTCTTCGCAGGATCTTGCGGTTGCCCGTCAGGCAAGGGCGGATCAGGCGGAAGCACGAACGGAACTACGCGAACTCAGGCAATTCGAACGGGAAGGCGGGGATGATGAAAACCCCGCGGCGAACGAAGCTGCTTTTGAGCAGGCCGCTGCGGCCTATGCTGCGACGCAAAATGCTGCCGGCACTCTTTTCGGGAACTCCGGCGGTCTTCTTGCCTGATTGAATGGCAGCCATTTTTTGTTTCTGAACCCGGTTCCAGGATTTCATCCTTGTCCAACCTCACAGATACTGCTAAAACCGTACCGAACGGTACGGTACGGATATGTGCAGCCGTTCTGCGGGAGAAAAGGACAGGGCGCTTCAGCGCTGGTTTCAAGGTCATGGCGCGGTTTGAAGACAAATTCTCTGAACGCCAGCAGGAGGTCTTGGCAGCAGCCCTCGATCTGATGGTCGAAGAAGGCGATGGCTTTACCATGCGTGGCGTTGCCGAGCGGGCAAACTGTTCGAAAGAGACGCTCTACAAATGGTTCGGCGATAGAACCGGCCTCCTTACGGCAACAGTGCGCTGGCAGGCCGCAAAAGTGCGTCTTGATCCGTCCCCGGAAGATGGCATCGACGAAGGGACCCTCTCGGTCATGTTGAAACGCTTCGCTGAAAATTGGCTGAAGGTTCTATCCGGCGACATATCGATTGCATTGAACCGGCTTGCCGTGAGCCATGCGGGCACTGGAAGAAGTGAACTGGGTTCCATCGTGCTTGAAAACGGTCCGTTCGCTATGGCTGAGAGGCTCGCACCGGTCCTTGAGGCAGGACGCGATGCGGGGGTTCTCGATTTCGAAAGCACCGAGGCCGCGTTTCGAACTTTTTTCGGGCTCGTCGTGCGGGATATGCAGATCCGTCTTCTCCTTGGAGATGATGGTTCCCGCGCTGCAGGCGATCCGGAAAGTTCAGCCGCTAGAGCGGTCGATCAATTCTTTGCTCTTCACGGAAGCAACGCAATGAAGGGCGCTTCACAATCAGAAAACACGAAATAGGACAAACAGGAGGATCTCATGCGTGTTTATTACGATCAGGATGCAGACCTTAATCTGATCAAATCAAAGAAAGTCGCGGTCATAGGCTACGGATCACAGGGACGAGCCCATGCGCTCAACCTGAAAGATTCCGGCGTCAGCGACGTCGTCGTCGCCTTGCGGCCCGGATCGACAACAGCGTTGAAGGTCGAAGCAGACGGCCTGAAAGTGATGAGTGTCGCGGAAGCAGCTGGTTGGGCCGACATGATGATGATGGCAACGCCCGATGAACTTCAGGCTGACATCTACCGCGATCACATTGCGCCCAACATCCGTGATGGGGCAGCGATCGCATTTGCCCACGGGCTCAATGTTCATTTCGGGCTTATCGAAGCAAAAGACACGGTCGATGTCATGATGATCGCACCGAAAGGCCCGGGCCATACCGTGCGCAGCGAATATCAGCGCGGCGGCGGTGTTCCATGTCTCGTTGCTGTCGATCAGGATGCTTCGGGTAATGCGCTCGATATCGCCTTGTCTTACGCATCCGGCGTTGGCGGTGGACGTTCAGGGATTATTGAGACGACCTTTAAGGAAGAGTGCGAGACCGACCTTTTTGGCGAACAGGCCGTTCTGTGCGGTGGCCTTGTTGAACTGATCCGGGCGGGCTTTGAAACCCTCGTTGAAGCGGGTTACGCGCCGGAAATGGCTTATTTCGAATGCCTCCACGAAGTCAAACTGATCGTGGATCTCATCTATGAGGGTGGCATTGCCAACATGAACTACTCGATTTCGAATACCGCGGAATGGGGTGAATACATGTCAGGTCCGCGTGTCGTAACGCCGGAGACAAAGGCGGAGATGAAACGGATCCTAACCGATATTCAAACCGGCAAATTTACGTCCGAATGGATGCAGGAGTGCAAGGCAGGCCAGGCACGCTTCAAAGCCACCCGTCGTCTCAACGATGCGCACCAGATCGAAGAAGTGGGCGAAAAACTGCGTGGTATGATGCCATGGATCAAGTCGAACGCGCTTGTGGACAAAAGCCGCAACTAGCTTCGAGGCGTTTGGTTAACAGGGTCTTACGGGGATTTTTTCCCCGTTTGGCCAATTTTTCTCGACCTTACTTAAAATTTTACAGATTAACTTTAGCGCGAATAAAAACGCATTCGCTAGTGTACGTCCGAGGATTGGCTCTTGCTGACCCAAGAAGGTGGGATCG
>JBCDCZ010000119.1:0-13032 GCA_039180865.1 Pseudomonadota bacterium | reverse complement strand
CGACCAGACCTTGGAGAAATCGTCGAGGCTCAACATCTGGCGGGTTACCCGCAACCGCGCGAGGGCCTCGTCAAGATCGCTGTCCTCCAGATCGCTTTCAGCAGAAATGGCATTGGCAATCGTCGTCTTGGAGAGTTCCGGCTCGTCTTCGAAAGAAAGCAACACCTCGGCGAGCATCTGGTCTGGCTCGTATGTATCGTGGTTGCCATAGAAGGTGACGATATAATGGAGATTGAGCGCGAGCCGGCTCGGGGTGCGCCGTTCGCCTGCGCCACCGCGGCTCGGCAAATGGGCGTTGGCGTGGCTTGGATTGGGCTCGACGCGATAAAGATGGAGATTGACGAGTGGTGCTCCGTCTTCAGCGAGCTTTGCGGTAGGCGCCCCGAGGCGCACATTGGCAGCAGGTACGACCGCTTGCGCCGCAGCCTGAAGGCGGCGTTGAAACGCCGCCGAGACTGTCGATATCGCAAGCGTGTTACTCATCCGTCGCGTCCATCGAGAAAGTCATCAAGGCTGATCCCTCGCAAGGGTGGCGGGGCAGGCGCTTGCAACGGCTTAGGGGGTGGGTCGTTCACGACCTCTATCTGCCCGATGGTGACTTCAATTACTGTCTCTGGCGCCAAGTCGGTGGGTTCTGGAGCGGGCTTTGTTTCGCGCTCGGGTGTGGGCACCTGTTGAAGCGGTGTTTGCGGCAGGAGCGGGGCGGGGGCGGGTGTCTCTACCGGTTCTTCGGTTCGTAGCGCTTCCTTCGCAATCAAAGGCTCCGGTGCTTCGATCGGGGGCGATGCGCCGGGATTAGGCGGCATCGTTTCCGGATGGGCTGCTCTCTCTTCCGGTAGAAGCGGCGCAGGTTCTTGCGCCAGAGTGGAGGCCTCAACATCGGGTACGCGCGGTAAAACGGGCCTTTCGGTTGATTGCGGGGGCTCTGTTAGTGGTGGCACATCGAATCCGGCCAGGGTATTGTCGAGCGCCGGCGTCGCGGGCGGGGCTGAGGCCACTTGAGGCACAACAGAAGGAGGCGTCTGTTCTGCGGGCGCACGAGATCTTGGTGTCGGTTGTCCCGCTGGCGCAGGCATTTGCGCCATGCGGCGTTGCGCGGTGGCGGGTGCGGGAGCAGGAAGCACCGCCGCAGGCGTTGCTGCGGGAGGTGCCGCGACCGAATGCGGAGCTTGCGTTTCGATTGAGATGCCTGTTCGCGCATCATGCGCTGATGTTTCTTGCGATGCCGACGTCTGCTCAGACGGTGTCGGGGCTGGAGCTGGAGGCGAGCGCGTCTCGGTTTCTGGTGGCCCGGCGCTTGGTCGGGGTTTTGGCGTGGATGAGCGCGGCGTTGGCGGTGGCGCGTCAATCTCTATTGTGGTCTCAAAGCCTTCAAGCGGTGCGATACGCTCTTCGAAAGGCGCGGGTCGCCTTGGTGTGAGCCGCGGCAGTGTGCCCCGTGCTCGTGCCGCCAGGTTGTCGAGATAGCCCGTCATGCCAGCGCCTCGGCCACGTAAAAGGCGCGGCGCGCCTCAGGAAGGGCAAGAATATCGGCTTCCGACCAGTGAAAGACCCGCGCGATATCAACGACATCCTGCAATGTACGTTGGGCTATCTGGGAGAGTTCAATCGCAAAGAAATGCACCGGATCAAGCGCGAAGGAGTGCGGCGCGCCGCATTCGGGACATTGAGTGTTGAGCCAGATATCGGCGGCTGGATCGAGCGCCTCAAGCGCTTCAGAGAGGTCCGTCAGGTCGACGTCTGCGTCACAAACCCGTCCGGCGAAAGCCTGCGCGGCGGCGCCGGGATCGGCGATCGCCTCCACCGCGATCAGATCACTTAGCGCCACGGGGCGCAGCGAAAGGGTCTGTGCGCTTATCGCGACATCGCGCTCGCCCGGATCGATAGGCTCGGTTGGCCCAAGGAGCCCCACTTCTTGCGGCTCGACGGTGATCTCAAAGGTGGCACCACAGGATGTGCAGCCGGGCTCTGCCAGCATCGGCCCCGCCACATGGTTCGCCCGGATACGCATCACCAGCCGGTCGCGCATGCCCAGCGGCAGGGAGAGGATGTCCACCTCTTCGGCGGCAGGATAACCCTGCGCCAGAAGTGCTGCTGACCAACGGCCCGGCGAGAGGTGTCTGGCGCTCTCGGCAAGCGCTATCTGAGTGGAGGCATCGAGCCTGACGGGCCGTTCAAAGCCCATTACGAGGCCGGAATTTCGAAGGAGGGCTCTGTTGGCTCGACCACGTCCTCATCGCGCTCCCAGCCTTCGATCTCGAGCTTGAGTGACTGGATCGCTACAGCGCTCGCCGAAGCATCGAGATCGGGAAAGGCTGTGAACTCCGAGGGCCAGCAGCGATAGAGCTTGTAAGCCAGCGCCAACTGTCCGGCTTCATTATAGATCTCAAGCATCAGATCCTTACGGAAATCCTTCAGCGAAACCTCCGAGCCCAGCCCTGCGCCGTAGTTCCAGACCTTATTGGCCCATTGCTCGAATTGTTTGGAATGGGTCACGCCGCGTTCGAGCGTGATCGCCTCATACTCGGTCTGGCCCGGCGATTTTCGGCTTGTTGAGGGATCGCCGCCTTCGCGGTGTTTGACGACCTCGGTCGAGCGTTTCAGGCCAGAGCATTTGCTTACCCCGGCAATGTAACTCCCATCGTCTAGCCGCAGCCGAAACTTGTAGGTCTTGTAGGGGTCAAAGCGGCTCGCATTAGTGGTGAATTGTGGCATATCGAATCCCCCCTTCTCAGCTCGCGCTGCGGATTTGCTGGATCGTAATGATGACGAATTCCGCCGGCTGCAGCGGAGCAAAGCCCACGGCGATATTCACGATGCCGCGGTTGATGTCATCCTGCGTTGTCGTCGAGCTGTCGCACTTGACGAAATATGCGTCTTTCGGGCTCGATCCCTGGAATGCTCCTTGCAGGAAGAGGCGCTGCATGAAGCTGCCCACGCTGAGACGCACTTGCGCCCAGAGCGGCTCGTCATTGCCCTCGAAGACCACCCATTGGGTGCCCCGGAAAAGGCTTTCCTCGATAAAGAGCGCGAGGCGGCGCACCGAGACGTATTTGTAATCATCAGAGAGCACATCGAGCCCGGCGAGGGTGCGTGCGCCCCAGACAACGCGACCGATATTGGGAAAGCTGCGCATGCAGTTGACTGCGATCGGATTGAGCTGACCGTTTTCCTGATCCGTCATCCGGTAGGCTAATGCATGCGCATTGGCGACGGTTGCCTGGATGCCTGCAGGCGCTTTGAAGACGCCGCGATTGACGTCTGTGCGTGCCATCACGCCCGCAACTGCGCCACAGGGTGCAAAGCGCGCGATCTGGCCGCCATTAAGCGGATCGCGTTTTTCGATCCGTGGAAAGTAGAGCGCGGCATTGCGTGCATTGGTGAGCGAGATCACCTGGTTGGTTGCGTCGCGCTGATCATCGAGTGCCTTCTTGATCGGTCGGGCATCTTCATCCCACTCATTGGGCGGATCGACGATATAGAGTGCGCGCTTTTCTGCGCAAAAGAGCGCCGCCTTTTCACGCACCGTCTTGGGGAGCGATGCTACGCGCGTATCGGGTGGGATGCAGAGCAGGTTGAAGATATCGGCCTTGCGCAGCGCCTCGATCCCGGTTTTAAGCTCGGCATGGCCCTCATAAGTGCCATCTGTGAGCTCTTGGCCATCATTCCCGAGCGCGGCATCGGCCATGGCGGCATCTGCGGGCCGGGCATTCGGAAAGTCGCTGTCCGGCACCCATTCGACGAGCGCGCTTTGATCTTTAAGAACGTTGTCGACCCTGCGTTGACCGGAATCCCCGGCCCAGGCGACTGTACGGAACAATTCGACGGTGCCGGTCGCCGTGTCGGTTATCTCAAGATCGAAGATATCGCCGGTTTCAAGCCCATAAAGGGCGGCAGCCGCTTTGGTACCTTCGGGATCGAGGATATCGGGATTGGTGTCGGGCCGGATCACCCTGGCTTTGAGCGCGCTCCCCCATTTACCGGGGTTTTTTGCACGCAGCGAAAGCCCACCCACGGTAAGCGTGGCGTATCCGTCATCGGTATCGTCTTCGAAGAGCCGCACAATCAGGCATTGCCCGCCGCCATTGGCAAAAAAATCATCGACCGCGTAGCTCACATTGCTGCTCTCATAGAGCCCGCCAAACGTGCGATTGAACTCGCCCATGTTAAAACAGGCGATCGGTTCGTTAACCGGGCCTTTCTTGGTTCGGCCGACAAACGCGGCGATGGATGTGGCCACCCCGGCCACGGTACGCACCCCGCTGTCGATCTCTTGGATATAAACGCCGGGATAGGTTGGGCTGATGGGCATAGGCGGCTCCTCCAATGGTGACACAAATGTTGTCCGCAAAGTGGTGCGGAGTGGTGAGCAGCCCGCGGCGTATGCGGGCCGCCCGAGCGGCGGCAAAAGGGCGGTTTAGACCGTAAGGCCAACCAGAACAGACAGCGCGGCAGGATCTGTCGCGGATGTGTTGTGAACTGTGAGTGTGGTGAGATCGCTGGCAAAAAGCTGAACACCGGCGCCGAAGAGAAGGATTGGCCCAGTGAGTGCGATGGCATTGGCGCCATCGGCTTTGACGGTTACCTTGCCATCGAGAAGTGTCGACGAAATTGCAAGAAAGGTGACTTTACTCACGTCATCGACCTGGAGCGTCAGCGCGCGCTCGGCGCTGCCTGCATCAAGATCGACCGAGACCGACACAATTGCTTCACCAGATGTCGTTCCGGCTGCTTGAATCGCGTTGCCGGACGTACCTCCGGCATTGAGAGACCACGAAATCGATTCGGGCATAATATCCCCCGGAGAAAAGGTTTAAAATGTGTGAATATGTTAACACGAGGCTGGTAAAACTTAAACGCCGATTGAACTCGGCGTTTGTTTTTCTTCCTAAACGCTTGCAGGACACTGAAAACACGAAGAAAAATGCGATTACCATGCGACTGAAAGCCGTTCGGTCCGCAATCACAGCAAGCAGATCTCCGACGTCTGTGTCTACAGGAGCAGTGATAGTGGTTTGCCAAAAGGGGATGGCATGGTTTGGCTATCAAGCTGGGGAGATAAGATGGAAATTCGGAAAATTGAGGAAATGTGGCGAAAAAGTGGCAAGATACATGCTTGGTGACGCACATCCAGTACCTCTCCGATGAGGCGATGAGCATCCGTTTGGACGCTCTGAATCGCCAGGACAGCGTCACAAAAGTATTCAATAGGGAGAGGATGCGTAAAGGTTATACGATATATGATATAACATATATATGTTCAAAATATTGAAATCAAATTAGGAAAAATAGCCTGTCAAGGTATGTGCTGGCTGTACGGCCTACTGATACTTGAGAAATAACTTTTATCATGGACTTCAATCTGCCGTGTTTCCCAGTCCAGCGATCCGATCATCCACGTGACCTCTATCGTCTTCTATCCCATTATCATGTTCCGGGATAAAACGTCCTGGGCGGACTAATCTTGAGTTAACCGATTTTATTTATATGAAGATCAGTCGCTGGAGACCGAAGGTTTCCTGTCAGAATATACGAAAAATAGTCATTAAATCAGTGTACTATGTCTTTCTTGAGTAATAGGAACCAACAGCGACTGGGATTTCCGAGTATCTCGCGTGAAGAAAGCACGGAATACGGGGTGCGGGGATTTCAGATCCCAACCCGGAGAAGGGTGAAATGCGCCCGATACGATGGACCTGCGAGAAAGTGTCGGAAGGTGCTGTGGCGCGAGGGCGGTGAACAAGCTTTGTGTGACCTGCCCGCTGGTGCCGCGAGACGGTTGTCCTGCCAGATGGTGTTCAAATCATCATGTTTTTGCGGATAATTTTCCGTTCAATGATGCTGGCTGACTGCCTCCACGACTGCTCATGTTGAAGGTTTTGTTGCGCTGGGTTTGCCATTCTACGTCATTCCCGGGAGCCAATTCGTCATTCACGCTGAATGGCGCGAAGAACTGGACAAATAATATGGTGCCTTATTATAAGGGACCATATGATAAAACTGGACCGGAAGTATCTCGCGCTCCTCGACGCGGCATCAGGGATGTCCCAGCACCTTGCGGGGCTTCGAACCTGCTTTAGCCTGCTCGCCCTCACTGCTGCTATCGATCGAGGCTGTGCGGAGCGCCTGCAGGCGTATGACCTGTCGGAGGGGCGTTTCACGGTTTTGACCGTACTGCTCATGGCAAAGAAACCGCTGGCGCCGCACGATCTCGCCGAGCGTATCGGCGTTACCCGCGCCACGATGACGGGACTTCTTGACGGACTGGAGCGCAGCGCCCTGATCACGCGGCGGCGTGACCGGCGTGATCGGCGATCGGTTAAGATCGCTCTCACCGCTCCGGGGCGTCAGTTGGCAGAGCGCGTGAACGCGGAACATTTGAAATGGATTGTCAACCTCGTCGGCGATCTCAATAACGATGAGCAGGCTGACTTGCAGGGCTTGTTGGCGCGCATTTGGAGGAAAACCGATGCTGCGTCATCCGCTATCCAAGGTGACGTCTATGAAAACAACTGAGATCGCGCCTGCACGACTTGAAGCGCTCAACAGTGGTATTGCCGAAACCACGCATCTGAGCGAATGCCTTGCTGTCGACTTCGCGATCCTGCTGAAGGCGGTCTTTCCCAAGATCGCCCGGGTGGAGATTACCACTGTCGAAAAGGTGCTGGGCGAGGGTATCTCGCTGCGTATGAGGGTGATGGGGGACCTGTTTGCCCGTAAACTTACAGGTGAAGAGCTTGTCGGGTTGCAATGCCATGGGTCGGATACTGTGCGCGGATGGGCTTGCTTCGCTGTCGTGGCGCAGCAAGGGGATGATCTGGATGCTGCCCTGAACGCGTTGCGGCGCTTTGCGGATGACGGGCATTTCGGGGTGCGGGAGTGGGCCTGGTTGGCGGCGCGGCCACTGATTGCGCGTGATATTGAAGCGTCGATCGAACGGCTCGCCCCATGGACCGCTGACCCCTCTGAGCGTGTTCGCCGTTTCGCGAGTGAAGCGACACGGCCGCGCGGTGTGTGGTGCGCTCATATTCGTGAGCTTAAGGCGGAGCCACAATACGGTCTGCCGGTTCTTGAGCCCCTCCGGGCAGATCCGGCGCGCTATGTCCAGGATTCTGTTGGCAACTGGCTCAACGATGCCGCGAAAAGCCGCCCTGACTGGGTGCGTTCGCTCTGTTCGCGCTGGGCGGCGGAGGGAGGTGGTCCTGAGACCGCGCGGATTATCAAACGCGCGACACGGTCACTCACCTGAACAACAGAAAACGAGCCCATTTGGTAAGCTCCTATTTGCTCAACCTCTACACGCATACACGACCTTTGAGGGCTGCGATTGCTTGGACCCAAAGGTACCAACGACAAGTGTGTCCTTGCCGCCACGGCCCGGATCCTCGGAAGGCTCTCGAAGCCCTTTCTGGTGCTGCAGCCTCCGAAATTCGCCTGACAGCGCCTGATAGCGTATGTGCCGCACACTGGGTGCTGGCGGTTGTTACATTTGGGGCGCGAGCCGCATCAGACTCTCGGAAATCTCTTGGGCGATCGCCTGGGCGTCCATACCCTCTCGTTCCGCTGAAATGCGCAAGCCCATCAGGTCCGACTGGTAGCGTCGGGCGAGAGCACGAGGGTCATGGGTTTTGTCAATCTGGCCGTTAGCTTGGGCCTCCTGAAACACCTGCACGAAATGCTGTTCCATTGTCTCAAGGTGACGATTGGCGACTGCCGCGAGTGCATGGTCACGTCCGCTTAACTCCAGAACTGACTTTGCAAGCATGCATGCTTTGGCTGGTGCTTTCTTGTCAGAAATCACTCGGAACGGAAATTCCTGCAACGCGCCAAGAGGCCCGAGTTCCTCGACCAAGGTTTTGATACTGCAACCGCCATCTTCAACATATCGGTCCATTGTCAGTTTGAAGAGCGCATCCTTTGAGCCGAACGCGGCATAAAAACTGCCAGGTTTGAGATTCAGCACGCGCTCCAGGTCCTTCAATGACGTCCCCGCCCAACCTTGTTTCCAAAAAAGGTCACGGGCGCGATCAATCAGGTCGTCGCGGTCATATTCAGGTTTGCGAGGCATGGCGTGTCGGTCTTTTGCTAGCGGGCGGCTCTATTAATTTTTGAACGATTGCTCAAATATATTCTTGAATGATCACTCAAGAAAGAGTAAATCTGCTGCCATCACACATTTTTCAGAGGACGACACCATGACCAACTTCCCTTCGCATGATCTGGAAACGGCACCGGAAGGCTCGAAGCCCCTGCTCGAAAACTCGAAAAAGGCTTTTGGCCGCATCCCGGGTCTCCACAAGGTGCTGAGCGAGAGCCCGCAAGCCTTCGAGGCCTACCAAATGCTGCACAAATTGTTTACCGAGACCGATTTCGACGCCGAGGAGCTGACAGTTGTCTGGCAGGCGATCAATGTGGAGCATGAGTGTCACTATTGTGTGCCGGCTCATACGGGGATCGCGCAGATGATGAAGGTCTCCGACGAGATCTCTGAGGCGCTTCGCAATGAAACACCATTGCCATCGGCGAAACTTGAGGCGCTGCGGACGTTTACCGTGCAGATGGTCCGCGAGCGCGGCAACGTGTCTGACGCGCAGATGCAGGCGTTCTTTGATGCCGGATACGGGCATCGCGCGGTGTTGGACGTGGTTCTCGGTCTCGCCCAGAAAACCATGTCGAATTACATCAACCATATGGCTCAAACGCCGGTTGATGAGGTGTTCCATCCGCTTCTCTGGAAGCGTGGCGACAAGCCGCTGGCCGCTTGAGGGTCTTACCACCCGCATGCAGAGTTTCCACCCGTCTCCGTAACGGGGACGGGCTGGACAAGACGGCTCGCTAATCGATGGATCCGCACCCGCTAGAACAAACCGTCAGCAGAAGGCGTGATTGGTGGCTTCATCCAGCAGGCGGATTTGCCGTTCTTGGAAAGGTTCCGAGATTTACGCCCGTAGTTTCCGCGCGGGAAAGTAGCGCTGACCGGTGGGGTTTCGTCGAGATAAAGAACGTTGTAGGTCCGGCTTTTAAAGCGCCAGACGCCACCCTCTTTGACAAAACTGTCCGCATACATTGAGAGGTTGAAATCGCCGGTACCTGAATTGAACGGGCGGTCTCGGTCACGTAGTAGCGCGCCGCGGCGGTTGCGCCGTCGAGTTCAATCACATGGCTCGAACTGCTCTGGACAAAGAATTCCCGTTTGCCAGCGCCGTGGATAATCTTGTGTGTCTGGAATTCGGAATCCGGTCCCCAATCTACCGCTACGGTCTCAGTGCCGAGCCCGGCAAGCGAGAGCCCAAGCAGATGCGCGCCCCGCAGATCGAGTTTCGAAAGCAACCAAGGTGTAATCGGTGATTTCGCAAGAATCGCTAAGAAGGACGCCATTCCGTAGGCCGCAACCATCGTCGCAGTTGCACCGGTTTCGCTCAAGCGGACAACGACATGCGGTGTCAGCATGGCGAATGGCACGACATTCATAATCGTCGCAAGCCCTGGAAGCAGTCTGTCTCGATGGATGCCGTGTATTGATGATTTCAAACTCCTTGGGATCGCATCTGAGAGTGGTTTGGAGTTTGACTAGGCGCGACTGACTCAACAGCTTGTCGAGTGATGCTCTACACCAGGGAGATGATGGACCTCGACAGGCTCGATAGTTTGACTGTCTCCATGGCGGTCGCGAAAGATCGCTGGGAAGTCTCGCTCCCTGCGAGACGCTGGAAATTATGCCGCGGATTCGAGAATGATGGCGCGCAAGCTTTGATGACGCTTGTTGGTGTGAACCCGCGACGCCCAGCATAGCACCAGATCGAAACCAGCCAATGCGACGGGAGGTTCGTACACATCGTATTCACTCCCCAAGCCCGTCGCCAGACGTTTAGGAATCGCGACTACACCACCAACCTCTCTCAACACAGCCAACGCAGCGAAGAAATTCGAGGTCGACGCTAGGATCCGACGCGAGCGGTCCTCTCTAGCCAACGCCTCGTCGACCTCGCCGCGAAAGTTCGCCCGAGTCGGAGATGTGAGAATGTGCGGCAATCCGCAATAGGTGTCGATGTCCAGTGTATCGCCCTTGAGTTCACCGCGCCGGGTGACGCAAACGAAAGTCTCCGTCATCAGCGGCGCGACGCGCAGACCGTCCGGTGCATATCCAGACGTTGTCACGGCAAGATCGACCTCGCCTGCCTCCAGAGACTCCCGCACACTTAGCCGGTCTAAAGGCAGGAATGCCGTGCGCAGGTTCGGGGCGGTCCGCAGCAACGCTGAGATACCTGCTGGCAGGATCGCAGCTTGAACGTAGTCGAAAGCAGCTATCCGGAACTCGCCTTCGTCCTTCAAAGGATCGTAGGAAGAGCGATCTGTACTCAACGCGTCGGCGTTTTCGAGCAGCCGTTCCGTGATCTCTAAAACCCGTGCGCCTTCTTCTGTTAGCGCCATACCCGATCCGCTGCGCACGAGAAGACTATCGCCGAAGATCCGCCGTGCCTTGGCGAGCGTCGCGGACATATTCGATTGTGGGAGGCCCAGCCGGTCTGCGCCCGAGGTCAAACCGCGCGCTGACAGCGCGGCGTGCAGGACTTCGATCTGGCGGAGGGTGAGTTCAATCATACATGAATGTGTATAGTTAAAATATGCAATGCCTGTCTACCGGTATGGTCGTTGGAGGCATATCTCCTGCTCAAAGAAAGCAAAGGAGACCTGCAATGACCCGCTCAACCCTGCATTTGCTCGCAGCCGCCACCGCCATGGCGCTGTCTCTCACCGCACTTCCCGCTCACGCCGAAGGCAATGGCGTTATCGATGCTCAGGCTTTGGAGTGGGCGGCGATGATCGATTTCAACGCCAATTCGGCAGCCCGCGAAGCCACTATGGACGAGGCCGACTTCTTCCGCGCCTTCATGGTCCAGTACAACGAAACATGGAGCCCTGGCGCAACCAGCCGCTTCGACATCGACGTCCCAGCGACGTTCTATCAGCAGACCGAACGCCTGTTCGCTTTCGACGTCTTTCCGCCCGCTCACGGCTTCCAAGGCTGGGACGCCTATTCTGAAGAGCTGACCGCGATTGTCGCCCGCTCATCCGAGTTCAATGTCGCGATGCGCGAGGACACGTTCCGATATGCTCGAAACGGCGACGTCGCCTGGATGAGCGCCAGCATCGACGTCGACGGCAAGACTACGGACGGTATGCCTTACGCCATGCAGGCCCGCCAGACTGTCGTCTTGGAGAAGATCGGCGATCGCTGGCTCGTCGCCCACGAGCACATCTCCGCGCCATTCGTTCCAGGCGGTTGAGTGTGGGCGCCTTCATCGTCATCTAAAGCTACGGGTAACGTCTCGAGATCCGGGACGTTTTCGCCGTCGATGTCGATCTCCCGTTCGGGACGGAACCCGCTAGCGTGAACAAAAACCGATCAGACTGTACGCGCTTTGTATGGGACATCCTGGCAAGTTCTGGCAATGTTCTCCAAGTCTTGGCACAAACCGGCGAGTCAGCTTTTCGCGCTATCTGCCCATGCCTCTGAATATAAAAGAAAAAATGGCGCACCCGAGAGGATTCGAACCTCTGACCTCTGCCTTCGGAGGGCAGCGCTCTATCCAGCTGAGCTACGGGTGCTAGACCAACACGCCCTCAATACAGCAAGTTCCGGTCATCGGCAAACGCTGAATGGATGCTTGTCGAAAACCTTCATGATAGAGAAATGGAAGGGCGTCCGATACCTTTACAAGGCACCCCTTTTTTGCGAAACGGTTCGGCCTCCGTTCAGCCGCGGCGTAGTGCTTGACGCGAGAGTGACGAGCGCGGTTGCGGTTTATAGCATCCGGGCAGATGCTTTCTACTGCGGTTCTCCCAAAATCTCCGATCTCCGCACCCGCCGAATAAAAGCCGGTCCGGTGAACAGTCTGTCGAGGGGATGGTTTTCGAGCCATTTGCGCGTATCTCATTCGTGAGCGGAACGCCCGACGGCGCACACAAAGCGTCAGATGAGAGCGTTCCAAGATCTTGGGAGAACGCACATGTCCATTCGACCGGTAACACAGATTTCGCAGGCTCAACCCACGATGGAAGGAGCAGGCGTGAAACTTCACCGGGCTTTCGGTTTTGGTGATCCGTCACTCGCCGATCCGTTTCTTCTGTTTGACGATTTCCGAAATGACCGCGTCGAGGATTTCGAACGCGGATTTCCCTGGCATCCCCACCGCGGCATTGAAACGATCACCTATGTGCTTGAGGGCTCTGTTGATCATGCCGATTCCCTCGGCAATCAGGGGTCGCTTGGTGCAGGTGATATCCAGTGGATGACCGCTGGAAGCGGGATCCTTCACCAGGAGATGCCCCAGGCGAGCGCGAAGGGGCAGATGCATGGTTTCCAGCTCTGGGCGAACCTGCCGTCACGCCTCAAAATGACCGACCCGCGTTATCAGGATATCAGCTCAAATGAGATTCCGGAGATCATTGATGACGACGGAACGCGGGTGAAGGTCATCGCCGGTGACTTTTGGGGGAAGAGCGGACCGGTTGAAGGGATTGCCGCCAATCCGCGTTACCTCGATGTGAGCGTGCCGCCAGGGGTTAAGAAAATTCTCCCTGTGGACACCTATCAAAAGGCTTTTGCCTACATTTTTCAGGGTTCTGCAATGTTTCGTGATGCCTCCAAACCATTTGGTGTGCTACTCGAAAAGGAGATGGGTGATGAAGAAATTCTTATCCGGGACAATTCGGGCAACCGATCGCTGGTGCTTTTCGGAACTGGCGATGAGGTCAGCGTTCAGGCTGGCGAAGAGGGTGTGCGTTTCCTGCTCGTTTCCGGAACACCGATCCAGGAACCTGTCGCATGGCATGGTCCGATCGTAATGAACACTCGCGAGGAACTCGTCCAGGCGATCAACGAACTCAATTCCAACACATTCATCAAGAAGTCGGCGTAACGCCGAAGCTGCAACCAGGGAGTAAAGGAAATGGCAAACAACGATCTTTTGGCGCTCGACACTGAGCTTAACACCATGATCATGAACGGCGAGGCCATGGAGGCCTTCG
>JBCDCZ010000118.1:0-13069 GCA_039180865.1 Pseudomonadota bacterium | reverse complement strand
GCCCTCAAGCCATCTCTCCTCCCCGGTGATCTCAAAAAGCATGACGAGGCCAAGCGCTGCTTCTCCGGGATAATAAAGGGAAACCCAGTCCCCGCGTTTGCCGCCTTCAGATGGTGTATATTTAGAATAAAAGCTGCCGTCTTAACGTTGCAACAAGAAAATGAAGCGTCCGATGTTTCGTAGCTCTTCATCGCAGATTGCCGTGCACCTGATTTTTCGGCACGCAATCATCGCGACAAGCGCCAGACCGGCGCCTCCAAGCTTCGCAGTCAGCGGCTTATTGCTGCCCGTAATCGCGGGATCGGACCAGACAGCCATCATATCAACACTGCCGCCGACCGGGGCTAATGATACCCTGCGCAAATAATCAACGGCACGTCCGATCTCGCGTGAAAGCCGCTCGTCTTTAAAGCGGCTCGCATAATCCGCCAAGGCATAAATGGTGCCGGCATGGCGCAGCATGTTATAGCGTTTTTTGAGTAGAATTCCTGGATCGACGTGGCGGCGATAGTGAAAGCTGCCATCAGGCTTGATCTGGGCAGACAGATAGGCGGCTGAGCGATGGACTGCGCGGTCGATTTGCTTCTTTTCGGAATGGCTGAGGCCTGAAGCCCCCGCCGTTTCGCTGAAAAGCCCAACAAACAGAGCCAACAGGAAAAGACTCACGGCCAGTCTTTGAGCACGATTAGCCATTGGCGCAAATCTCCCGTGCCTGAACAAGGCCATAGCCGAAAACCGGGTCTTTGCCAGGATCCCCGAGGTCAAGGGCGCGGCTTGCGAGCGCACCAACGACCTCATCATGGGTTTCAAGATTGAGCCCGTTTTGAACAAGAGCGACCGATGCTGTTACGAAGGGTGTTGCGAAAGATGTACCGGTCTTAGTCCTGGCACCGCGAATGGAAGCCGCTGTCCAGACCTGTACGCCGGGTGCAGCAAAATCGATATGCCCGCCACGTGCCGCCCGGCGATAGATCCGTTTGTTTCTGTCGATTGCGGTCACTGCAATCACGTTTGGATAGGCCGCAGGATAAACCGGTTTCGACCGCGGTCCGCCATTGCCAGCGGCGGCGATCAGGATGATGTTTTGTGTTGAAAGACGCTCAACCATATCGGCCAGAAGTGTGTTTTCAGGCCCGCTCAAACTCAAATTGATGACGGAGACATTTCGCGCGGCGATCAGGTCGAGTGCTTTGACAAGGCTGAAGACATCGCTTCTTTCATCATTGCGGCTTCCGGTGTGAAAGGCATCGACGGCAACAAGCGTTGCATTTGGAAGGAGGCCGGGGCTCCGGCTTTCCCAATCCCCGAGCAAAAGAGCTGCGACAGCTGTTCCGTGTTTCTTACCCGACGGGTCCTGATCCGTTTCTGAAAGTTTGAGCACTTCCAGATTTTTCTGCTCAAAGGTGCTGTGTTCGGTGTTGATGCCCGTATCGATCAGTCCGATGCGAATATCCGCTGAGCACAAGGGCCTCAATTCCGCGTTCCCGGGCCAGGCAATCAACCGGGGCGCAGCACAGCCGGGCCCTTCGCATTCGGGGATGAGGACTGCCGGTTCAATTTGGTTGTCTTCGCCTTCTGAACCCGCAGCGCTTTCACCCTGACCGGTTCGATAAAAATGGTTGAAATCCGCGACGGCAGCAGGGTTGAGAGCCCTCACCGCAGTTCGGGCTTCCTCAAGGCCGGTGCCATTCGGAACGCTCAGCCGGACAGCCTGCGACGCGCTCAAGTTAACTGCGACTTGTTCAACGACCCGATAGCCTTGCGCTGTCAGAACGGTGAGGTTGGCCTCATTCAGGCCTAGGGCGACAATCTCATTCGGAACCTGGATTTCGCGTTGACGCTGAACGGTAGCGCGTTGCGCGCCGCGGCTTCTGGCCGGTCGTGTTTTTGTGCGGCCGCGTAGAAAATTCCCGATCGCTGAAAACGCGCCGCCGTCGTCATCATCGTCATCGTCATCATCATCATCGTCGTCATCATCATCATCATCATCGTCATCATCGTCATCATCGTCATCATCGTCATCTTCGGCGAAGGCCATGTCGTATCCGAGCTTAAGCTCATCGACGCGGACGAGCGGCATGCTGAGAAGGACGCAAGCTGCCGTCGCGACAATCAGGAATTTTCGAAAAAGCGCTATCACGTTCAAATACGTGAGGGTGTCTTTAGAGATGAAAAAACGCATACCGATCATCGCCCGTTTTCAATATTGGATTGTACGGTGTAAACGGAAGAGGGTCGCGTTTATTCCAGCCGGCATGTAAAAAACTGAAGTCAAAGTGACATGGCCAACGATTTCAACGCGAAGCTTGTTCATCTTCTCCCGAATTTGCGCCGCTTTGCGTTGACCCTTTGCAGATCGCGGGATGTTGCCGATGATCTCGTTCAGCAAACCTGTCAAAAGGCGATCATCAATAAAGCATCGTTCGAGCCTGGAACGCGCATGGAAGCGTGGTTGTTTCGCATTCTGCGCAATACGTGGATTGACATGACGCGCCGCCAGCAGACCGAAGGAACGCCAGTCGATATCGACCAGGCGTCCGATATGCCCCGATATGACGGGGAAACGGCGGCGGAAACACGCTTGATGTTGGAGAGCACCTTTAAAGAGATCGAGGCTCTGCCCGATGACCAACGGGAAGTTCTCATTCTGATCTGTGTCGAGGAGCTTTCCTATAAGGAGGCGGCTGATGTTCTCGATGCACCGATCGGCACCATCATGAGCCGTCTTGCGCGTGCGCGGCAAAAACTTTCCGAAAATCTTGGAATAAACAGTGCCGCGAAGCGTTCTCCGACAGACAAGAGCGGACAAGGATGAAAGACGAGACATGAAAGACAGGGACTTCGATGACGAGACGTTGATGGCCTTTGCTGACGGTGAGTTGGATCATGACACGTCACAGGCAATCGAAAAGGCGATGCAATTCAATGAAGCGCTGGCACTCAGGGTCAAGGGCTTCGCTGAAACCCGCTCGCTCGCGCAAAAGTCTTTCAAGCCGCTTCTTGATGAACCGGTGCCAGACGATCTTTTGAGCAATGTCGAAGCGATGCTGGAGCAAGCGGACACCTTATCCGATTCTGAGGAGTCCAGCGACGAAGGCGCTTCGGTTGTTGCTTTCAAGCTGGCACCGCCCGCGAAAAAAGCCACCCCCTCTTCGCAATGGTTTATGCCGATTGCCGCCTCCATTGCGATTGTCGCTGCAGGCGTTGCAGGCTTTGCGATTGGAACATCGACACAAGCGCCTGGGACCGGCGAACTCCAGATCGCGGAATTCAATCAGCCCGGTCTTGTCGACGCTTTGAAAACCATCGCCTCGGGAGAAGAGACGGCGCTTTCAGAAACGGGGGACCGGTTTCGCTTGATCGCATCTTTTCGCGATGTCGATAACGATCTTTGCCGGGAGTTTGAAGTGGACCAGAAAGACAGATCCACTTTCGTGTCGGTCGCCTGTCTTGAAGACGGAATATGGAAACTTCATTTCACCGTGGCGGCGGCGAGCCAGAGCGAAGACGGTTTCGCGCCCGCATCGTCGCTCGATTCCCTCGACGCCTATCTTGACGCAATCGGCGCGGGAGAACCGATGAGTATCCGTGACGAAGCGGAAGCGTTGAAACAGATACGATAAGTGCTGGAGAACCGGCGCGCCGGGCCTCATTTCAAAGCGCTCCAATTTTTTTTTGAATTTTCCGGGAATAAACATTTCTCCTGATCGTTTTCCCAGTGTTCCGCACCTGCGGTCCCTTTGAAAACGAGAGGAAAACAAAGTGGAAATTCTCAATCAAGGTCGACTTCGAAACGCGAAATGTGCCTTCTCGACAAGGCGTGTCCCGACAATCGCGATGAAAACGCTTTGTAAAGGCCCTTTGACGCCGAAGGCTGGCGATCTGGTTCTGGCCCGCGTCACAACACTCGGTTCGCACAAACGCATTGAACTGCCAACAGGGCGGAAGGCCATGCTCTTTCCAGGTGACGAGATTGTGCTCGCCTACGGAAACCGCTATGCACCCGACCAATACGAAGCCTATGTCCCGGATGATCTGTCACCCTGTCACATGGTGGCGGCGGGCGGCATTGCCGGAGAAGCTGTCTCCTGGCATGAGCGCCTTATCGGTCCGACGAAGATTGAGCCGATTGGCCTTCTCGGCGATGCCGAGGGAAAAGTCATTAATCTCTCCAATTACGCGTTGCCTAAAACCAACGCTCCGATACCGACCCATGTCCTTGCCGTTTTCGGAACGTCGATGAATGCGGGCAAGACCACCACGGCAGCAGCAATCGTCAAAGGCCTGTCTCATCTGGGTTACAGCGTGGGTGCCGCGAAGGTAACGGGCACCGGTGCGGGTGGCGATCTCTGGTTGATGCGTGACTACGGCGCGGTGAGCGCGCTTGATTTTACAGATACGGGTCTGCCGACAACCTTTGGCGTCGATAACGATCACCTCATCAGGGGAACGCGCGGACTTTTGAGCGCGCTTGGTGCTAAGGGTTGTTCTGTCGCCGTCCTTGAGGTTGCCGATGGTCTTTATCAGCGTGAGACGGCCGCACTTGCGCAGTCGAGTGAGTTCCAGAGTCTTCTGACCGGAACCTTCTTTGCCGCCGGTGATGCAATGGGCGCTGTATCCGGCGCACAATCGCTTTTCGACATGGGCCACCATGTCCTTGGAATCTCAGGCGCGATGACCTGTTCGCCGCTCGCAATCAGTGAAGTAACCCGGGCCGTCGATGTACCGGTTTATCTTTTGTCCGATCTGTTCGATCCTGAGACGGCAAGTTGCTGGCTGGAAGACAGTCTGCCCGCTCTTGCGGCTGGTCAGTAGGTCTTAAACCGTGCCGGGATTTTGGACGGTAAAACGCAGTCTCGCATTGTGCGGCCTTTGCGCGATGGGCGTTTTTCAGGCGGTGGCGGCGATAGTAAGCGCCACCGCCGGAATAAGACTTCTAACAGATGGCGAGACGGCGAAGGATGCCAACGTTCTTGTCCTGTCCATCGGCGTTCTCCTTCTCTTTGGGGTCCAGGTGTTGCAGCGCCGCTGGTCTGAGCGCTTCGCGCTTTCCTATGTGAACGATCTGCGCCTTACCTTCATGAGCCATGTCCTCAGGGCACCGGCTGACGAAAAATCAATGCGCTACGGTTTGGTGATGACCCGCGTCACCAATGATTTCTCCGCCGTGAAACTCTGGCTTTCCGATGGTCTCGTTACACTTCTTGTCGCGCTTGCAGTCTGCGCAACCATTTTTTCCTATCTGATCCTGGCAATCCCCGGCGCAGCTGCCGCATTGGGAGTTGGGATCGCCGCATGGCTGGCGCTTGGGCTCATGTGTTTCATACCGCTTTATCGCGCCATTCGAAAAGCAAGACGCGCAAGGGGCCGGGTTGCGTCGAGAGCGAGTATTCTCCTGAACGGTCGGCTTGCCTTTTTCACCCATGGAAGGACCGGCGCCTCGCTTCGCACGATCGAAAGGCGCGCGAACGACCTCAGCCAAGCGCTTGTGCAACGCGCGACGTTCTCCGGCATTTTGAGATCGTCCAGTGGTTTTGTTTTCCCGATTATGGTGGTCGCCCTCCTCTTTGGGTTCTTTTCGGTGAACGCCGTCCGTCTCCACCCGGAACAGCTTGGTGTTCTCATTATGGCGCTTGGCCTTGCCGTATCGCAGCTCGGGCTTGCCGCGCGGGCGGCCGATTACTTCCTTGCAAGCCGCATTGCCCTGAAACGTTTGAAGACCATATTGGAGCGGCCCGCCATCGCCTTGTCGGACAAGGACAGGAGCCTTCAAAGAACGGGCAAAGGCCGCGGCCTTGAGGTGCGTGGGCTCACCATCGATGATCAAGAACCGCCGGTTTCGTTCTCGGCGCGGGCCGGTGAGGTCGTTTCCCT
This sequence comes from Pseudomonadota bacterium, assembly GCA_039180865.1. GTDB lineage: Bacteria > Pseudomonadota > Alphaproteobacteria > Rhizobiales > JACESI01 > JBCDCU01. Next base: position 7,195 of record JBCDCZ010000118.1, on the reverse strand, counting down.
TCCGGATCTGCCGCCTGAGACGGCAAGCGGACTTTTGAAGACAATAGCGGGCCTTGCAAAACCCAAAGGCGGTGCGGTGCTTTTGGACGGGCTGGCGCTCGAAGATGTCAAGCGCCGCGATTGGTTGCGGGCTGTCAGCTACGTGTCGCCCGCCATTCCTTTGGTCGCCGGAACGGTTTTGCAGAACATCAAGCTCGGCGCAGCCTCATCGGTATCGGACAAGGAGTACAAACACCTTTTTGACCGTTTCGCGCTCTCTATCGATAGTCTCTCAAGCATCTTGCGCGAGGACACCAAGCTCGACCGGCAAATGGCTCTCAAGATCAGACTTTTGCGCGCGCTCGTTCGGCGCCCCTCGGTCGTCTTGGTGGATGACCCGGATCTCATGGACCATTCGCCGGTTTTGTCCGCGTTTCTGGCAGAGCTCGAGCGGCACGGCATCACCGGCTTAGTGGTTGGCCAATCTTCATCTGGCCTGCCGAAGGTCCGCGAGGCTTTTTAGCGGTTGTTCAACCTTCCCAACGCAAAATCTGGTATCCGGTGTCGCCCGACGCTTATCTGCGCAGCGCAGGCAGGCCAATTCCGGTGCTTTGAAATCCGCCATCGACAGAGATGATCTGTCCCGTGACATAGCTCGCCGCGTCCGACGCAAGAAAGGCAATCACACGGGCGATTTCGTCTTCGGAGCCATAGCGGTTCAAGGGTATTGCGTCGTGATAGGCGTTAATGATGTCCTCTGTGTGGACAGCCATCGCAAGCTTTGTCCGCACGGGACCGGGGCAAACACAGTTCACGCGAATGCCGTGCTCTCCAAGCTCGATCGCCTGTTGCTGGGTCAAATGCATGACGGCAGCCTTGGACGTCCCGTAAGCGACGCGAAGGGTTGAGGCGCGTAAACCCGAGATTGACGCGATGTTGATGATCGAGCCCCCGGATTCCCTCAAGGCGGGCGTCGCCGATTGCGAACACAGAAAAACGCCATCAAGATTGGTTTCCATGACGCGCCGCCAACGGTCGAATGAGGTCTCTTCAATCGGTCCAAAATCCGCAACACCGGCGTTATTGACGAGAATATCAATCCGGCCAAAGTGCCTCAATGTGTCCCCGACCATCTGTTCGACTTGATCGGGGTCGGAAACGTCGTAGGGAAGCGCGAGACCAAGGTCGCCGGACACTTTTTCAAGTTCCTCGACATCCCGGTCAACGAGCGCAACACCAATTCCCTGGCTCTTCATCAAACGTGCGGTAGCAAGACCAATCCCTCTGGCTGCACCTGTGACAATGGCGATGCTCTGCAGCATTTAAGCAGGTCCCCTCACCTTCATTAAATCTTCGCCAACATCCTTCGCGACTTTGAGAGCTATTGGCAACAGCACTCAATTGCACCGGGTGCAGCAATCGGCAGTATCCGGCTCATTCCTGCCCATTGAGGTGTTCGCGCAGAACGTTTTTTGATATTACCTAACGCCAACGCCGCAGCGTTGACCGGCATGAATGCAGGCCGGGTAAAGGCGTTTAGACGAAGACCGTGGCGATCAAGCTGAATGGGTAAATTGAGAGTGTGCGACGCGTGCAGGGCCTATTGGTCTCACGAGCGCGCGGCGAGGACAATTTGCACTCACAACAGAGTTTTATGCTGTCAATCTCCATGCACCTTCGCAACGACGAAAACGCAGCTAGAGCTGACATTGCTGATTAGGCGGTCGCTGCACCGCTTGCCGGATTCGGTTTGTCGGTTCGAGATCTATGATATTTGAATGAATAGGTTGAGACCTATTCGCTGTCTTTAGTGGCCGCAATCTCATTTAGACCAAATATCTTGATTGGCTCACTGATACCGCGCACCTCATAGCATCCAAGGACAGTGAAAAGCTCTGGGGCTGCATCAGCCACTGGAGAGGTCGCGAGCACCCTCTTGCCGACGGTTTTGGTCAGTCTTTCCATCCTGCTGGCAGTGTTCACCGCATGTCCCAAAACCGTAAAATCAAGCCTGCCAGGACTACCGATATTACCATAACTGACTTGACCTGAATTGATGCCAATCCCCAGATCGAGTTGCAACCGACCAGCACCGGTTCGAGCCCGATTGAGCGTAGCAAGCCTTTCAAGCACGCTCCTTGCGGCAAAGGTAGCCTGCCTGCACATGTGGTCGCGGTCTTCATCGTCTGTAATAACAAAAACCGAAAGAATGCCATCGCCCATGAACTTCAGGACGTCACCGCCGTTCTCTTCAACAGATTGCACGACCAATTCGAAATAATCATCAAGCGCGATCAGAATGTCTTCTTCCGTTGAACTCTCGGACAACGCCGTAAATCCTCTGAGATCGGAAAACATCACAACGGCTTCCAACGTCTTGTGTTCGCCACGTTGAATGGTCCCATTCCATACTGCGTCGGATGGCCCGTTACCAAGATAGGCACGTAGAAGGCTTTGAGTGGACTTACGCATGGTGACTGGCTCCAGGGCGCAAGACAAACCCGGTTTCGCAGCTTCGATCATTGCCAAATGTTCTGGTGCGAAGCCGTCCGGAGCTTTGGTTGCAAATGTGCAGCCATGTCGCGAACCATCACCGTACTCGAGCAAGGTCGCATAATAATCGGTGCCCCCTGCTTCTGCGAATTCCAAATAAGATACATGGTCCTTTTCTGAATCGAGTCCCCGCAGACTCTTGTGCAGCGGTCGTTGATTTTGCAAGACGTACTCAAATGCGCTGCCAACGTATCCGTCTGTCAGCAATCGGGCATGCGTAACATCATAAGTTTCCGTGCTTCCTTCGGTCCATACAATCCCCCAAGCGATCAGGAGCGGATTGGCAAAACGTTGGCCGATATTCACGCGCCAAAGCGGGACGCCCGCATCGATCAGTGCAGAGCAGAAATGGGACACTACAGAGACAGGATCGCCCGAGCAGCGTCCCTTAGTCATCATCCACTGGTTCAGCTCTGCAACTGTGTTCATCCTTGCAATAGGTATCTGATGCAACCAATGAATGCACGCGTGCCCGGCGGTCTTACATTACAGCGCCGTTGACGCGTCTTTGATGGCACGTCTGATGCTCATGTAAGTTGCGCATCGGCAGAGGTTGCCACTCATTGCTGCGTCGATGTCGTCATCAGAGGGGGCCGGTGTTTCCTCCAGAAGCGCGACCGCCGCCAGGATTTGCCCGGATTGACAATAGCCGCATTGGGGAACGTCGCTCGCCTCCCATGCGGAAATGACCGCTTCCGCTACAGAGCCTGAAGCCCCTTCGATTGTCGTGATTGAGGTACCCTCAAGGCTATCATGCGGCGTGACGCAGGAACGGGTCGGCACGCCATCGACGTGCACGGTACAAGCGCCGCATTGTGCGACCCCGCAACCGAACTTCGTGCCGGTCATCTTCAAATGGTCCCTGAGCACCCAAAGCAGAGGCGTGCCTTCGGCGGCGTCTATCTTTCTGTCTTCACCATTGATGGTCAATGTGATCGTCATCTCAAAACTCCTGGATTTAGCTGCTGCGCGACAGGCGGGAGCTGTCCGCTCCGAGTATCGGAAGCGTTCGAATGCGTTGGCCGGTCGCAGCAAAGATTGCATTGGTCAAAGCCGGTGCCGCAGGCGGTGTACCTGGTTCGCCAACTCCGGCGGGTGGTGCGTTCGAGGCGACAATTTCCACATTGAAGGTGCGGGGTGCTTCCTCCATTCGCATCAGCCGCCAATCGGGGAAATTCCACTGATCGACTGCGCCATCGGTGTAGGTAATTTCACCGTAGAGTGCATTTGACAGACCATAGAGTACGCCGCCCTCCATTTGAGCGCGGACATGTTTCGGGTTCACGACCGTGCCCGCGTCTGCCGCGAGCCAAACACCGGGGATGCTGATTTCGCCGTCTGGATCAACTGCGACTTCAACAATGGTCGCGACATAGGTCAGGAACGACCGATGTGCCGCGATCCCGAAGCCGTGACCCTTCGGCAATTCACGCCCCCAGCCTGACATATCGGCTGCCAGCCTGATGACATTCGACAGTCGTCCTGTCTCAATGGGGTACTCTTCCAATGACGCGTCATAGTTGGGGTACTCAGCCCCTTCCCGAGTGGGATCGACAGTGCGTGGTTCGCCGATCAGTTCCAGAAGATAATCCTTCGGGTCACGCCCTGCCGCGTGAGCAAGTTCATCGGCAAAACTCTGCACGCCGAACGCGTGTTGGATATTGCACACCGACCGAAGCCAGCCAATTCGGAGATCCTCGTTCGAACGGCCGGATTCCACGCGCAAATTGGGGACCGCAAAGGGAGTGTCGGTTGCCCCAAGGTTCATCTCCAGAGCTGATGGTTGATCCGCGCCTGGCGCGAAGGTCGAAGAAATTGTCGGGAACACGGTGCGGTGCAGGAAAGCCGTGCAGGCCCCGTCTGTGTCCAGACCGGCTTCGAACCGTTGGGCACTTCCAGCGTGATAGTATCCGTGACGAATGTCGTCCTCTCGCGTCCAAGTCACTTTTACGGGCCGCCCGACTGCGCGCGAGATCAGCGCAGCTTCGACAACGAAATCCGGTTTCGATTTTCGGCCAAAAGCACCGCCAAGCCATGTTGCGTGCACCGTCACGTCTTCGACGGCCACACCCAAAATCTGAGAGAGCGCATTGCGTGCCGACTGCGGGTTCTGAACAGCCGCCCAGCACTCAAGCTTGCCGTCGACCCACTCCGCCGTGGCACTTGGCGGCTCCAGCGGTGACTGAGCCATGTGCGGCACATAATAGTCTGCCTCTACGCGTGTCGCGGCAGCCGCAAAGGCGGCATCGACGTCGCCCCTGTTGCGGCGGACATCGCCCTGCAGACGCGCCGTGGCTTCCAGTTCTGCGCGTCGAGCATCGGAACTGGCGTTCGCATTCGGTCCGTCCAGCCACTCAATTTCCAGAGCATTTCGTCCTTGTATCGCGGCCCATGTATCAGAGGCCACGACCGCAACGCCACCAAGCGCTTTAAACAACGCTGGCGGCTCAAGATCCGGAAGTTGGACGGTGTCCAGAACGCCCGGCACGGCTTTGGCCGCAGAGTCGTTAACCGTTCCGGTCCTGCCAAAAACCTGCGGCGGCCGGGCGACCACTGCGTAGACCATCCCCGGGCGGTCCAAATCGATTCCATAGGTGCTGTCGCCCCGGACAATACGCGGCACTGCCAGCGACGGCACAGGCTGGCCAATATACCGCCATTGCTCCCGCGTCTTGAGCCCGACTTCCGCTTCTGCCGGAACCGCTTGCGTGCCAGCGGCGATCGCAAGTTCACCATAGGTCATCTGTCTGCCGCTTTCCGGATGGGAGACCACGCCGAGTTCGGCGGTGCAGGATTCTGCGGCCACGCTCCATTTTGCTGCGGCAGCGTGTTTCAGCATCGTGCGCATAGCCGCCCCGGCCACGCGGAGGCGATGGAAGTTGTAGCGCACCGACCGCGATCCATCGGTGTTCTGGTCACCGTATTTCGCGTCGCCCAAGGCCTGTACGATCTCGACCTTTTCCCATGGTGCATCGAGTTCGTCGGCGACGATCTGCGCCATGGCCGTCCAAGTCTGCTGGCCCATTTCCGAGCGATGGCAAGTGATCCTGGCCGTTCCATCCTTCTCGATGGAAACCCAAATAGAGGGTGACGCGTCACCGCCTGAGACATCCGACAGCGGGTTGGCGTCTTGTGCCCGCACCTTACCGGCCAGTGCGACACTGAGCAGGATGCCGCCCGTTGCTCCCAGAAATCCGCGCCTGCTGATATTGGTGATGGCTGGGCTCTTGCCCTGCGTCTGCATCATGGTCGTGAGACCACTTGGTGCCAGGTCTAAGTGATTGCCGAACATCGCCTTTATCCTTTCATCTGGCTGTTTGTGAATAGCTGGAGACCGTTTTCGAAAATGGTGACGGTTGCCGCAGAACTTGGATAGCAATGCGAAAACAGAGGACGGGTGTGAGGCATTTGCATATCAGCCCTTTTCAAATTGTTTGAAGTGAGAAACGAAATCGGGATGCCAACGCGACAGGGCCGGCCGGTTTTGCGCGATATCCTGGGCTGCCCACGTCACACGGCGTGCGTCAATCTCGGGCGTCACATCGTTATCGGGGCACAGAACATAGAAATCGCCCGCCGAAACGCGCGCGAAGAGATGCTCGACGGTTTGTTCAGATGTCCAAGCAGCGTCCGGTTTCTCTGGCAAGAACGCCGCAATCATGCCGGTATAGGTAAATCCAGGCACGAAAAGATGTGCAGAGACCGGCGCATCCGCTTCCCTTAACTCATGCGCCAGCATCTCGGTCGCGACTTTCACACCTGCCTTGGTTACATTGTATCCGGGATTGCCGGGCGGCGTCGTGATCCCTTGCTTCGATCCGGTGTTGATGATGGCTGCCGGCCGGTTGGCATCGACCATGCGCTGCGTGAACGCCTGAATGCCGTTGATGACCCCGAACAGGTTTACCTCAACCATGCGCCGCCAGTTCCCGATATCCGACCAAGCGCTTGTGGGGTGAGCGATGCCGGCGTTGTTCATCAGGACCGCAACTGGACCCGCCAAGAACGCCATGTCAGCAAGCTCATTGACCGCAGCCGCATCAGCAACGTCTGTCGGCTTTGACGTAACCGTGACATTCCCTTGCGCCGCATTTGATACCACTTCGGCTGCCGCATCGAGGTTAGCCCCTGGCAAATCTGCAAGGATGATATCCAGACCGCGCCTGGATAGGTCCTTTGCTGCTGCCAAGCCAACTCCGCTGGCCGCTCCGGTGATCACCGCGACACCGCCAGCCCGGATTGCGTGATCGAAGCTCATTGGATTTCTGCGAATTGAGCGATGTAGGCAATCAAATCGGCGCGGTCCTGCGGATCACGCACACCGGCGAAGGACATACGGTTACGGGGGGCGAAGTCGCGTGGCGATGCCAAAAACGCATCCAGATTTTCCGTCGTCCACACAACCCCTTGGTCGCGCAGAGCACGCAATGCTGGAGAGTACTGTTGTTCATCGTCGTAAGCGACCGAAGATCCGGGAAGACCATTAAGTGTTGGGCCACTGAGCCTGCCCGCGTCTTGGCCTATGGCATGGCAGCTGGAGCATCGCCGAAAGATGCTTTCACCGCTGGCCGGATCGCCCTCGGCAAATGCTGGCGGGCCAGCAACGGAAAGCAAACTCACCGCAATGGCGCATTCAAGTCTGTATCTCATGCTATCTCTCAAT
>JBCDCZ010000117.1:0-13109 GCA_039180865.1 Pseudomonadota bacterium | reverse complement strand
GTCGTTGCCGTCTCGAATGTCTTGGAAAGATAGACCCGTCGTTGCTGGCGCCCGTGTTGTACGCCTCTCCCGGCTCCTAGCCTGAGGGACGGATCCTCCATTCCACCGGCCTGTGCATGAGCGTGTTGCGGGTGGGCTGGAGCTGGCGGGACCTGCTGACTGGGCATTGGCCGCAACATCGGTTGCTGGATCGACACATGCGGCAGTTCGGTGTGGGTATGATCAGAAAAACTAACAACCTTGGACTGGTGACCAAAATCTGAAAGGCGTCTGATCAGTTCGTCACCGATGGCCGCAAGACGATCACGTTCGTCAAGGAAAACGTCGGACGGAACCATGCCGCGAAACACGATGGGTTTCATCGATGTGATCTCTGATTCGAGATCGAACCCATAAAGGCCATGCGCCATGGCCGCCATGGCACGTAAAGACTCTTTCAAGCCAAGATACGTGCTGGAATAACCTTTGATTTTTCCAAAATGGGCGACATCACGCATGTCCGACGCGGACAGCGCTCGGATTTTAGTGATAAGAATTTCAAGCTGTACACGTTCGACCATAGTCCAATACTCTCCCGCCAGATCGTTAGCCAGAAAAATCCCCCTGCCCATCGCTCATTTACTGAGCGTAGTGCTTTTTATGCCTTGTTTCTCCGGGTTTTATTTGGCCGGAATTAAGCGCTGACGATTTCTGTACCTACAAGTGAAAATTGTGGGGAAAATGGTCCTTGCTCGTTCACATCTCATTAAAAATTGAAAGAAACGGTCGCGAAATCACGAAATGTGTAGAACAAAATAAATGTTGGCTGATTAATTGTGCGGAAGATTATTTTTTAACCGCAGTAAATGTGGCGAAATCTTGGCAAAAATAATTTCGATTGTGAAGACTTATTTCTAGTATTTGTCGAACCTGGGGTTGCCGTTACGTCAACTCGATGTCGAAATACCTTGCAGCGTCTTTCTTAAGATTTAGTGAGAGTCTTTTGTCAGGGAAATTGCCATTGCAGTTTCTAAAAAGCCTCTCTAACCTCTGCCATCGCTTTGGAGGAGCAATGGGAAGAGGAGGGCACCATGTCGGCGTCAGCGTTTAAGGACGGCACGGTCGATCAAATATTTTTCTTTGGAGACAGCTTAACAGATGGCGGCGGGGTCTTTGATCTGACCACGCTGATCTCGGAAACTGCGGCATCATTCGGTATTCCCGGACTACCGATCGTACCGCCATCACCACCCTATGCGGGGCAGTTTACAAACGGATTGAATTACACCGATATCCTGCCCGGTATGCTGGGCGTGGATGATGCCAATGTCATCAATCTTGCCTTTGGGGCTGCAGAGGCAGTCGGTGAGAGGCCGATCCTGTCGGAGGAATTGCAGGCGTCAATTATCGGCTCAGGCGCGCCGTTACCGCAGGACTTTCTTGACCTGATCAGCACGGATATCAATCTCGGCGGCCAGCTTGCTATGTTCGCGGAACTCACCCAGACCGTTCCGGTCAGTCCGAACAGTGCGGCCTTCATCTATATCGGGGGTAATGACCTCAATGCGCTGGCTGCGCTCGGAACGCCAACGCTCGAGGAAGGGATCGCCGTTGTCGAAGGTGTCGTCACAAACACACTTGCGGCAGCAACGCAATTGAAGCTCGCAGGCGTCGGTACGATTGTGCTGACCACGCTGCCTGCGGCGAGCTTCTTTCCCCTGATTACGATCTTGTCACCGGATCTCGTGCCGCTCGGCAACGATCTGCTGGCAGCGATTAATCAGGGCTTGAAGGACGGTGCGGCGGCCCTGGAAGCTCAAGGGATCGAAGTGGAAATTGTCGATCTTGCAGCGCTTGCCGATGAGATTATGGCCGATCAGTCGACCTTCGGTTTCATCGAAATCGAGCAACCGATCATTTTCGGAACCGGTGCAACCGTTGACTTCAATCCGGCGCTCGCCGATGTGCCGGTCGATCAGGTCGCATTCTTCGATCTGCTTCACTACACCGAAAGTTTGCATGAGACGATTGCGGCCTTTGAGGAAGCATCGCTCACCAATGAGACGATCTTCACAGGTGACGATGACGATTTCATTCGCGCCAGCCGCGACGATGATTTTGTCATGAGCGCCGATGGGGATGATTTCGTGAAGCTCGGCCGGGGTGATGATGTGGCAATTGCCGGACTGGGCGACGATATCGTCTTTGGCGGCAGCGGCAGCGATCTTGTGGCAGGCGGCAGTGGCAATGACCGCCTCTTCGGCAATCGCGGCGAGGACGTGCTGGCCGGCGGCGCAGGCGATGATATTGTTTTCGGCGGCAGCGGATCCGATGCCTTGATTGGCGGTCCGGGCGATGACCTTCTTTTTGGCGGCAGCGGCAGCGATCTTTTCTTCGTGTCCGATCCGGCGCTTTTCGACGGCAGCGAAAGCGAAACGTTCATCAGCGGTGGACGAGGATTCGATAGGCTGATCGTCAATCTGAGCGAGGATGCACTTGTCATTGAACAGGCGAACATCGACGCGAACTTCCAGGCGGGACGCTTTTTCAGTTTCGAAACACTGGACGTCACGGTTCGTGGGGTCGAGGCGATTGATCTTCAATCCGGGCTTGATTTCGATCTGACGGGGCTTGCTGATGGTGACCTCGGCGCCCGGCTGCAGGAGGCCGATCTCTTCGGCTTCGTTTAGAAAGCAAAACGGGAGCCGGATTATGTCTGGTCCGGCTCCGAGATCGTTCAATCAGAAAAGGCCCTGACCGTTCGAACGGTGTGTCGGTAGAGACACCGCTCGGCCTTGATGGACATGGTCGTCGCAATTTTGCGGTCAACCGAATTCAATATACCTTCGATAGCCTCGCGCCGTCCTATTGGTCTTTCGGCTTTCTTTCGAGCCTTTCGAAAGTCCCAAACCCGCAGGCTGCGCCATTGACGCCACCGAAGGATATGACCCTGAAAATGTCAGAACTGCAGATTTGGCCGACATGCGATTTATACGCAATTCCTTCGTGGAAATGCAGTCCAGGACACTTGTACGGCATTGTGGCCAAATAGCTTGTCCTACGACTGTATTGGATGAGCAGATGCTGGTTATCCAGCGCTCTGATGGTGTCTATGCGATGGGTATGAAGGCATCGTTCATACTCACCGGTCCGCTCATACTTTGTCATCGCTTTTTCGTAATCGGTCAGTTTGGCCTTCTTCTCAGAGGCGAGGCTCGTGGTGCTGCCAATTGAGAGCAAAAGGAACAAAACTAACAATAATTTTCCGGGCATGCTTATCACCTGCATCGTTGCACCCCTTATCGTTTACTAAAGTGTGTTGTTATCAGCCCAGCGGCAAGTCATTTTTGCCGTATCAGCCGTATCATCCCTCGCATGGGTGAGATCAATTCTGCTCTTCAGCGCGACTAAGACGTGACGAAACTCTGTAATTCTGGACGCTCCTGTCACAGCTGGATGTGAAAATGGTCGTCGTGACGTGCGGCACGGCATCCTTGAAAACGGAACTTTTCGCTTTGGATACCGTAGCGCTCCAAAAGATGCGGTTCCAGAAATACCTTTCCAATAAGTGGATCGGTTGCGAGCCATTGGATCGTTGCCAGCATCCTTGTGTCGTCCAACGGAAGGTCTCGCCAGAGTGGCTGAAGCCAGGCAAAATCCCAGCGCAGCGAAAGCAAACGCGTCGGGCAGTGGGTCGGCCCATCTTCAAAGGCGAAATAGCCGATTGGAGAGCGCGTCACACCGGGTTTGTACCCGGAACTGTCACGATAGAAGAAGGCAAGATCGAGCTTTTTTCCGTCATCGTGCGACAGATGGGGGAGGAGCGGAAAACCATTGATGAAGGGAAAACTGCCGTCGAGGGCAAGCGTCTGCGTTCCAGGATTGTCTTTATCGAGCGCAAGCGCAAGATCTTGAGCTGCCTCGTGAAGCTCCGGTGTTACGTATTGGCGGTTTAGCGCACAATACATCCAGGACTGCATTTTCAGATGTGTGCCCGATTGGCAGGTGATCGCTTCGCGCACGAATACCGGTGCAATAAAAAGCGTTGCAAACGTGAGCGCTGTGTAGATCACCAGAAAGGCCAAAATGCGCCATCTAAAGAATAGCGCTGCGAGCCACGCAAGCCCGCCAATCTGAGTGAGAAGGGTGAGGAAAAGCACAAGTCCCGCATGGGCCAGGGGACGGACAGAATAAGAGATCATCAACAAATGGGGCGCAAAAAAGCATGGACAACCTGTGCGTTTTCGATGTTTCGACCAGGTTTGGCAAGATCGGCCTAGACGAGACCTGCTTTATTAGTGGGCTTAACTGGCGTGGTCATCATCGAAATCAGATCATCCGACGTCTGCGGTTTGCCGTAAAAATAGCCTTGGCCGTAGGTGCATCCGGCAAGTTTTGCCAGGACTTCGTGCTCTTTCGATTCAATTCCCTCGACCACGGTCTCCATGCCGAGATCACGAGCAAGGACAGCCACTGACCGGATAATGGCAAGCGATTGCTCGCTTTCCGTCATGCCGCGCAGAAAGACCTGATCGATCTTGACTTTGTTGAGCGGGAACCTGTGCAAATAGGAGAGGGAGGAGTAGCCCGTACCGAAATCATCGAGCGCAAGGCCGATCCTCCGGGCGCGGAGATGTTGCATGATATCGAGGACGCCTTCGCCTTCCTCGATGAAGATACCCTCCGTCACTTCCAGATCGAGCCGTTCGGGATCGAGCTCCGATCTTTCGAGAGCCGTTGCGACAGCCTCTTTCAGGTTGCCTTCAACAAACTGCCGCGGTGATAAATTCACGGCGATCTTTAAAGGTTTTGGCCACATGGCCGCTTCCATACAGGCTTTCTTCAAAACCAGCCTGCCGAGATACACAATGAGATTGGATTGTTCTGCAATCGGTATGAATTCAGCCGGTGAAACGAAACCGTGCTCGGGATGTTTCCAACGCACCAGTGCTTCCGCGCCCATCAACTCGCCATCCGACAAACGCATTTGCGGCTGGTAGTAAACCAGGAATTCGTCGTCCTCGAGGGCTTTCCAAAGATCGAGTTCGAGATTGCGCCGTGTTTCGATGACCCGTTCCATTGAAGCCTCGAACACACAGACGGTGTTGCCGGTCTGCTCGCGGGCGCGGTTAAGCGCGACCTTTGCCCGCCGCAACCAGGGATCGGCACCGCAGGCGCTGCCATTCAGGAACACGATACCCGCACTGGCGGTCGTCACCGCCGCCTGTCCGCCGTGATGATAGGGTTCGGCCATGTGCGCTACAATGAAGGACGTAAGTGCTTCGACATCGGCTTGGGCCTGTAAGCGACTGGAGAAAAATAGAAACTTGCCTTGTCCAAGCGTTGCGAGAAATGCCTGACCATCGATATCGCTTCTAATGCGATCAGCAACCAGCTCAAGAATTGCGTCGGCTGATTGCGGTCCGAGTGCATCCTGAATGTCTTGAAACTCATTGATCGAGAGAACCGAAATGGCTGCATTGGCGCAGGCACCCTCGTGCGCCTTCAGATAAGCATCTACATGTTCGGAGAAATTGTTGAGGTTAGGCAATCCGGTGATCGGATCGAACCGCGCAAGATAGGCGGTCTGCTCCTCTGCAAGCGTCCTCGCGGTAATATCCCGGAAGCTGATGCATGTGAAAACACGGTCCGGAAGTGAGCGCCCCTCGTCATCGATGCCGCCATCGAGGATGGACGGCGTAACAATATATTCAAGCACCAAACGTCCTTCTGACCCGAAGATTTGATCGAGAATAAGCGGTTTCGAAAAGTCTTCATTGTCGCGTTTCGCTGCTTTATCGACCGCCTCGATCACGGGGTTAAAGCTACTTGGAACGACGCAATCTAACCGAAGCCCGCTAAGCGTCTCCGGGAAGGAACGTGGTGCGCTGGAAATCCGGTGAAGGAGCGTGTGCGCGACGTCATTGGCCGTATGGATCGTACCATTGTCGTTGATGATGACGATCCCGTCGAAATTGTCCGAGATCACACGGTCGAGAATGGTCTGCGTATTGTCGGCTCGCGTTTCAGAACGCCGCAACAGAAGCTTTCCAAGATCGATCTCTTGAACAATGGCGGCAAAACCCATTCCAAGAAGCGAAAGATGGAACGCACTGGTCTGAAGCGAAAATGCGTTCTCAACCTGCATGAAAATTGCAGACGCCTCCATCGCCGAAATAGTAAGTGTGCAGAACCCAATCACCCAGATCCAGCCTGGAAGCGCCTGGATCAGAAGTCCTGCGACGACTGCGAGAAACACAAGGCCTACTGCGACTTCAAACCCCGATGGGACGAGAGCACGGTTTTGGATCAGCGTTTCCGCGGCAGCGGCCTGAATCATGTGGCCGGAGACCATGCCGAAGCGGGGTGCAGGGAAGAAGTCCCTGAGTTCGGCTGCGTAGGCGCCGACAAGGACTTTGCGGTCCTTCACACGATTAGCTTCTAAGGTGCCAGAAAGCAGATCGTGGACGGAAATCCGATCGATTTCATCGATCCTGATCCCGTAATCGATGATGAAAGAGCCGTCCGCCTCACCCGAATAGCCGGCTAGAAGGGCCGCGATAGACTGAGCAGGTTCACCGCCAATCTCAGCTCCAAGAAGGGATGTTCTAATAAGTGCATCCCAATCGGCGGTCACATTAACAACACCGGGCCAGGCATTATCAAGCAGGAGCGGGATCGGCTGGTTGACATGAATGTCCGACTCGCCCGCACGTGCGAATTGATTGAAAACAGCGAGGATCGTTCCACCGCCCGCCCGGTCCAGCGCCTCAGCGAAAAGCCGGTCTTCTTCCTCTGAAGACGGGCTGCTGAAATCAACGTCAAAGGCCACTTCCGCAGCGCCGAGTTCCATCAATCTGTCGAGGATCTTGCCATAAGCACGACGTTTCCAGGGCCAAGATCCCATATGGTCGATACTGGCAGCATCGATATCAACGAGAACAATGTCACCGGATGGGGTTCTGTCATCATAGGCAAAGCGGAGATCGCGTAGCCATTTGTCGAGGGGATCCAGAACACCCTGAAGAAACAGCGCGAGAAAGAGCGCTGCAATCATTGTTTGTTTCAGGGCTGAACGGATCATCGTCGTAACCGGACAATGGCGCAAGTGATCCCGCGCAAATGCCCGTAACCTCAAGGTAACAGAGCGGACATCGTTCAGAATACCCGCTCTGCATTAAATTTAGCTAAAGGTCAGCAAGAGATTTTATCATACTGAAGTTTGTTATTTTTCAGAGTTTTAGTCGTCATCATCTCCGTCGAAGTCTCCAAATCCTTGGGATTCGCCAAATTCACGTAGTGCAAGTAAGAACTCAAGAAAACTACCGAATCCTCCAAACCCACCGCTACCGTCAGGTCCACTCCCCGAAAAGCCGCCTCCAGTGAATCCGCCTGCACCAGCTTTGGGGGCGGCGCTCGCAACAAAGGCTCGGCCAACGGCTGCCCTGCGGCTGCGCTCTGCGTTATTATTCCTTCCGAGGTCTTGTTGGGCCGCAGCGAGAGTATTGAGGGTATTCACGTTGGTCTGGACACCTGAATTTGCTATTTGCGCTGCCTGGCCGAAACCAAAGCCGCGGAAACCAGCCGTCGGATTCCATCTCTTGGGTGTCAGGCTCGCTTCGCGTTGCTCGCTAGCTGGAGCGTCAGTGCTTTCAGCGCGCCCAGATGGTGCGGCGCGTCCCTCGCTACCGGTTTCGGAACGAAGCTGGCGTTCAAGGTCTCTAGCCGAGCGTGCGGCCGGGCTCGATCTGGGAGGTCTTTGCCGGATATCACCGAGATTGCGGCCGCTCAAGCGCAATCCCGCGCTCCTCCGGTTGCTGGTCAACGCGGATTGGCCTTTGTTCAGTTGTGCAAATTGTCCGGTGTCATAGTCGCCAACCTCAACAGTACCCTGGCTTACGGAAATCTCAGATGTTTGCGTTCCAACTGATACGGTGAAACGTGTGCCTTTGACCGCAGCCGTGAGGAATGGCGTATCAACGGAAAAGTTTCGCGCATTGCGTTTGCGAACCTTGTATTTCACGCTGCCGCTTAATTGATGGACGACCGTTCTGCCATTCCGGTTTTCCCGCGACGGAAGCGTAATCGTGGTGCCGGGACTGATCGCGAGGCTCTCTTTTTCCCGCTTCAAAACAGCACGCCCCCGGGCGCCGGTTCTGATCGTGGCGCCGGATGAGAGTGTTATGCCGCGGGTGAGTGGTGCCCATCGGTTTTCTGATGAAAGGCGTTCTACACCTTTGGATACCCGCACCACATTCCATTCGGTTGCGTAAGCTATTCCGAATGGCAGCAAGAGGGTTGCGGCAGAAATTATTGCTAGGCAAATAAACCTTTTGGCGGGCCGTATTTCAAGCATTCCAAAGTCCGATTTGTCTACGTCGACAACGAATCAGTACTCAGGAAACGTTTATCTGAAATTAAGTTATGGTATAAAGAGTATTAAAGCCTGCAAACACAATTGAAGGTCCATTCAGTAAATCTATTCAAAGCAGTAGGGTCGATAGTGCGATTTAGACACAGCAAGTGGCTCATCATCAATCGCTCTATTGATGAAGATTATTATCTCTGAGATCTATCCGCTCTTTTGGCGAATAACCCGCGTTCAACACCTTCAATCAGTGCTGCTGACCTTATGCCTATCAGTGAATTTCGGCACGCCAACGCGGTTAATTGCACGATTGATTCCAATCTGGAATTTCGCGGCCTTGAAGCCTACGCGCCTCTAGTCCTTTACTCTTTCAGGGTTAACAGAACCGATTCCAACGCGGACAATGTAATCCTGAAGCGCTAAACCGTTTATCGCGGGTATCCAGAACGCTTTGAGACAGTTTAACCGGGGATCTGGCAACTCAGGTCGCCGCATCTGTTACGTTGTACGTCCGCCGCCACCTGCCGGAGGTGGTGCGGGTGTATCGGGTGGCGTGATCTCTTGTACCGGCGGAGCTGTGCCACCCAGACCTGGAGGTATGTCGCCAACGCCATCTCCGTTCCCGCTTCCTATGGAAACAGCGGGTAGGCCTCGGCTGAAGGCTGCATCACGGGCCCGGTCGGCATGATCATCACGTCCACGGGTGAGATCGGTGGCGGTGTCGTTGTTGTTGGCGCCTGGATTTACAGAAGCGGTATCACTTTGTGCCTCACGACTGAAACCGAAACCGCGGAAGCCTGCCGTCGGATTGAATGTCGTCGAGGCTTCATCCGATCCGTCTTGTCCGGAGGCTGAAGACGCCTGCTGAGTACGCTGGCCCGGAATCACCGCACCACCATTCGCGTTATCGGCCCGCTGCTGACGGGCAAGTTCCCTTGCAGCGCGGGCGGCCGGGCTCGACGTGGGCGCGCGCTGCTGAACGGTACCGACATCGCGTCCTCTGAGCTGTAGTCCGGCTCGCCGTTGGTTGCGGGTTTGCGCAATATGGCCTCGACGCAATTGTGCGAACTGGCCGGTATCGTAATCGCCAACTTCCACAATTCCGCGTCTGACAGAGATTTCTGACGAGTCACTGCCGACTGAAACGGTAAATTGTGTGCCCTTCACCACAGCCGTCAGAAACGGTGTGTCGACAGAAAAGTGTTTCACGTCGCGCTTTCGGACCTTGTACTTCACCTGGCCCTTCAATTGGTGGACAACGGTCCGACCGTTGCGGTTTTCATCGACGGGCAGCGTGATTGTTGTACCAGAGCTGAGCGCAAGACTCTCTTTGTCGCGCTTTAAGACGGCACGTCCGCGCGGACCGGTTCTAAGTGTCGCGCCGGGGTCAAGGATCATGCCACGCGTGAACGGCATCCATTGGTTTCCGGGTAAAAGCAGCTCTACTCCCTTTGACGCCCGAACGACTTTCCATCCGTTGGCTTGGGCCAGCCCAACCGTGAATAACAGAATGAGTGTGGCGAACAAGCCAACGAGTATCTGCCGTTTGGTGGAATGAATTCCAAGCATTTCAATCTGCCGTTAATTTATCAGACCAAGAGAATCAGTATCTGAAAAGCATTTATCTGTCTTTAAATCACCGTGAAGATATAACGTAATCTCTTAGGATTTCTTTAACACTTCAGGCTAGAAGGTTATTCATTTCGGTATGATACATGTAACCAAGAAGGTGTAACTATTGGTTAACCATAATTCGGTCTATTGGCATGGAACGTAACCTGCGACACTTTTGCAATCCCAATGCGAGCAAGTACCGTCACTTTCCTTTTGACAGGAACTTTAATTTTCGTCCTGTCAGGGGTAATTGCTCATGCCCAGACGGTCGATCTCACTGATAATTACAATCTCAGCTACCGTAGCCTCGAAAAGCGCGAGCCATTGAAACTGGGATCGTTTAAGGCAGGGGGCGATGCCGGTGTGGCGGGTGGCTACTCGGACAATGTGAACAATAGCGCTTTTAATCGCGAAGAGGGCGGCTTTATCTCCTCGCTTGCCTCACTCTGGCTAAGTTCCGATTGGGACGATCATGCGCTCAGCTTCTCGGGCTTTGTGAAATCCGATAATTTTCCGACAAACAGTGAAGCGGATGAGATCTTTGCCAGAGTTTTTGCCTATGGCCGATTGGATCTTCCTGAGAACTTCCAGTTTGAGCTGGTCGGATCTTATGTGCTCGATGAGCAAGCACGCGGTGACATCAACGAACCCTTCAATCCGAACCGCTCATCAAGCGATCAGGAGTTTGATGCTAGAGCCTTTCTCACAAAGAGTTTTGGCGATCTCGCCGTTACGCTCCGAAGCGGTGTACGGCGTAACCTCAATGAAAACGTTTTTGCCAATGCCGGTTTCAGTTTGAACCGCGACGACGAAAACAGTTTTCTCTATGACTTCCGGTTGCGCGGGAGCCTCAATCTTGGAAACAAGTATAATGCTTTCGTCGAGGCCGGTTACAACCGCTGGGACTTCGATGATCGGTTTGATCGCAATGGGTTTGAACGTGGTTCGAACGGTGTTCACGCTGCCGCGGGTATTCTGTTCTACCCGTTAAAGAGATTGCGCGGTGAAATCGCAGCCGGCTATCGCGGCCAGTTCTTTCCCGATGCCGCCTTTGACACACTCGTCGAGCCGACGCTTGATGCCTGGGTCACCTTCGCTGCGACCGAAAAGGTCAATCTCAGCTTTATTGCGAACACATTTTTTCAGGAGGAAACGAATTTCGGCGGCGCGGGCACGCTCGGTCGATCATTCTTCCTGCAAGTCGATTATCGCGCCCGGGATCGCCTTCGCCTCTTCGGCAAACTCGCCTTCCTTAACGAGGATGAGTTTCGGCCGGATTCGAATCCAAACTGGACGCAACGCACAACCGCCGGTCTCGACTTTGAACTTGCACCACATCTCTTTATGACGGCCCAGTATGAGCGGGAAGACTTTCTCGCAGGTTTCCAGAACGGCGATTACTCGGAAAACCGCTTCCTGCTCGGTTTAACCGTATCTCGATGATGAACGCGAGATAGGCGGTGGACTGTACCCATGGTTTAAGCCGGGCGAGTTGGATCGTTCACAGCATGGAGCTGAACCGGTTCCGCACGCCCTTTGACCCTACGGTCGGGGAGAGGTTCGGTTTCGATGTCAGACGGCAGACGCGCCTTCACAGCCTCAGAAATCAGAAGCGAGTTGCCGACGGTCTTGCAGGCATCCTGGATGCGGCTTGCAACATTCACTGTGTCGCCGATCACGGTATATTCGAGTCGGTCCTCAGTCCCGATGTTTCCCGCGATGACCGGTCCGAAATGAATGCCGATCCCGTGCCGGATTTCGGGAAGACTGCAATCTCGCCGGTCCCTGTTTAAGTCGGCCAGAGCTTTGTTCATCGCGAGCGCCGCGCGAACCGCGCATTCGGCATCGTCATGAGCCGGATTGGGTGTTCCGAAGGTTACCATGATGGCATCGCCGATGAACTTGTCGATGGTTCCGCCATGGGCGAAGATTTCATCCAGCATCCGCGCATGATAGTCGGACAGGAAGGTAACGACCTCGGATGGTTGAAGCCGCTCCGTCAGTGTCGTGAAGTCACGAATATCGGAAAAAAGCACCGCAACGTCCTGGGTGCGCCCGCCAACGCCACGGACCTGATCCGCATCCTATGAAATCGTTGCCGCAACACCGGGCGAGAAATACCGGTTCATTTGGGCGTTGGTGACTTCGAGTTTTACGCCCTGCATCAATGTCCGGCGTGCACCAAGCGTAAATGCGGCAAGTATGGCGCCGACAAGCGCTAGAACGAACATGTTGACCAAGACAAGATCCACTTTAAGCGCTGGGCTGAAAGCCTCTGCGACAAAATCCGCTGAGACGATGGTGCGCGGATCAGAAAGGATGTAGCTCAAAAGAGCAGCATGGATTGTAATTCCCCCGGCTGTAATGACCAGGGGATAAAGCGGTCTTAGTGCAAGCGCGTTGAGCACCATCATTACAAGGGTGACATCAGTGATCTGCGTTTTGAGCATGAACGAGGGTGGTACGGAATTGCCGCCGACCGAATTGTACCAGATGACCGGAAGTACACTTAAAAGCGCAAGATCCATCAGGCAGCCGCAAAGGCCGACCGTATAGACGGCGGTTTTGCGGGCGAGCAAATAGAGCGATAGGCCGATTCCGGCGAGCACACCGAACCCGATAATTGTTATCGCGATCTTCTCGAACAGTGTGACGCCGATCAGAAGGGAAAGCGCCACCAGGATCAGCACAAAAAGACCGCGCATCAGCATCAGCGTGCGGATCCCGAGCCGCTCGCGCTCAAATAAAAGCTCTTCTGTTCGGCTTACCGGCTGTGAAAGAGGCACGACGTTCAATGGTTGGCTAAAGGCGGTTCTGACGAAACCGTATCACACTCTTTCACGCACCGCCGTTCTCCGATGACACGGGCAATAACCGGGGGAAGATCACCGCAGCATCGAACCTGCGTATCTGGATTGAAGTCCGCATGGATGGACAGAATGTCGCATCAGTCCGATTGTCCCCACGGTTTGTGATCCAAATGCCGCACGCTTCGTAAATTGACACATCGGAGCCAAAACCGGTTCTGATTCAACACATTATGGGAGTTACCTAATGCGCAAATTCGTATTTGGCGTAGCGATGTCGCTCGGCCTTATGACAGCCACTGCATCAAACGCTGCAAACATCGTGTCCGTCGCTCAGGAAG
>JBCDCZ010000116.1:0-13131 GCA_039180865.1 Pseudomonadota bacterium | reverse complement strand
TTTGGCGCCTCTCTTTTTAAGACCATACCCAGAGGAGGAATAAAATGGGGCGTGTTGCACTGGTCACGGGAGGTTCACGCGGTATCGGGGCTGCAATCTCGGTCGGCTTGAAGGAGGCAGGATACACCGTTGCTGCAAGTTATGCCGGCAACGATGAGAAGGCGAATGCGTTTAAGGAAGAGACCGGGATTCCGGTCTATAAATGGAATGTTGCCGACTACGAGGCGTGCCAGGAAGGGATCGCTAAGGTTGAAGCCGATCTTGGTCCGATCGAGGTTCTCGTCAATAATGCAGGAATTACCCGCGACGGCATGTTCCACAAGATGACGGTTGAGCAGTGGAACGATGTCATTTCCACAAACCTCAATGGCGTCTTCAACATGACCCATCCGATCTGGCCCGGCATGCGCGAGCGCGGTTTCGGACGCATCATCACCATCTCTTCGATTAATGGTCAGAAAGGCCAGGCCGGTCAGGCCAACTATTCCGCATCGAAAGCAGGTGATATCGGGTTTTCAAAGGCTCTTGCACAAGAAGGTGCGTTTAAAGGGATCACGGTCAACGTCATCTGCCCCGGCTATATTGGGACGGAGATGGTCCGTGCTATTCCCGAGAAGGTCCTCAACGAGAAGATCCTGCCGTTGATTCCGGTCGGCCGTCTTGGAGAGCCGGAAGAGATCGCAAGATGTGTTGCGTTCCTGGCGTCGGATGATGCCGGTTTCATCACCGGATCCGTCATCTCGGCGAATGGCGGTCAGTATTTCGCGAACGGCTAGTATCCAAACGGACAGCGGAGCGTCCTTGGCCGTTCGCGTTCTATGATGCAGACTTGCGGCGGATCGAAAGGTCCTCCGCAAGGTCCTTTTTGGTTTCTTCTCGGGAACTCTCATCAAAGAGGATTGCTTCCTCCGTAACACCTTGGGGAAGAGGGATGCCGAAAAGATATCCCTGTGCTGTTTTGCAGTCGATGGCATCGAGGAAATCCGCCTGTTCCGCCGTTTCAACGCCCTCAGCCACAACATCCGCGCCGAGACCTTCCGCAACCGACACGAATCCCTTGATGATCACTTCGCTTGACTGGTCGACCCCGATTTTCTCGATGAAACATCGATCGATCTTCATCTCATGGAACTTGTAGTCCTGAAGGTGACGGAACGATCCATAACCGGTTCCGAAGTCGTCCATGGAAATCCGCAGACCCTTATCGAAGAGTGTCTTAAGACCATCACGGATGGCGTCAGCCGAGCGTATAGTGAAGACATCTTCCGTAATTTCGAGGGTTATCCAATCCCGGCATTGGGGAAACTCGGAGAATACATTTAGAAGCTCCTCGATACCGTCTATCGTTGCCAGGGTCTCTTCGGCCAGATTGACGGAAAAACGGTGAGGCCTGGCGCCCTTAATTCTAAGCGTGTCTGCAAATGCAGCCACTTGCCGCAGCATTGCAATATCAAAGCTTCGTTGCAGCTGTAGCTCGTTCACCATCGGTAGGAACGCAGCCGGAGAGAGGACACCCTGTTCTGGATGATGCCAACGGGCAAGGGCTTCAAAACCCCGGCGCTTACCCGATGTCAGACAGACTTGTGGCTGATAGTAGGGTCGAATCTCGCTGCGCTCTAACGCGCTCTCGATCATCCGTCGATCCTGCAGGCTAAACGTGCGGCGGACCCGATTGGCGTCGTGGAGTTCAACCTGTGTTGCCGCATTTTCCTTCGCGCAATACATGGCAGCATCAGCCGCAGAGAGCGTGTCGTGGGCATCTCCGTCAACGTCACATGATCGCGCTACGCCGATGCTGACCCCGACAATGACCTTAGTATTTCCCAAAGAAATCGGCGAACAGATCGAAGTGGCGACACGCTCAGCCCAATTATGGATCGTGTCTCTGGTGAAATGACCGTCCCGGATAATGACAAACTCGTCGCCTCCCTTGCGCAGAACCACGGTATCATCATCGACGAAGGCCGTGAGGCGGTTTGCGATCTCGACCAGCGCCTGATCTCCGGCACGGTGTCCGAAATTGTCGTTGATCGGTTTGAAATCATCGAGATCAATCAGCGCAATGGTGTATTCGTCGGGTCGAAGACGCGCGAGTTGATCGTCGAGCGCGCGTCGGTTCGGTAGTTCGGTGAGTTCGTCCGTGCGGGCATCGGAATGGGCTTGATGAAGCAGCTTCACTGCGTTTGATAAGGCGGCGATTTCATCATGGCCATCTTCATCGCAAGGGCGACCCGGTGTTGCACCCGGATCAACCGCGCCGCGCCGAAAGCGATGGACATCGCGCACCACCTGTTGGAGTGGTCCCATCAAATGGTTGAGCAGCGCGAATAAGACGAAAGCGATGACTGCTAGGTAAGCTGCTCCGAAGGCGACCGCCTGTTGGATGCCGTCCTGATGTTGTGCGTTGATGGCCTCCTTCGAAAAGCCTAAGACCAGCGTGCCGATGATATCTCCACTCGCGGTCGTGAGGTTCTTGGCGACAAACCGCATTTCGGGTTTTTCTATGATCGAGCCGGCTTTCATTGAAAGCGCCTTTTCACGCCACTCTGAATGCCACGCGTCATATCGTCTGTGATTCAAGAATAAAGACTGATCCACTCTGACTGCGGCAAAGCGATAGGATTGCAAGCCTGCAAGACCACGAATCGCCTCATCGGCACGCCTGTGGTCACGTTTCACAAGGGCTGTCGATAACGTGGGTACGGCAAAATCCACCGCGAGTGAAATCTGCCCGTCAAAGGTTTGTTTTGCACTGTCCAGTGTCCGCGTAACCCAAAAGACAGAATAGGCTAGATGGAACACCGCAATGACAAGGATTGCCGTGATGATGACCTTAGAACGCGTAGACAGATTGGCCATGCTGGATAGGCTTGAGGTATGCTGACAAACAACAAGTGTCTAGCATGAACCTATTAACACTTATTTGTCGTACCAAGCTGGCGATCTATTATAAGTATCACCAGCCCTTGGGTTTTTTATGCTTATTTCCAAACGATAATTTACGGGAAGATCGTATTCAACGAGAAGCCGTATTCGTTTGGGTATCTGATCGAAAATCGGTACATACGAGGCTTCTGATTATGTCTTCCGTGGTATTGGTCGCCAGTCGGCCGGCGCCATTTCAAAACCTGAAAACTCAAAGCCCGGCGCAACTGTGCACCCGGCGAGTGTCCATTCGCCAAGGCTTTCCGCGGTTTGCCACCAACCCTTTGGAACGATGATTTGCGGGCGTTCACCGAAGTCGATGTTCGGCCCCAGCCGGTGCGCCTCAGCGTCGTGACCATCAGGCGATAGGGTGAGGGCAAGTGGCGCACCTGCGTAGTAGTGCCATATCTCAACCGCGTCATTGACCCGGTGCCACGCCGAACAATCGCCAACGCCAAGCAAATAGTAGATCGCGGTTGAATGCGCCCGCCCTTCAGAACCTTCGTCATCGCGGAAGGTTTCGCGATAAAAACCACCTTCCGGATGCGGTTGCAGATCCAGTTGCCGGATAATGTCGGCGGCAGTTTGCGTTTCTGTCTGGATGCCGAACATGGTCGCGTTTCCTAGAAGTTATCTTTGCGCTTACGGATTTCGGCAAAGACAGCTTCACCGCTTGCGTCCTCCATGCCGAGATGGGCGCGAATGGCCGGATCGTCAAAGCGCAGAAACGGATTGGTCTCAAGTTCGACTGCCATTGTTGTCGGCAATGTCGGGCGATCATCAGCGCGAAGGGCTTCGATTTCGGCAACTCGTTTCTTCAAAGTTTCGTTTTCAGGATCGACGCTTATCGCGAATTTGGCGTTGGCAAGCGTATATTCGTGACCGCAATAGATTGCCGTATCAGGCGCCAGCTTTGCCTTGAGCTTTTCCATTGAGCCCCACATGTCTGTCATGGTGCCCTCAAAGACCCGGCCACAGCCAAGCGCGAACAACGTGTCTCCGGTGAACGCAATTTTCGCGTCTGGAAGGTAATAATTGACCTGACCGAGTGTGTGACCGGGTGTTGCTATCACTTCGACTGTGTTCGATCCGAACTGGAACGTGTCGCCGTCTTTCACAGTCTCGTCGACGCCAGGAATATCGGCGGCCTCACCCTCAGGGGCGATCACTTTCGCATTGTATTTTGCTTTCAGGCGTTCATGGCCTTCCACATGATCGAAGTGCTTGTGTGTGGTGATGATGTGGGTCAGTGTCCAACCCTTCGCTTCGAGTTCGCGCTCAATGACCGCGCCCTCAGGCGCGTCGATTGTTGCGGTCAGACCTGCCTCCGGATCGTGAACGAGAACGCCGAAATTATCTGAGCGGCATGGAAACTGGTGGATTTCCAAAGATGTCATTTTCGATCCTTTCCCGTCTTTTTGCGTGGGTTAGCCCTAAAGTATCTGGAGGAGCCCGGTCAATCGTCTTGATTATGCCACGGCTCCGCCGCAAAATCCGCGCGACTGGAGCCAGCTCGGTCCTGCGATCCGACAAAGTGGACATAGGGCGCGAGAAGCCAAGTGTAGCGGTTGATGAGCGACCATGTATCTCGACGCAATCGATTTGAAAGAATTTTATAAGTCCCGTCTGGGACGTCGTACGCGTGAGAAGCTGAATACAAAGATTCAGCATGTCTGGCCGAATGTATCCGGCGACCGGGTGCTCGGTATTGGTTATGCGACGCCTTATCTTCGCCGGGATCTCTCGGAATCGGAACGGGTTTTCGCCTTCATGCCTGCGACACAGGGCGTATTCCGCTGGCCGAGAGAAGGACCATCGATCTCCAGTCTTGTCCTCGACAATGCGTTGCCGCTTCCTGATTCTGCCGTCGACAAGGTGATGCTTATTCATTCCCTTGAAATGACGGACAATCCCCGCGATCTTTTGGACGAAGTCTGGCGGGTTCTGACGCCGGGCGGGAGGCTTCTTGTCATCGTACCGAACCGTACCGGTCTTTGGGCGCGTCTGGAAAATACACCCTTCGGGTATGGGCGTCCGTTCAGCCGCAGCCAGCTCAGCAAGTTGATGCGCGATCAGAGGTTCTCTCCTATTGGATGGGTGAGTGCGCTTCACACCCCACCGATTGAACGGCGCTCCATGCTCTCAAGCAAATGGGTTGAGCGCAGCGGTGAACGGTTCTGGTCAGGCTTTTCCGGAGTCTTTCTTATGGAAGCGAAGAAAGAGCTCTTCCAGGGCGTAGCTGCCAAAGTCAGATCGTCCTTCGCACCATCCTTCAAACCTATTCTGGTTCCTGCACCGCAACCAAGTCCGCAAGTTCAAAGACGTGCCGGATGCGAGGAGGCGTGACGGGCTGAAAAACTGCCGATAACCACACTGGGAGTGACAGACAATCATAGCTGAGGGAGGAGCTTTGTGACTGTAAGCATCGAAAAAGACGGCGCCGTCTGGACCATTATCAATGACCGGCCCGAGGCGCGCAATGCGATCGACCCGGACACGGCAGACGCACTATTCGAGGCGTTTCAGGAGTTCGATCGAAGCGACGCAAAAGCAGGTGTTTTTTGGGGGAAAGGCGGCGCGTTTTGCGCTGGCTGGGACCTGAAATACGCTTCAACGCTCACCGATCCTGTCGAGTTTGAAAAACAGATCGTCGAAGATCTGGCTTTTCCGGTGGGGTCCGCACCGGCTCCGCGAGGGCCACTTGGGCCAACCCGCATGGAACTCAACAAACCCCTGGTAGGTGCTATTGAAGGCCCGGCGGTTGCGGGCGGTATGGAGCTTGCGCTTCTCTGCGATGTTCGGGTGATGGGCGAGAGTGCTTATCTCGGCGTCTATTGCAGGCGCTGGGGCATTACCTTGATGGATGGCGGGACCGTGCGCTTGCCGCGCCTCGTAGGTCAGGGGACAGCGCTGGAGATCGCAATGACCGGCCGGAAGGTGCCGTCAGAGGAATGCTACCGGATCGGTCTTTGCGAAAAAGTGGTCGAAGATGGCAAGACCCGTGAAGCGGCCGAAGAAATGGCCCATGAGATCGCACGCTTCCCTCAAGAGGCGGTTCTCGCAGACCGGCGTTCTATTATTGAAAATCGAGGACTGCCGGTACGCGAGGCGCTCAAGGTGGAATGGGCGAATGGTCTTGATGCTATCCGCAGGGAGGGAGCACAAGGCGCGGCCCGGTTCCGCGATGGTGCCGGTCGCCACGGGGATTTTTCCAAGATCTAGGAGAGATCAGCCTTTGCAAAGCGCGTGAAAGCGTTTGGGCCGGTCATTGCCTGGTCCGAAAGCAAAGTCCGTTGAACGCCCTTTGATCGCGACGTTCAGGCTGCGGGCAGTGCTCAGATCAAACTTGCCAAAGTCGAAAATCGGCGAAGACCCGTTGAAATCCGGGATACCGGCAAGTTCGTTCGGAATGGTGCTGCCACAGATTTTGAGCGGCTCTCCGCCAGTCGATAGTGTGGCGCAGGTGTTTTCACCAGCTGGCTCATCGATTTCACCCACCTCGCGCATTAAAAGGCTTACTGTTCCGGATTGGCGGTCGCAGAAGAGGCTGAAGATCAATGTTTCGTCGTTGAATTCCGGCCCGCCATAAAGATCGAGCGCCGGGCGTATTGGATGGTCATTCAAAACCCAGGCGGTTTCATTATCGTCTTTCGCCTCCTCGGATAGCTGGTCGAGGACCGCGACATCAACTTCCTTGCCGTCCGGGGACCAGATCTGAACCGCCAGGCATTCGATCAGGAAGGGATTTGAGCATTTGACGGCTATGGCTGCTTTGAGCTGAGCGGGACTGCTCCAGCCGCAGGTATATTCGTGACCGTGGATTTCCGGGACCTGAACGAAAATGTCCGCAGACCACCCCATCGGATAGCACCATAGAACCCTCAGGCAATCGGACGCACTGTAGACATCTCCCGCCGCACATTTTTTGCGGGCGCAATTGAGCGTTTCTACAGAATTCTCTCCAAAGCACACACCGGACGATTGCTCTGGTGCGGAGGCGATTGCAATACCGACCGGTCCCCCGCCTTCGGCATGCAAGGGTGTTGGAATGACAAACGTCGCGATGGCGGCGGCAAAGAGTGTCATTTTCCCGAGTGCTGAAGTCAGTATTTTCGTCCGCGGGGCAATACTCATCTTGAACGGTCCTTCAGGATTTCAGGAGTGGTGTCGGTTTCAGTCAAACAGGTTTGATGACAGCTGTGTGAGGTCGTAGACTTGATCGGTGCCAGCGGCGTACCACTTGCTTAAATCGAGCGAAGTGTCGCACGTTTCAAAGACCGTGAGAAGGAAGTTGCCATGCCCGGACCATTAGAAGGCGTTCGCGTTCTTGATCTTACCGCGATGGTATCCGGGCCAACCACGACCATGATCCTCGCCGATCAGGGTGCCGATGTCATCAAAGTCGAAAACCCTGCCTTTGGTGATCACACGCGTCTGGTTTCGACCCGGCGCGCCGGTTTCTCGGCGGCCTTCGTGAACAATAATCGCAACAAGCGATCGATCGCGATCGACCTGAAACAGGACGAGGGCATCAAGCTTCTGAAAACGCTGGCTGAGACCTGCGATGTCATGGTGCAAAATTTCAGACCCGGTGTCGTTGACCGCATGGGGATCGGTTACGAGGCGATCTCCGCCGTGAAACCGGACATTGTTTATATGTCGATTGCAGGGTTTGGACATACCGGTCCTTATGCTCAAAAGCCGGTCTATGATCCGCTTATTCAAGCGCTTTCCGGGCTGACCACGGTTCAGGGTGGATCTGACGAAGAGAGACCTCGGCTGGTGCGCACGATCGTCCCCGACAAGCTCACCGGGTTTCAGGCAGCACAGGCAATTTCAGCCGCTCTCTTCCATCGCGAACGCACCGGGGAAGGACAGCACATCCACCTTTCCATGTTCGACACAATCGTTGCCTTTTTATGGGGCTCGGATATGGGCGGGCACACATTCGTCGGCGATGAGTGCAAACGAGAGGCGTCGCAGAGTTTTATCGATCTCATCTATGAAACCCAGGACGGCTACATTTCAGTCGCGGTACAGTCTGACAAGGAATGGCGCAACCTTTGTGCGGCGCTCAATAAATCCGAATGGCTTGAGGATGAACGCTTCCTGACGGCAGCTCTCCGGTCAAGAAACATCGATGAGCGTCTGCAACTGACCCAGGACGTTCTGATGGAGAAGACAGCGGCAGAATGGCTTGAGATCCTTGAGACGCATGATGTGCCCTGCGCACCGGTCCTCACCCGTCGCGAGATGATCCGCCATCCGCAGACGCAGGCAAACGGTATCGTTGTCGAGACCGATCATCCGGTTGCAGGAGCACTTCGCCAAGCTCGACCCGCGCCGCGATTTTCAAGAACCGATCCCGAGATCCGACGGGGCGCACCGATGCTTGGCGAACATTCGAAAGATATCCTCACCGAACTCGGTCTTTCGGAAGCCGAGATTGCTTCACTTATCGAGAACGGAACGATTAAGGACCAGGACGAGATCAGCCGGTCTTCAGCCGCGCCGAAAGAGGCCGCGCAATGACGCCGATCGACTTTTACTATTGGCCGACCCCCAACGGATGGAAAGTCTCGATCATGCTCGAGGAATGCGGGTTGCCCTACACAACCCGCTTCGTGAACATCGGGAAGGGAGACCAGTTCACGGCAGAGTTCCTCGAGATTTCTCCAAACAATAGGATGCCGGCCATTGTTGACCATGACCCCGATGGTGGCGGTGAGGCGGTTAGCGTTTTCGAATCCGGCGCGATCCTGATTTACCTGGCCGAGAAGACCGGGCGCTTCATGGCAACCGATCCGAAAGGGCGCAAGGAAACGCTCGAATGGCTCTTCTGGCAGACGGGCAATCAGGGACCAATGGCCGGGCAGCACAGCCATTTTCACAATTACGCTCCCGAGGCGGAACGGGGCGGCTATGCGAGCGAGCGTTACAAAAACGAATATTCTCGCACTATCGGCGTTCTGGAGCGCCGCCTTGAAGGGCGCGACTACATTGTCGACGACTATTCGATTGCCGATATGATTGCCTGGCCGTGGGTGCTGATTGCAAAAGCGATGGGATTGTCTCTGGACGATTATCCCAAAGTCGCTGACTGGCGAGCGCGCGTCAAGGACCGCCCGGCCGTTCAAAGGGCCGTCAATCTTGGCAAGGAAAACCGTCGGTCCGCACCGCCCGATGAGCGAGAGCGCCGGATCCTCTTCAATCAGCGTTAATTCCTGAAGACACGCCCTAGGCAGGCGAAAGCTGCTTTCATCCTATCTTCACGATTGGGCGCGTCACGCGAAAGTCAGTTTGCGTGGGATGACGACCCTGTCACAACAAAGCTGATGGTTCCCGCACATCCGTGCGCCTTATGGGAGAAGCCTTTGACTGTCCATCAAACAGCACCACTTGCCGTTGACCACAGCCGACCAGCAGTCTGCCCTGTATCTCTCGACGGGCTCGGTATTGCAGTTCCTGAGCATATTCTCCCTCAAGATATGGTAAAGACGGCTGCCAAGCGGATCCTCGGGCCTCGCTATCCTGAGTTCGACCGCCTTTCGCAGAGCTTCCTGACAGCCGGTATCGAAAAGCGCTATTCGGTGGCCCCGTTCGAATGGTTTGAGGAACCGAAAGACTGGCCGGAGCGCACAAAGGCCTATCTTGAGGGCGCGACGGCGCTCTTTTGCGATGCCGCCCGTAGCGCACTCAATGATGCCAGGCTTGAGCCTCACGATATCGACCAGATCGTTACAGTTTCCTCAACCGGTATTGCGACACCAACGCTGGAAGCGCGTGCATTCAAAGAGCTTGGATTTCGCCGGGACGTTCAACGCGTACCGGTGTTCGGACTTGGATGCGCTGGAGGCGTCAGCGGGCTTTCCGTGGCAACGCGTCTCGCACGTGCCAATCCGGGCAGCCGCGTGCTGATGGTTGCCGTTGAAACCTGCACACTTTCGTTTCGCGCCGACCGTTTGAGAAAAGCTGACATCATTGCGACGGTTCTTTTCGGTGATGGTGCCGCGGCAGCATGTCTGAGTGCGCCTGAAGACCCCAATGCGGTGTCGCCGGGTCAAGTTATGATTGGCGAAGGCTTTGAATACACATGGCCGGATACGCTTCCCATTATGGGGTGGGATGTCGATCACGATGGCTTCGGCGTGATTTTCGATCGGTCGATTCCGGGTTTTTTGAAAGAGAATTACCAATCGGCCCTCAGTGCCGCCTCTGCGTGTCTCGGAAAGACGATCCACGATATTGATCGCCTGGTCTGTCATCCAGGCGGCGCAAAAGTGGTTGAAGCTCTCGAAGAAACGCTTGGATTTACGGCAGGTTCGCTCGATCACGAACGCGCGGTTCTGAGTGAGTTCGGGAATATGTCGGCGCCGACTGTCCTCTTCGTTCTTCAGAAAGTCCTGGCAGAAGAAGCCGCTTCCGAGATGCTCATGACTGCTCTCGGTCCGGGCTTTACGGGCTCTTTTCTGTCGCTCACCCGCCAACCGGCCTAAGAGTTCGATGAGTGTGGCGATCTTTTTCATCGCGTTTCTCGTGGTTCAGAGGCTGTCTGAACTGGTGCTCGCAAAACGCAACACACAGCGTTTGCTGGAACGGGGCGCCTATGAAGTCGGTGCCTGGCATTATCCGCTGATGGTTGCTGTCCATGGTGCCTTCGTCGTTGCGATCGCGGTGTTCGGCAATGATCAATCGGTGAATCCCTTCTTTCTTGCAGTTTATGCACTTCTGCAGGTTTTCCGGATCTGGATACTCACAAGCCTCGGCGAGCGTTGGACAACGCGAATCATCATTATCGACGAACCGCTCATCGCGCGCGGACCTTATCGCTTCCTAAAACACCCGAACTACGTTTTGGTTGTCGGCGAGATCTTTGTGGCTCCGATGGTGCTTGGGCTTTTCTGGGTGGCTGTCGTCTTTACGATCCTGAATGCAGGCCTTCTCGCCATCCGGATTCCGGCGGAAAATGCAGCGCTCGCCAAAATTGGCAAGTAAACATCGTACTGTCATACGGCAGCGCTATATGCCGAGGGATGCAAAGGGAGTTCGCCTCCCAGTTCGCGAGGTTTTTCATGACGATAAGCGCAACGGAGGACACCGCGCAGAAACGTGCGGCGAACCTTGGCGACCTCTGGCACGCATTCGGTCGGATCGGTTTTCTCTCTTTTGGCGGACCGGCGGCGCAGATTGCGCTCATGCATAAGGTTCTCGTGGATGAAAAGAAGTGGCTCAGCGAAAAGCAGTATCTGAACGCGCTTTCGTTCTGCATGCTTCTTCCGGGGCCTGAGGCGATGCAGCTAGCGACTTATGCGGGCTGGCGCCTTCAGGGTGTAGCCGGCGGGCTCATCGCAGGCTTGCTGTTCGTCCTTCCCGGTGCCTTTTTCGTCCTGTGTCTTGCGACCATCTACGCCTATTTCGGCAATGTGCCGCTGGTGGAGGCGCTCTTCGTTGGTGTTAAGGCGGCAGTCGTCGTCATTGTGATCGAAGCGCTCATGAAGGTTGCAAAGCGGGCGCTTATTGAAACCCAGCACTGGATCCTCGCCGGTCTTGCTTTTGTCGGCATTTTCTTTCTCTCCGTTCCTTTTCCGCTCCTCATTCTGGTTGCTGCGCTCTATGGCGCTTTCTTTGGCGGGAAGGGTGTAAGCGGAGCCGATCCAGAGGTCGTGGTGAGGCAAGCCTGGTCTGAGACCGCACGCACGGTCGCCTTATGGCTCTTCATCTGGCTTGCTCCGCTTGCGCTCTTGTGGGCCGCAGCACCCGAAGGGGTCATGGTCGATATCGGGTTCTTTTTCTCGAAGCTTGCCGTTGTGACGTTCGGCGGTGCTTATGCGGTCCTCGCCTATATGGCGCAAAACGTGGTCAATCATTACGGCTGGCTTGACGCCGGTGAAATGATGGATGGGTTGGGGCTTGCGGAAACAACGCCCGGTCCGCTCATCCTCGTCACCGAATTTGTCGGCTTTCTTGCAGGCTTCAAGGCGTATGGATTTGCTGCCGGTATAGCGGCGGCTCTGATCACCTTGTGGGTGACTTTCGCTCCCTGCTTCTTATGGATATTCGCTGGCGCCCCCTATATCGAATGGATCAGCGCCCAACCCCGGCTGCGCGGGGCGCTGACCGCAATCACGGCCGCTGTGGTGGGCGTAATCCTCAACCTATCGCTCTGGTTTGCGCTCCATGTGTTTTTTGAGCGTGTTACCCGCGAGGAGATCGGGCCATTCCTCCTATGGTTGCCCGACATTTTCACGCTCTCTTTGGCTCCGGTCTTGCTGGCGATCCTCTGCGGTATTCTGCTCCTGCGCTTGAAGTGGCAGATTGCGCCCATTCTCGGTGTTTCCGCTGCTCTGGCCCTTGTTCTTTCTTTTGTTGGGCTTTGAAGCCAGCCGGTAAGGCTTAGTCCGCGATTGATCCGATCCGCTTAATCCTTTGAAATGTTCGATAAAGATGTGTAGGGCCGAGACAGGGGTGTGCCGGCCAGGCTCTTTACAAGGCTTGAGGGGACGCAATGGCGAAAGTTGGAATAATCGGAGCGGGACTTGCCGGGTTAACGCTTGCCTCCCGACTGGCGGGAACTGCCGACGTAACGCTCTTCGAGAAGGCACGTGGCGTCAGCGGGCGGATGGCGACCCGTCGCGCGGAACCGTTTTCCTTTGATCACGGCGCGCAGTATTTTACGGCAAGAAGCGAACCCTTTCAGGACTTTATCGCCCCTTACGTCGAACGCGGACTGCTCGCGGACTGGGAGCCGCATTTCCTGATGATGGAGGCGGGAAAAGCGCCACTCACCGCTGATAAGCACGGCCCGCACTATGTTGGCGTGCCGCATATGAACGCGTTCCTGAAAGCTGTGGCAGAACCATTTTCAATCCTGCTCGAATGCCAGATTGCGCGTATCGAGCCCGGTGAGGATGGCGTCGTCCTGCTTGACCGCGACGGTGAGCAGCACGGACCTTTTGATTGGGTGATCTCGACGGCGCCTGCCGCCCAATCGCACCAGTTGAAGCCCCACGCCTTTAGCGGTCACGATGCGCTCGATACGGCACGTGTCATGGGCTGTTTTACACTGATGCTCGGCTATCACCGCACACTTTCGCCGGAATTCGATGGCCTTTTCGTGGAAGGCTCTCCGGTTGGTTGGATCGCCAACAATGCATCGAAGCCCGGGCGCGAAGGTCCAGCATCGATAGTCGTCCAAAGTACCAATGA
>JBCDCZ010000115.1:0-13217 GCA_039180865.1 Pseudomonadota bacterium | reverse complement strand
TTAAGCGGGACGGCGTTTGGGGGCACCATCATAATTCTCGGCCAGCACATCTTGTTCCAATCTGAAAGGGCATCCCCGCCAGGATTGCCCTTGAACTAACGAAACACGTATCGCGGTGTCCGGGGATCAACTCGGCAATAGCCGCTGGAGACCAGTTTATGGCGACGAAAGCATCCGAAAAAAAAGAAGTTGCAGAAACTCAAGGCGAAAACCAGGATGGTCCGCTCCTTGATCTGACGGATGCTGCAGTCAAGAAAATGATCAGAACCGCCAAAAAGCGCGGTTACGTAACCTATGATGAGCTGAATTCAGTCCTGCCTTCTGATGAGGTGACCTCCGAGCAAATAGAAGACACGATGTCAATGCTGTCCGATATGGGCATCAACGTCGTCGAAGCTGAAGAAGCCGAAGAAGAGGTTGAAGGCGGCGATCTGGTCGAAGTGAGCCAGTCGCGGGCTGTCGCAAGCACGAAAACCAAAGAGCCGACCGACCGCACCGATGATCCGGTCCGCATGTATTTGCGGGAAATGGGTTCCGTGGAGTTGCTTTCACGGGAAGGCGAAATTGCAATCGCAAAGCGCATTGAAGCCGGACGGGAAGCAATGATAGCCGGCCTGTGTGAAAGCCCGCTTACCTTCCAGGCGATCATCATCTGGCGTGACGAACTCGCCGAAGAAAAGATCCTGCTCCGCGACATCATCGACTTGGAAGCGACTTATGCGGGTCCCGATGCCAAAGCGGCACCAACGGCGGCTGCCCCGGAAGAGGAAGAGACCGAGGACAAGGAAGCCGGCTCAGAAAATGAGGATGGTTCGGAAATCGGCGACGACGAGGATGACGACGATCTTGAGAACAACATGTCTCTTGCCGCGATGGAAGCGGAACTGAAAGACGACGTCGTTGCCACCTTTGACCGGATTGCTGACGATTATTATAAGCTCCGCGAGCTTCAGGACCGCCGCGTTGAACGCAAGCTCATGGACGAAGAGCAGGTCAGCGGCGACGCGGAGAAAATGAAAGAACTCCGGCAGGAAATCGAGAAGGATGTGAAATCCCTCTCCTTAAACCAGAACCGGATCGATGCTCTTGTTGAGCAACTCTACGACATCAACAAGCGTCTGATGGGTTACGAAGGCCGTCTTCTGCGGCTTGCCGAATCCTACGGCGTCAAGCGCGATGACTTCTTGGCCCATTACCAAGGATCCGAACTCGACCCCAACTGGCTTGAGAAGATCGCACAATTGCCGGGACGCGGTTGGTCGGACTTCTCGGCATCCGAGACATTCCGCGCGAGCGAATTGCGCAGCGAAATCCAGCTTCTTGCCTCCGAGACCGGACTCGAGACTGCGGAATTCCGCAACATCGTCCATATGGTTCAAAAAGGCGAGCGCGAAGCCCGCCAGGCAAAAAAAGAAATGGTCGAAGCCAATCTCAGGCTCGTCATTTCCATCGCGAAAAAATACACCAACCGCGGCTTGCAGTTCCTCGATCTGATCCAGGAGGGCAATATCGGGTTGATGAAAGCCGTCGATAAATTCGAATATCGCCGCGGCTATAAGTTCTCGACTTACGCGACATGGTGGATCCGTCAGGCGATCACGCGATCGATTGCCGACCAGGCTCGCACCATCAGGATCCCTGTTCATATGATTGAGACGATCAACAAGATCGTTCGCACCTCACGTCAAATGCTTCACGAGATTGGTCGGGAACCGACACCGGAAGAATTGTCCGCGAAGCTCGCCATGCCGCTTGAGAAAGTGCGCAAGGTTCTGAAGATCGCCAAAGAGCCGATTTCTCTGGAAACACCGATCGGCGATGAAGAAGACAGCCACCTTGGCGACTTCATCGAGGACAAGAATGCCGTTCTTCCAATTGACGCCGCTATTCAGGCGAATTTGCGTGAAACCACAACCCGTGTTCTTGCATCTCTCACACCACGTGAAGAACGCGTCTTGCGGATGCGCTTCGGTATCGGCATGAACACCGACCACACGCTTGAAGAAGTCGGGCAGCAGTTCTCGGTCACACGGGAACGTATCCGTCAGATCGAGGCAAAAGCGCTTCGTAAACTCAAGCATCCAAGCCGTTCACGCAAGCTACGGTCGTTCTTGGACGGCTAAAAGACAATCCGCCGGGATTGGCCGATTGGACGCATCGACGGGCGGTCGCCGATAGGACATCTGATCCAAAACCGCATGCCGGTTGCCAGAGCCTTTTAATTGGAGGTCGAAATGGCATTTTTTAAAAAACTCTTCGGCATAGCGGACAAGGGTGAGGAAGAACCTGTCAAAACCACGGCGACCACGTTCGAAGGTTTCGAAATCACACCCACTCCGATCAAGGAAGGGGATCAGTTCCGGGTCTCGGGTGTGATTGCAAAGACCGTTTCCGGTGAACGCAAAGAGCATACGTTCATCCGTGCCGATCTTTACGCAGGTAAGGAAGCCGCTGTTGAAGCGACGATTGCGAAGGCAAAGCGCATCATCAAAGAACAGGGCGACCTGATGTTCTCGTGAAACTATTAGCTGTTCTGGATAAAATTCGGACCGGCTAGTGGCGGGCACAATGCCGGCAAAGTGGTGTTTGCGGCACCGCATCGAGGCGCTCTTCAGAAATCATCTCACCGCACTTAACGCATACACCGTAAGTCCCGTCCTTAATCCGCGCGAGAGCAGCACGGATGGCCTGTATTTCGATCTGCCCGGTTTGACCGAGTTCTTCTAAAACCTCATCGTCTTCGTGGAGCACGGCGTTTTCCTCCCAATCAGCATCGGGTGTCTGCTCCAAAAGGTCTTCCACTTCGTGCAGTCTTACATCGAGCTCTTTCAAACGAATGGTCAACTGATCTTTTCTTTGCTCAACTGTACGCATAGTGCTGCTCTCCTTTTCTAGGCAACCTAAACCCTTTTCCGTAGTCCAGCTTGACCGGGATCAATTGTTCAAGTTGCCCATAGAGAACCAATGATCATCCAAAAAACCCTTTAAAAACAGTGGTCACACAGGCTTCACAGCCGTTTGACGCGGCGTTACTGGCTTCAAGATCAAGACTATCCATATGGGTTTTGTGCAGTGCGTGAGAGTGTGCTGCGAAGGATTTTCAAAGCTTCCTCCAAGCAAAGGATCGTATTATGTCAACGCTTACATATGAAGAAACGGGATCGCGTTTTTCAATTCAGACCATCATCACGGCGACACTCTTTGCCGGCGTGGTTTCACTTGGGGTCTGGGAACTATGGGCGAAAGTTTTTGCACCACTTTACATGGGTGGCGCACTATCACCCGTTGGTTTGGTGAAGTCTTCTTTCGGTATCGGCAAAGAAACGTTCGCCCCGTTGTTTGCAGCGAAATCCGGCGCTGTCGGTAATGCGGTGGCAAACGGCATTCACCTAGCTACTGGCCTCATCGCCTTCCCGCTCGGATACCTGCTTGGCGCACGGCCAATTGCCTCAAAGGTTGCACCGGCTCTTCCCTGGTTTGTCGTAGGATTCGTCTATGGTGTCGTGCTTTATGTCTTTGCAATGTTTGTCATGGCACACCTGTTTGCGGGCTTCCCGCCGTTCTTCGGCTTCAACGCACTGTCTCAAGCATCCCTAATCGGTCATGTCCTCGTTGGGCTTGCGATTGCCTGGTCCGTCGAACGCGTAAGCGCCTGAACAGGAGCCTGCAATTAGGTCAAAAAAGACCGCCCAAAATGGGCGGTTTTTTGTTTTGGCTACAGCACACGTGAAGAGACAAACTTCCTAAGTATTTACTTTTCGTTAAACAGATTATACTGAACCCGATTAAGAGCAATTCAAAATAACTTCTCACTAAGCCGACATTAACCTTGCCTTGGTAGCTTTTGTATCACCAAAGTCGAGCACGATAATTAAATCAAAAAAGAATCGGCCGATTTTTCAGAATTACCGGGATGCAAGAAATGCTTCCGGCAGTGAGGCAGAATGCGGGTCGAAGACATTGTTCAAAGCTATGCACACATGTGGTGGCAAGCGGTCGCACTTTTCGAAGTGGCGGGAAACGACCAAGGCAACACGCAACTATTCTGGTGCAATGAAGCTTTCGAACAGGTCACTGGCCATTCTCAAAACACGCTTCTTGGCGGACCGTTATCCGCTCTAAGCGGACCTCATACGTCGCAGGCGGATCTTGATACGATCGCAAATGGCCTGAAAACCGAAAAACCCTTTTTGCACGAGATCCAGTACAGTCGCGGTTCAGGAAAACCTTATTGGGCAGAATTGACCTTCACATTCCTGCCCGACCTCGGCCGATCCAATCCGTGCTGGCTCTTATATCTTCGCGATGTGTCCTCGGTTCGAACCCGTGAGAATGCCGCAAGACAGGCGCTGGACGATCGCGCGGCACTGGAAAACCAGCTGCACGACTACAAAGAACAGATCGCCATGAGCGAGCAACGGCTTTGGAATGCCATTGAAGCGCTCCCGGATGGTTTTGTGATCTATGACAAAGACGACAACCTCCTCATCTGTAACGAAAAATTCGAGCGCACATACGACGGCATCGCAGACATCGTCAAACCCGGCGTATCGTTTGAAAAATTACTCGATGTCGGCATAGAGCGTGGCGTCTTCCCGGATGCCGTCGGGCGGGAAACGGAATGGCGCGCTGAGCGGCTTGAGCATCACCGAAATCCGACGGGTTTTATGGATCAGGAATTGCCTGGCGACCGGTATGTAAGAGTCCATGAATCGCTGACATCCAATGGTGATATTGTCGGCTTTAGGGTCGATATAACCGACATCAAACGTCAGCAACGACGTCTTGAAAAATTCGCCTCAGCCTTGGAAAGCGCGAAAAGCAGAATTCAAAAACAGGCATTACTCGATCCCCTGACAGGCCTCGCAAATCGCCGTCAGCTCGACGAATATCTCAGCCGCTACGATCGGCGCCAGTTCGACCGCAAAGGAGAAATAGCGCTTCTGCAGGTCGACCTTGATCGCTTCAAACACATCAACGACACTTTCGGACACGCTGCGGGTGACCAGGTTCTGATGCATGTGGCGGAGCTTATCCGCAGCGTTACAATCGAGAGTGATCTCATTGCGCGGATCGGTGGCGACGAATTCGTCATAGTATGTGAAGATCTTACCACGCCTGATCGACCCGCGGAGATTGCCGCACAAATCATCGACGAACTCCAGGCGCCCGTAATCTACGAGGGAAAGCCCTGCTGCAGGGTCGGAGCGAGCATCGGCATCGCGTTCGCAGACAGCGACAAAGTCGATCGCTCAAAACTTCTTATCAATGCCGACATTGCGCTTTATCGCGCAAAGCGGGATGGCCGCAACAACGTTGTGATCTTCACCGAGGAACTTGAAGCTGAAATCGTTCGCACAAAACTGGTCGCGGATGAAATCCTGCGCGGCATAGAAAACAACGAATTCGTTGCCTATTACCAGCCGCAATTCGATGCGAGGAACCACGATCTTGTCGGGGTTGAAACCCTTGTACGCTGGAACCATCCGGAAAAAGGAATTCTCGCCCCATTTCACTTCCTTGGAATTGCGGAAGAGCTCGATGTCGTGAGCGAAATCGACCGCCTGACATTCGAACAGGCAGTCAAGACGTCGAATGTTCTGGAAGAAAGAGGTTTCTCGATCCCGAAAGTTGCAGTGAATGTGAGTTTCCGCCGATTGGCAGACCCTCGCCTGATCGAAAGCATAGAGGCATTTCCTTCAACACGGTCAAAGGTTTCATTTGAACTCCTGGAAACGATATTCCTCGACGAACAGCACGAAGCGATCAATTGGAACATCGACCGGCTGCGCGAATGCGGCGTCGAGATTGAAATTGACGACTTCGGTAGTGGTCGCGCCTCGATTATCGGGCTCACCAAGGTGAACCCTGACCGTTTGAAAATCGATCGCCAGTTGGTTTTCCCGGTCACAGAATCCGAACTCCAGCGCTCGCTTGTCAAAGCGATTATCGAGATGGGGCACTCGCTCGGTATTTCAGTTGTGGCGGAAGGTGTTGAGACGCTGGGCCACGCGAATGTCCTGCGGGATCTTGGTGTCGATGTGCTGCAGGGATATGCGTTTGCCAAGCCCATGCCATTTGAAGAGTTTGAAGATTTCCTGAAAAACGAAACCTGGCGAAACGCGGCTTGACGCGAATACCTCACTGAAGGATGTGCACAAATTGAAAAGCCCGCCAAAAGCGGGCTTTTCCTATCTCGATTGGTAAGCCTAAAACGTCAGGCGACCCCGGTCTGCTCCGCGAAAGCGTTCTTGCGGGCTTCGAAGATGCGCTTGGCGACATCCGGGCTCAGTTGATCAAATGTCTTGAGGGCGCGATTGCGAACCGCTGGCGTCAGGATGCGACGCCAAGGACCAGTGCGCAGAAGAGCCTCGACCAGATCCCGCTCAAATTTGAGCGCTTTGAATGCAACAATCGCCGGATCGAGTTCGCGGCGCGATAACCAGTGCACAGCTTCTTCCAACTCAAGCTTCGAGATTCGCGAAAAGATGCTCGCAACCAACGGGAAATCGTCCTTGGAAGCCGCGGAAAGAAGATCCTGCGCTTTAAAGGGCCGAGCTGCCTCCATATCGAGAACTTTGGCCATCGCTTTTTCGTATTCGTAGCCAAGCACTGAAGAGGTTGACAGAATCCGGTTCGATACCGTCTCCTCGGCCTGCTTCAATGCACTCAGAAGATCTTCACGACCACGGCTCGCAAGGTGCTGGCGAATGCTTTCACCGGCATCGGCTACAATTTTGCGCAAGGTGCTTTCGCTGAGATCCGCGCGATCGATAAGACCAAGCTGGATCCTTGTATTTTCACGCGCTCGATTGACGAGGAATATCGTCGCCTTTTCACTGAGTTCGGCACCTTGATTGCCGGCAATGCGTTCCCAAACATGGGTGTTACCAAGACGTACAAGCTCGTTCGTCACCTGTTTGCTGATGGTTTCCCGTTCTGCAATTGCTTCGAGATGCTGCGGACCGCAAAGCCGCGTCACCATCAGAAGATCTTTATCTTCAAGCACCGGTGATTTTGCCAGGACCGGTTGTGCCACATAGATGTTCTCGATCGCAAGTGTGCGGATAATCCGACGCGGCGCATCCGACAGTTCTGCCACTTTCAGCGATATCCGTCGACGCGCCTCGATTTCCACATAGGCGATCAATTGCGTGAGCACATCCTCACACATATCGAGCTGTTCTGGTGAGTTAACTTTATTCGTCGATCGATACATTTCGAAGACGAGATCAAACAATTGTTCAGACGACGTGTCTTCGCCAGCCATTTCCTTGAGGCTGGCAAACATATCCGTTCGTTTTTCGACTGTCTGTTCCATCGGTTCGTCACTTTGTGGACTAAGCATGCGTTTGATTTTATCAAAGCGGTGTTGAGATAAATCCAACGCGCGAACGAATTTTTGTTCCAAAATTCATTTAACTTTCGGCGTTTGTAGCAAGAATATGTTAACAATGTGCGCACTCCTCGGGCAGCGCGAGAAATTTGCTTGAGCGAATTGCTGCCGTCGCGAAAACGTCATAAGGATGGACTAGTTCTTCGCACTTTCCCGGATTTTTGAGGCCGGGACGTATCCAGCAGCGCCTTCGGGCTTGCGCGGCAAACCGCTCAGAAGGTCAAGGCCGAAGCTGCGACACTGCAAGATAAGGGTAGATTTGATGGAAACGGACGACGAGCCTGTCACAAAGGATCGGGCAAAACATCTTAAGAAAGCAGTCTATCAGCATAAAGCCGGAACCACCGACGGCTTTTCAGAGCGCCTGTTTACATGGATGTTTAAGGGGCTCGTTTATCCTCAGATCTGGGAAGACCCCGACGTCGACATGAAGGCGCTGGAACTCGGCCCGCAATCCCGCGTCATTGCGATTGCATCCGGCGGCTGCAATGTCCTCTCTTATCTGACCCAGGACCCGAAAGAGATCCTGGCAGTCGACCTCAACACCGCCCATATTGCGCTTACCCGCCTGAAATTGAAAGCGGCCGAAGTCTTTCCAAACCATGAAACATTTTACCGCTTTTTTGGAGAAGCCGACGAACGCGCCAATCTTCGTGCTTACAAACGGTTTCTCCGTGACGAAATCGACCCCCATACCCGCTCGTACTGGGAGGGTCGCGATCGGTTCTTCCGTAAGCGGATTACGCTTTTTTCCCGTGATCTCTACCATCACGGCCTGCTCGGATACTTCATCGGTGCTGTCCACCTGACGGCACGCATGTATGGAATCGACCCGCGGGACATTACAAAAGCGCGGACGATCGAAGAGCAGCGCTCATTCTACGAAGGATCTCTTGCACCTTTGTTCGACAAGCGTCTGGTGCGTTGGGTGACATCCAAGAAGGCATCACTTTTTGGTCTGGGAATCCCACCCGCCCAGTATGACGCGCTTGCAACGGCCGGGAACGGTGACATGTCGGTCGTTTTGAAACAACGTCTTGAAAAGCTCGCCTGCCACTTCTCCATGAGAGACAACTATTTTGCCTGGCAGGCATTCGGCCGCGGCTATCCGCCGGATGCAGGTCGTTCGGAATCGACCGGTAAATCAGGCCCTCTGCCACCTTACCTCCAGCCGGCCAACTTCAACGAAATCAAAGAGCGGGCAAAGCGTGTGTCTGTCACGAACGTTTCCTTCACGGAACAACTTCGGACACAGGAAAATGAATCCCTCGACGCTTACATCCTGCTCGATGCTCAGGACTGGATGACCGATGGGCAACTGAATGAGTTATGGAGCGAGATCACACGAACCGCAAAGCCGGGAGGGCGTGTCATCTTCAGGACGGCTGCTGAACCAAGCCTCCTGCCGGGTCGCGTCGTGGATGAGACACTCAACCAATGGGCTTATCAGGAAGAGCGATCCGTTGAGTTGAACAGACAGGATCGGTCCGCCATTTACGGTGGTTTCCATCTTTATATAAAAAACTGACCGTCGCTGCAGGTTACCTGAATCCAATGCCTGACAAGAATCATGCGAGCCTGATGGATGCCATCTACCGGTCTCAGAGACACATCTATGATGTGTCGCGCAAATATTACCTTCTGGGCCGCGACGCCGTTATTACCGACCTTGGCGCACAGGAAGGCGAACGGGTATTGGAGGTTGGCTGCGGAACGGGACGCAACCTCATCAAGGCGGCAAAGCGCTATCCCAAGACGCACTTTTTTGGGTTTGACATATCCGAAGAGATGCTGCGGACGGCACGAAAAAAAGTTGCGGCAGCTGGGCTCTCAGATCGCATCACCCTTAGTCGCGGCGATGCTACGGATTTTTCTCCCCAGGCGCTGTTCGACGTCGAAAATTTCGACCACATCTTTTATTCCTATACCCTGTCGATGATCCCGCCATGGGAGATGGCGATTGAGCAAGGCATAAAAGCATTATCGTCTGGTGGACAGATTCACATTGTAGATTTTGGCCAGCAAGAGAAGCTTCCCGGATGGTTTCGCACGGTTCTTCTTAAGTGGCTGGCGTTGTTTCATGTCGAACCGCGCAAAACTTTGAATGACACTGTGAACGAGCTTGCCGAACGATACGGCCTCAACGTCGACTTTGTGTCCCGTTACAAAGGTTACACTTGGAATCTTCGTCTAAGTAGTATTTCATGATGGTTAATTCGTAAGTCTTTCTCCAATGGTCCTTGGGGAAAATTGTCAAAAGTTTGGTGTCAGCTTGACGCACCTATGACCTGAGTCTAAGCTAAGAGAGCTTAGGAACAGACCTCACCAACTCGCTTAAGCAATTTTGGCGGTTTCGACAGAAACCGCCATTTTCTTTGTCCAAACGAATTTTAAGTACCGCAAAACGTCTCGTGCACCACTTCATCCGGTTTTGGCGGCATTGCGAAACGGCTTTCCAACATCGATCTGTCGAAGGGCCTGCAAACCACTTTCAGAAGCATTTCAAACACGGAAAAATCACCGTCATCTTCTGCCGCGCGGATCGCCTCTTCAACGAGATGGTTCCTCGGAATAACGACCGGGTTGGCTTGCTGAAGGATTTCCAGTGTCTCCGATGCTCCTTGACTTTCAGCATCAAGAGCGTCCCTCCAGGACCACGCCCAGTCGTCGAAACGCTCTGGCGATTTAAAAAGCAGCCTTGGTCCGCGTTCAGGATTGAAGTCAGCTTCAAGAAGCGGAGCAAGACGGTTGAAGGTATTCGTAAAGTCGGCTTCGTTCTCGGCCATTCGTTTTAACAGGTCGTGGGCGAGTTCGAGATGTGCAACCTTGGGTTGGGCGAAGCCGAGCTTTCCGCCTAGCTCCTGCGTAAGCGCCGTCTCGAATTGTTTTGGATAAGCATCTATTGCAGCTTGTCCCCGGGCAAGAGCCTCGTCGGCATTTTCATCCAGGGCCGGCAACAGGCATTGCGCGAACTTCGCAAGATTCCATTGACCGATCGTTGGCTGATTTGCAAATGCATAGCGCCCCATATGATCAACTGAGCTGTAGACTGTCGCTGGATCATAGGTATCAATAAACGCACACGGACCGTAGTCTATCGTCTCAGCCGCGATTGCTGTGTTGTCGGTGTTCATGACACCGTGGATGAAACCCAGACCCATCCACCTTGAAATGAGACGAGCCTGTTTCTGTATGACGACGTTCAGGAGTGCTTCATACGGATTGGGATCTTCCGTAATTTCAGGATAAAGGCGGGAGATCGCATAATCCGCAAGCGCCCGCACGCCTTCGACATCCTCTCGCGCTGCGAAAAATTGAAACGTACCAACCCGAATGTGGCTTCTTGCAACACGCGTGAAAACCGCGCCAGGCTGCGCCCAACTGCGAAAAACCGGCTCGCCTGTGGTGACAGCCGCAAGCGCGCGCGTCGTCGGCACGCCGAGCGAGGCCATAGCTTCGCTGACAACATATTCCCTAAGCACTGGTCCAAGTGCCGCCCTCCCGTCCCCCATCCTGGAAAACGGGGTCGGCCCGGAACCTTTAAGCTGGATATCGTGCCGGCTCCCATCCTTCGCGACAACCTCGCCAAGGAGTAGCGCGCGACCATCACCCAGCTGCGGAACAAAGTGACCGAATTGGTGCCCGGCATAGGCCATCGCAATGGGTTCCGCACCGTCCGGAATTGCGTTTCCGGC
Organism: Pseudomonadota bacterium; assembly: GCA_039180865.1. Lineage (GTDB taxonomy): Bacteria > Pseudomonadota > Alphaproteobacteria > Rhizobiales > JACESI01 > JBCDCU01. The sequence goes on along the minus strand of JBCDCZ010000115.1, from coordinate 2,126 downwards.
AAGAATTGCCAGGCCCGCCTCGCTTCTCAGAAAATCGGGATCGATGTTCAAGAACCGAGCAAGCTCATCATTCACACGGATGATTTCGGGCGCCTTGACCTCTGTTGGATTGACCCTCCGATAAAACTTATCCGGTAGTTTTGCGAAGGAATTGTCAAAGGGTATTGCCGCTTCATTCAGCGCAAGATCCATTTCCGCTCCATGCGTTTTATCTGTTCACATGGGCATTTGTTCTATCAGATTATGGATCGCACGCCACAAAGACCGGCATCAGAAATCAGTCGGCGCACCACCTTCGCTTTTCCGACGTTCGACAAAGGCAACAAGTTCTTCATGCCGGTCCTCCGCCAGGGGCGGTGCTTCAAACTCATTGAGGATCCGTTTCCAGACACCGAGCGCTCGATCGGCGGTCAGAACGCTGCCCTGATCCTGCCAGTTCTCAAAGTTCGACCAATCGGATAGAAACGGACTGTAAAACGCGTTCTCGTATCGCGCCTGAGTATGATCAATCCCAAAATAATGGCCGCCCTGCCCGACTTCGGCAATTGCATTCACTGCGATCTCGTCTTCATCCCATTTGACGGGTTTCATGTATGCGGTGAGCTGCTGCAGCTGCTCGCAATCCATAATGAATTTCTCATAAGAGGCGCATAGCCCGCCTTCGAGCCAACCTGCAGCGTGGTAGACCATGTTAACGCCTGAGGTGATCGCTGCAAACAGTGAGTGCGAGCTCTCCCAGGTCGCCTGATTATCCGGCGCGTTGGATACGCATGTGTTCGATGCTCTGAGCGGCAGGCCATAATACCGTGCCATTTGCCCGGTCATCTGCGTTGTCCGCATATAGTCTGGGGTTCCGAAGGCAGGTGCACCGGTTCGCATATCGACATTGGAGCTGAACGTCCCAAGCACGCACGGACATCCCCGCTTCACCAATTGAACAAGAACGATCGCTGACAGGGCTTCCGCAATGGATTGGGCAACTGTTCCAGCAAGCGTTATCGGAGACATGGCTCCGGCAAGTGTGAACGGCGTGACGATCGTTGGTTGCCCACGACGGGCGAGCCGCATCATTCCGTCAATCATGGGCCAGTCATGACGCAACGGGGAACTGGAATTGATATTGGTGTACATGTGCGGCTTAGCCTCGAACTCTTCATGAGTGAGACCGCTTGCAATCCGCACCATTTCCATGCCGTCTTCCACTCGTTCAGTGCCGAGTGAATAGGCATGGGCGACCTTGTCGGTAAGCGTGAGCTTGTCGTAAAGACAGTCGAGATGGCGAATGGACGGATGGATATCGACCGGCTCGACCGGGTAACCGCCGGCAAAATGGATGCAATTAAAGTATTGCGTCAGTTTTATAAGATCCTGAAACGAGCTGCGGTCTCCAACTCGCCTGCCGCGCTCCAAATCCGACACATTTGGTGGCGACGAAATATTGCCGAAAACAATGTGTTTTCCGCCGATTGTAATCTCACGGTCCTTGTTGCGCGGCGTAATGGTGAACTGGGACGGCGCATGGGCAATCGTCTCCATGACCATTTCGCGGTCCATTTTTACGAGACCACTCTCGGCGGTTTCGTTCTCGATCCTGCATCCGTTGCGCCGGAAGATTTCCACCGCCTCCTTGTTCAGAAACTCGACACCAACCTCTTCCAGAATGCGCATCGCACCATTGTGGATCGCAAGAATGCCCTCTTCCGGCAAAGGTTCAGTCGGACGGTCCGTATTGAATGGAATATCCCATGCCGTTTGATGAATGGCTGCGCCACCGCGCCTCTGATTTCCGGCCCTTCCGCCATGGCGGCGGCCCCGTGATCTGCCTTCGGTAGGCTGCTCGGTTTCGGTCACGCTCATCATTTCCTCCCATGAGGCCCGGAAATCCCGGTCGCCAGATCAATTGAGTGACAATGTTAGCGGTAAATTCAATTGAGGGAATCGCAAATTGCGACCTTGAAGAGCAGGTGGTGCGGCACGCTTTCACTTCACACAACCAAAATCTCACCTGCGGTCTCTTCGCCGAACTGTCGAGTTTTCCCAAGCTGAGCTTGACAGGAAAGGAACCGATGGACCAGAAAGCCTGCGCTGGTTCCAGCGAACCCAACGGCTCCCAACAACTGCGATGC
>JBCDCZ010000114.1:0-13293 GCA_039180865.1 Pseudomonadota bacterium | reverse complement strand
CGTGTCAGATTCCGCCTACTTTTCTACGCTCAATCCGAATGTTCAGCGTTTACCCGAGAGCGGTATCGTCGAAGTGATGAATGCCGGTTGGGATATCGATGGACTTATCCCGTTGTGGGCGGGCGAAGGGCATCTGCCGACTCCTGACTTTATTTGCGAAGCGGCCAATCAGTCGATGCGTAACGGCGAAACGTTTTACACGTGGCAATGCGGCATTCCGGAATTGCGTGCCGCTTTAGCACGATATCATGCCGGCCTTTACGAGAAGCCATTTGAAGATGAGCAGTTTTTCGTCACCGGATCCGGTATGCAGGCGATCCAGATTGCACTTCAGGCGTTGGCGGAACCGGGAAGCGAGATCATTGTTCCGACGCCAGCCTGGCCGAACTTCGAAGCCGCGGCAACGGTGGCAGGGATCACCACGGTTGAAGTCCCAATGCGTTTCGGTAATCGGGGCTGGCAAATCGATCTGCAACGCATAGCTGACGCCGTAACCTCCAAAACACGCGTTCTTTTCATTAACTCGCCGTCAAACCCAACCGGGTGGACGGCAGATCTCGAGACGTTGCGGGATATTCGAGACCTTGCGCGTGAGCGCGGCATTTGGATTGTCGCCGACGAAGTCTACAACCGATTCTATTTCGGTGCTGATCGGGCGCCTTCCTTCTATGATGTATTGGAGGAGGGGGACCGCATCCTTTTTGTTAACACATTTTCCAAGAACTGGGCGATGACCGGCTGGCGTGTCGGATGGATATCCGCGCCCGCTTCACTCGGTCAGGTTTTTGAGAATTTGATCCAGTATTCGACCTCCGGTGTTGCGGCATTTATGCAACGCGCGGCGGTTGCGGCATTAGAGCGCGGCGAAGATTTTTTGAAAAGTCAGGTTTCCACTGCGGCAATATCACGCAATTCGATTTCTACGGCATTGGCGGAAACTGGAAGAATACAATTTCACGAGCCTGAAGGGGCGTTTTACTTATTTTTTACCATTGATGGAATCACTGATTCTAGAGGAATTACATTGAGGTTACTACGTGAGGCCAGGATTGGATTGGCACCCGGTACAGCCTTCGGAGCGGGCGGTGAGCCCTTTTTTAGGCTTTGTTTCGCAAGAAACCCAGAGGATATGGCAGAGGTGGGCGACCGGTTAAACAGTTGGCTACGTAAAAATCTCTGATATAGTCGCAGTCACTCATACGACCATAATCGGGGGATTTACTATGGTCGAACGCGGAAGCCGCGACGATACCGGATTTGGTGTCGCGGAACCTAACGTCGGCGATTCGGGGAGGCTTGGCAGTTTCCAAGCCAGCGCAACTGTTTCTGATGCACGGCTTGAAACCGTGATGGAAACGGCTGCCGATGGCATCTTGGTGACGAACGATCGCGGCCGCATTTTGATGTTCAATGCGGCCTGCGAGAATATGTTCGGATATCGCGCCTCAGAAATCCTTGGCCGCAACGTTACTGTGTTGATGCAGCCGAAACATGCACAGACTCATGACCAATATGTTCGGGAATATTCGCCGGTGCGCCGCGCCGAGGTGATCGGTATCCCTCATGAAGTCACCGGACGCTGCAAAGACGGCAGCGGATTACCCATCGAGCTTACGATTGGCGAGTCAAACACGCCCGCTGGCCGTCAATTCGTCGGTATTCTTCGGGATCTTCGGCCTCGTCACCAGATTCGTGATCGCATGGATGAGCTGCAGCATCAGCTCTTACGCCTGTCGCGCCGTAACGCTGTTGACGAAATGGGTGCCGCGATCGCCCATGAGCTTAACCAGCCACTCACGGCGATGACGCTCTATCTCCAGGCTATTGAGAAAAAAACCCGCAATACGGGGTGTTTCACTGAGGAAGTCGCTATCATCCTTGAGAAAGCCCTGCGGGAGACGGAACGGGCGGGCCAAATCATCCAGCACATGCGCCGGTTCGGAAAGCGCGCAGCCCAGAAGAATATGACGACTGACCTGGGTCAGCTTATCCTCGATGCGGTTGAGCTGACAACTGTCGGCTACAGGGCACGTAGTGTGTTTGTTGAGACTGACATCGCTGACGATCTACCAGCTCTCAAGGTCGATCCGGTTCAAGTGGAACAAATCCTGGTTAATCTATTGCGCAACGCGATTGAGGCAGTCGAAGGCAGCCAATTGAGGCGTGTGAACATCGCAGCAAGACGAGACGGGGATTATCTTGCAATTTCCGTAAAGGATTCTGGTCCCGGAATATCGCGGGAGATTCTCGACAATCTTTTCAAGACATTTGCAAGCAGCAAAGAATCGGGCATGGGGCTCGGCCTCGCAATTTCCAATACGATCGCACAAAGTCACGGGGGGCATTTCGATGTCGATCCGGGAGGCAACGGCCGCGGTGCGACGTTCACACTGAAGCTGCCATGTACACCGGCTTCGGTGGCACTCTAAGGCGGTAATAGGAGCAACTTACAAATATGGAACAGGAAAAAAAGATATACATCGTCGATGACGACGTCTCGGTTCGTGACGCGTTACAGGTAGTGTTCCAATTGGATGGCTATGAGACGTTGCTGTACGAAACCGGCGGGGCGCTCCTTGAAGGAAGGCGGATCCACGGCGACCATCCTATCCTCTTGGACGTGCATATGCCCGGTCGGTCGGGCATCGACATTTTGAATACTCTCGACCCGAACAAATATGACGCACCAATCTTTATTATTTCCGGGCAGGGCGACATTCCAATGGCTGTTAATGCCATCAAGTCGGGCGCTTATGATTTCATCGAAAAGCCTTTCGATGGCAATCAGATCCTCGCACGTGTCGAAGATGCGGTGAGGAGCTTCCAGCAGCAGCAGGATAATGAGACCCTGACTTTCGAGGGTGCGGAAACGCTCACACCTCGCGAGATGGAAGTCCTCAAGCTGATCGCCGGCGGTGCTTCAAACAAAGAAGCAGGCCGCGAATTGGGTATCAGCCCGCGTACCGTCGAAGTTCACCGCGCACGCATCATGGAAAAGCTGGGTGCTAAAAATGCCGCCGATCTCGTGCGCATTGTCTTAAGCACCTAGGCGCCGATTTGTCATCATTTCCTGGTCCGGGTGCGGAAACCCGGACCGGATACCGTCCTCTGTTTTCCCTGGAAATCCAGTCCACTTAACCGTTGGTTAGCAGCACCCTGTTATCCTTTCCTCTGAAATACGTGTGAAAGGTGCGGAGTATGCACGACGTCGAGTTCTCAGAACTGTCGTTTGTTGTGGCCGAAGATGGTGCTTACATGCGCTCGATTATTCGGACCATGCTACAGGGTTTCGGCTGTCGTCAGATTCATGAGGCCGAAGACGGCGCAGCCGCGCTCGAGCTGGTTGAGCGTGTTATGCCCGACATCGTTCTTCTCGATTGGGTGATGCCGGTTCTCGACGGGTCAGACGTCATGCGCATGATCCGTCAGCCAAGCCATCCGATGGCTTATGTTCCTGTCATCATGATCACGGCTCACACTGAGCGAAAACGCATTGTTGAGGCCCGCCAACTCGGCGTGCATGAAGTCCTTTGCAAGCCGCTTTCGGCAAAGGCTGTCTATCAGCGCATCCGCTCGGTCATTCTTCAGCCTCGCCCCTTTGTGAATGAAAGCGGATATTTCGGGCCAGAGCCGCGCGAGATGATTTCCAATCGGACGACCGCGACCGCTGCCCTTGCCGCTAAGGCCAAAGCGAAGAGCGGGCAATAACCCAGACGCGTCAAACGAGTTGCGCGTCACTATTTGCTTTGTCAAACCGGTATCCGTCGCGTATGGAGACCTCTCGAACGAACAGGGAGATGTCTGTGACGCGCTGTATCATTGTCTGCCAGACGTGCAAATTCGAAGCAGAATCCAAGACCGATGGACAGGGTGTGACGGGTGGTGAGCATCTCACGCGTCATCTCGAGGCGGTGTTGTCTGAACGAACGGATATTACGATTCAGAAGCAGGATTGCCTTTGGGCCTGTTCGCAACATTGCAACGTCGTGCTCTCGGATAGCGATCGTTTCTCCTATCTTGCAGGGCGTTTCAGTCCGGAGCGCGGTTCAGCGGAAGCAATTGTCGAGTGGTTCGACAAACATGGCGAGAGCGACACCGGTCAGGTTCCCTTCCGCGAATGGCCGGACGGAATGCGCGGTCATTTCATCGCACGAATACCCGTTGCGGGTTCGCCAGGCGAAACCGGCGTCGAATAGGCGGCAAATGAGTATTACGTTCGTTCTGGGTGGAGCACGGTCCGGGAAGAGTCGTTTTGCTGAAACCCAGGCGGACCTTTGGCTGGAGCGGCAACCGGAAGGCGAGCGGATTTATGTCGCTACCGCGCAGGTTTTCGATGATGAAATGCAGGCAAGGGTGGCGCAGCATCGCGCTCAGCGCGGCGATCGTTGGCGCACTATCGAAGAGCCTCTTGAACTTGTTGAAGTTCTGTCGAGAGAAGCGGCCTCGGATCGTCTCATCCTGATCGATTGCATTACGCTCTGGCTTACCAATATCCTGCTTGACGAGAGCCGGACGGGTTCCGATCCCCTCAGCGAGGCAAGCAAACTCGAAACCCTTTTGCCGACATTACCCGGCACGCTGATCATCGTATCGAACGAAGTCGGGCTTGGTATCGTCCCAGACAACGCATTGGCGCGAAGGTTCCGTGACGTGCAAGGCATGACCAATCAGAAACTCGCTTCGATTTCGACACGAGCGGTGTTTATGGCCGCCGGCCTTCCTCTTGAACTGAAACCATCAAGCGCTTAACTCCCTCTTCAAAGTCACCTTTACGCGAATTTAGAAATATTCTAATCTGTCGCTTCGGACGTTGGTTAAATGTGCAAAAAGTCCGATGAGCGAACAACGAAAAAGCGAGCGAAGATCAGCGGCCATGTTCATCCAGACTGAAGAGACCCCAAATCCGGCGACGTTAAAGTTCCTGCCTGGCATCGTCGTGCTCCCAATGGGAACACTCGATCTCAGGAAAGCTGAAAATGCCGAGAAATCACCCCTGGCGCAGACCCTGTTTGAAGTGGACGGCGTAGAGGCGGTCTTCTTCGGCTATGATTTCATTACGATCACGAAAAGTGCGGATATGCCGTGGCCGCACTTAAAGCCTGCTGTGCTTGGCGCGATCATGGAGCATTTCATGGCGGGTCTTCCTGTTGTCCGGGAAGACGCCGATATCGCGGCTGAAACAGGTGGCGAAGAGTTTTTCGATGAGGCAGACACTGAAATCGTCAATACGATCAAAGAGCTCTTGGAAACGCGGGTTCGACCCGCAGTTGCCCAGGACGGTGGCGATATCACGTTCCACGGTTTCAAGGATGGCACTGTCTATCTCAACATGCGCGGTGCGTGTGCAGGATGCCCATCATCTACAGCGACCTTGAAGCACGGGATCCAGAACCTTCTTCGCCATTTCATTCCCCAGGTTGAATCGGTCGAAGCTTACGGTCAGCAACCAAGTTACTGACGGAATTTCGCGCTGGTTCCGCGCGTATGGCAATCCTCGCAATCGATACGGCTTCGGTAAATTGTTCCGTTCTTGTTGAACGTGTGAAGGATTCCGATCGCTGTCGATCGGTCGAGGAAATCGGGCGCGGCCACGCTGAGCGTCTCATCCCAATGATTGGCAGGGTGCTGGCAGAGGCCGGTGCCGATTACGACGATCTTCGCGCCATTGTTGTGACGATCGGACCTGGGACGTTCACTGGTATAAGGGTGGGCCTTTCCGCGGCACGCGGATTCGGTCTTGCGCTCGATATTCCCGTCATCGGGGTGCCGGTCCTTCATGCCCATGCGCTCAAAGCGTTTCGCATGGTTTCCGGAATGGATGAATCGGTCCTCGTACTTTTAAACGCAAGTCGCGGGGATGTCTTCGCTGAGCGGTTTTCCCGCCAAGGCTCATCAGACTGGCCGGAGAGCTTGTCGAAGGGCGCGCTGTTGGAAAACGAGGCCCTTAACCACCGATTGTTCGAAGCCGTGCCGGATGGCGGAGAATCGATCAATCTCGCAGGTTCAGGCGCTGCGGCGGCGAAACCGGTTCTTGAAGAGTGTGGCCGAGACGTGCGCATCATCCACGAACACGCCGCTCCGGATATTGACAGTGTGGCCGATCTTGGAATTCGCATGTATCAAGACGGGATGTATACCTCCCCGCCGGATCCGCTTTACCTTCGCAAACCTGACGCCAAACCACAAAAAATGGCCCCACTTTTCGCGGGTCACCGCTGATGTGGTCTTTTTTGAACACCGACATAATCGTCGAAACGGCGCGCGTTGACTGTTGCGCGGCGCTCTCCGATGTCCATGCGCAGTCGTTTCACCGCGGCTGGACAGCAGACGAACTCGCCCGTCTGATTCTTGACGATACCGTTATTGCCTATATGGCGACGCGCCCGGCGACACTGTTCCGTCCAGCCTCGAAGGAGCCAAGAGCTTTTGTCCTTGCCCGGGTAGCCGCGGACGAGGCGGAAATACTGACAATCGCCGTTGCCCCGGATGCTCGCGAGCTTGGCGTTGGCCGTGCGCTCATGCAACGGGTAATGGATCATCTTTATGCCGATCGTATCGGTCATCTCTTCCTTGAGGTCGATGAGACCAATGAGGGCGCTGTAACTCTTTATCGAAAGCTCGGTTTTAAGAAGGTCGGCGAACGAAACTCCTACTATGCTGGCCGGTCAGATGAAGGACGCTCGAACACGGACGTGCCGGGGGAAAGCAACGACCAGCGCGCTCGCGCGCTTGTCATGCGATGCGATCTTCGCTAGGTGAGGTGTCCCGAGCCGCCCGGATCCGCTTTATCTGCCGGTGACAGAAATGCAAACGCCCGAACGTCAGACACTGGAAGATTTATGCGTCGCGCAAGGCATGCGTATGACCGAACAACGGCGAATCATCGCGCGTGTTCTGGAAGATTCCGAAGACCATCCTGATGTTGAAGAGCTCTACCAGCGTGCGGTCCAGATTGACCCCAATCTCTCAATTTCGACAGTTTACAGGACCGTAAAGCTCTTCGAGGATGCGGGCATAATCGAGCGTCATGATTTCCGCGATGGCCGTTCGCGGTATGAGACCGTTCCCGAAGAGCATCATGATCATCTGATCGATTTGCGCACGGGCACGGTTATCGAGTTTAACAACGAAGCGATCGAAAAACTGCAGGAAGCGATTGCTCGTGAACTCGGTTATCGGCTGGTCGACCATCGTCTCGAGCTTTACGGTGTTCCGTTGTCGGATGACCCTTCCGGTGGAGAGAAGGACCGGTGAGGGGCCGGTGATGCTTGAAAACCTACGGGCATCCGGCGTTCTCGCACTGATTGTTGTCGTCACCGTGCCCTTGATTCCGGTTCAATTTCTGGCAAACCGCTTCAACTGGCAACTGAAAAGGAACCTGCCGGTCTTCTGGCATCGCATGGCCTCCCGACTGGTCGGACTAAAAGTGACGGTGAAAGGGCATATGGCTGATGATCGCCCGCTCTTGATTGTCGCGAACCATGTATCCTGGCTGGATATCCTTGCTTTTTCGACAGTCGGAAGTGTGTCTTTTGTCGCGAAACGGGAAGTGAGAACCTGGCCGGGCGTTGGTCTTCTTGCCGCGCTTCAGCGCACAGTTTTTGTCGATCGCGAGCGACGTACCAAGACTGCCGGAAGCGCCAGAGAGATATCGGCCCGGCTAGAGACAGGCGATGTGCTGGTTCTTTTTGCAGAAGGCACGTCGAGCGATGGTGGCCGGGTATTGCCGTTTAGAACGGCCCTCTTCGGTGCGCTGCCCGCTAACTCGAAAAGCCGCGGAGAGGAACTGAGGGGAATGAAGGATACTGATGTTCAGGTTCAACCCGTCGCCATCGCCTATACGCATCTTCAGGGAATTGTTGTGGGAACGCCGGATCGCGCGATCATGGGATTTTATGGCGATATGGATATGGCACCCCATTTGTGGTCGGTGATCCGAAAGGGCGGTGTCGATGCAACGATCGCGTTCGGCACACCCTATGCGGCGCAATCTTTCGAAAACCGGAAAGACCTCGCGCAAGCGCTTCATCAGGATGTCAGAGTGTTACGGCGCGAGGCTATCGGTTCGACCGCAGTCTGACATCCGTCTTGCGCTTGATTTCGGTTGCACTTGAAGCCGAAAGGGACGAAAAGGGGCGGCTATAATCCTTTTTCTACAATCTAAAGTAGTCGACGTCGAGAATGAGCGAAGCGAGCGAAACAATAGTGCTCAAGGCATCTGGCAAGGATAAGACTGAAGACAGATCCGATGGGTCCGACAATGCCGCAACAAGCGTAAACCGTCGGGTTTTCATTAAGACCTATGGTTGTCAGATGAATGTCTATGACAGCGAACGGATGAGCGATCAGCTTGCCAAGAGCGGTTATAGCGAGACGGATTCAATCGAAGACGCCGACCTTGTGCTTCTGAATACATGCCACATTCGGGAAAAGGCCTCGGAAAAGGTCTATTCCGAGCTTGGACGTGTGCGCCAGATAAAGAACCGACGGGAGAAGTCGGGGAAAGCAACTCTGATCGGGGTGACTGGTTGCGTTGCACAGGCTGAAGGGCAGGAAATCAAGCGCCGCGCGCCGGTTGTTGACTTCGTCGTTGGCCCACAGAGCTATCACAGACTTTCCGGCATGGTCGCGGATGCCAATTCGGGTCGTCTTGAAACCGCTGTGGAGACTGAATTTCCTACCGAAGACAAATTCGAACACCTCGCACCGTCTACCCGGCGCCAGATCAATGCACGGGGTCCTGCGGCATTTCTCACCGTCCAGGAAGGATGCGATAAGTTCTGCGCATTCTGTGTGGTGCCTTATACACGTGGTGCCGAAGTTTCGCGCCCTGTCAGCCAGATCGTTGACGAAGCGCAGCGGCTGGTGGATGCCGGCGTGCGCGAAGTGACGTTACTCGGGCAAAACGTCAATGCGTGGCACGGCGAGGATGCAGGCGGCAGCCCGATCGGTTTGGGCGATCTCCTCTTCCGGCTTGCCAGGATCGATGGACTTGATCGCCTGCGTTATACAACAAGTCATCCCAACGACATGGATGATCGCCTGATTGCTGCGCATCGCGATCTGCCGTTGTTGATGCCGTACCTTCATCTTCCGGTCCAGTCGGGATCCGATCGCGTTCTGAACTCAATGAACCGGCGCCACACCCGAGATGATTATTTCCGCGTGATCGATCGCATTCGCGAGGCCCGGCCCGATATAGCCTTGTCCGGTGATTTTATCGTTGGGTTTCCAGGTGAAACCGATGCCGATTTCGACGATACGATGGACCTCGTGCGTCGTGTAACCTACGCATCGGCTTACTCCTTCAAATACTCTACGCGCCCGGGCACACCTGCCGCAGATGCTGAGATACAGGTTGAAGAAGCTGTGAAATCCGAAAGGCTCGAAGCGTTGCAAGCTTTACTGCGGGCTCAGCAAAAAGCGTTCAATGCCTCTTGCCTTGGAATGGAAATGACGGTGCTTTTCGAACGCGAAGGCCGTTTCCCGGGACAACTCGCCGGGCGATCACCCTTTTTGCAGGCAATCCAGGTCGACGCAAATCCTGAATTGATCGGGGAAATCGCGCAGGTTCGGATCGAGAAGATTGGTTCGAATTCCCTTTTTGGTAAGATGATTGGAAATTCGGCGCCGATAACGGCTTAGCCCGGACTTGGACGGAGGTTCTGTGACAAGCACGCCGCAACTGACGGAACGGGTCATAGCGTTCGATGACAATCGCCATGCCATGGATCTGTTTGGTCAGTATGATCAGAACCTTGCTCTCATCGAACAGCGCATCGGGGTGGAGGCGGTAACCCGAGGCAATCAGGTGACGCTACGCGGAGAGGAAGACGCCTGCGACCACGCGCATCGCACGCTCGAAACGCTTTACGAACAAATCAGTATGGGCCGGACGATCGACGCGGGTGAGGTAGAAGGTGCGATCCGCATGGTTGCCGATGAGGCAAATCAGCTCGTGCTTCCGACAATGGAAAAGAAAGCGAAGGTCAAATTCGCGCAGATATCAACGCGAAAAAAGACCCTCGTTGCCCGCAGCAAGACCCAGGACGCTTACATCCGCGCGATGGATGCCCATGAGATGGTTTTTGGCATCGGACCGGCGGGAACCGGGAAAACGTATCTGGCCTGCGCCTTTGCGGCAGCCATGTTGGAGCGAGGCGAGGTTGATCGTCTGATTTTATCCCGTCCGGCGGTTGAAGCGGGCGAGCGGCTCGGATTTTTGCCAGGAGATATGAAGGAAAAAGTCGACCCTTACCTGCGTCCCCTATACGATGCGCTCTATGACATGATGCCGCCGGAACGCGTCGACAGAGCGCTCACGACCGGAATGATCGAGATCGCGCCGCTTGCCTTCATGCGTGGCCGCACATTGGCCAATTCCGCTATTATCCTCGATGAGGCACAGAATACGACATCGATGCAGATGAAAATGTTTCTGACGCGCCTTGGCGAAGAATCAAAAATGTTCATCACAGGAGATCCGAGCCAGATCGATCTACCGCGGGGCGTTCAGTCCGGTCTCGTTGAGTCGCTGCGCATCCTGGAGAATGTTCCAGGGATTTCTCAGATCCGCTTCGGCGCGGGTGATGTGGTGCGTCACAAACTGGTTGCCCGCATCATTGAGGCTTATGATGGTGACACGCATCATGCGGAGGTGGTCGAAAGGCGCGATGCCCGCTGATCAGAGTGTTGAACCTCTCCCACTCGCTGTAGACTGTCTGGTGGAAGCCGGAGGTTGGTCTGACGAAATAGATCTCCAAGCGCTGGCGGAAAAGACGCTTGCAGCCGTACTTCAGCACCCCGGATTTACCGCCCTTAATGTTACAATCCGCGCAGGGTCCGAAGTCAGTCTGGTATTCACCAATGATGAAAAGATTGCGGTTTTGAATGCCAACCATCGTAGCAAACCCACGCCGACTAACGTGTTATCGTTTCCGCAAAATGCACCCAAAAGCCCGATATTCGGTCCGTTTCTCGGAGATATCGTCCTTGCTTACGAGACGATTGAGCGCGAAGCGGCTCTTGATCAAAAAGATCCCTCACACCATGTTCAACATTTGATCGTCCATGGCTTCCTTCACCTTTTGGGTTTGGACCATGCTCATGATAAGGAAGCGGACGAAATGGAAAGACTTGAAATTGCCATACTCTCCCATCTTGGCATCGATGATCCCTACCGCGACCCGGTCGAGCGATGAGTGAAGATCAATCGTCCAGTACCCAGTCGACTGCCTCGCCCCCTCCTTCGGACGCGGATGATGCGGGCGTGCCCGAAGAACGAGAGGGTACCTCCGCCTCAGGCGTTTCTGGGTTCCTCGGTTTCATAAAGGGGATGCTACCTTTCAGAAAGAACGGGTCGCTGCGCCAGGACCTGGAAGTTGTTCTCGAACAGGAAGACGCGGACCGGACGTTTTCACCGGCAGAGCGGGCCATGCTGCGCAACATTTTGCGGCTGCGCGAGGTCCGTGCGGATGACATCATGATTCCGCGCATCGATATCGACGGGGTTGAAGCATCAATCACTCTCGGTGAACTTCTGTTTCAGCTGGAAGAACTGCGCCATTCCCGGTTGCCTGTCTATCGCGAAACGCTCGACGACCCGATTGGCATTGTCCATGTGAAGGATGTCCTTGGTTACATCATCAGCCTTGCCGAGAAGAATCCTGGCGATAAGAACGATGACGATAGCCCGAAACGCAATGACGTGGTCGATTATGATCTGAGCGTCGTCGATTTGAAAAAGACGCTTGAGACCGCAGATCTCCTGCGCCCCCTCTTGTTTGTTCCTCCATCGATGCCAGCCGCCGACATCTTTGCCAAGATGCAGGCAACCCGGGCCCAAATGGCCCTGGTGATTGATGAATACGGTGGGACGGATGGTCTGATTTCCATGGAAGATGTCGTCGAGGCAATCGTCGGCGATATCGAAGACGAACACGATGACGACGAGGCGCCGCTGATCGTGAAAGAAAGTGGCAATCGCTGGCTGGCCGACGCACGCATACCGATCCAGGACGTCGTCGAAACTGTCGGTCTCTCACTCGATGTTGACGTTGATGATGATGATGTCGCAACGCTTGGTGGACTCATCTTCACCAAGCTTGGAAGGGTGCCTGTTCGTGGCGAGGTCGTGAAGGCGATCGATGACCATGACCTTGAGATCGTCGATGCTGACCCGCGGCGCATTCGTCGGGTCAGGATCGTTGGCACAAAACCTCAGCCCAAGCGCAGGCGTGGTCGAGAGCGTGTAGGGCAAACCCAATCAGAGCAGCAGATACCAGGGGGAGAATTGACATCGCAGGGTGATAACGGCGAGACGGCTGGTCACAAGGATATCCCGTGATCGCAAGCCGTACGCTCGAAAAGACCGGACATTCCATCATCCTGCTTTCAGGCTGGCGTATGCAAATCCTTTGCATTTCCGCCGGTGCGCTCACCGCCCTCGGTCAGGCACCGTTTCACTTGATTGCTTTCATGGCGATTAGCTTTCCGGTTTTTGTCTTTCTGCTTGATGGAGCTGTCGCTGCACCGGGGAAACGCGGACTTGCAGCTTTGATGCCTGCGTTCTGGCGGGGCTGGCTTTTTGGCTTCGGGTATTTCGTCGCGGGGCTGTGGTGGCTCGGTTCCGCCTTTCTCGTCAATGCGGACCGTTTCGCAGCCCTTTTGCCACTCGGTGTCATCGCGTTACCGGCAGCGCTTGCATTCTTCTACGCATTTGCAGCCCTGATTGCCCGGATGTTCTGGACAACGGGGTATCGGCGCATTGTCGTTCTCGCAGCAAGTTTTGCACTGATTGAATGGCTAAGAACTTTCATTCTCACCGGCTTTCCTTGGAACAGCCTCGGCTATCTGCTTGCAATCAACGACACGCTCATGCAGGCGATGGCGCTGACGGGGACCCACGCATATACATTCTTTGCGGTTCTGATTTTCGCAAGTCCCGCGCTATTCGGCGATTCTCCTGACGATCATGCGTTGCGGCAGGCAAAAAGGGGGCAGAGAGGTCGGGCAACCTTCCTGTCCTTGGTTGTCATTCTTCTCTGCGCCATCGTCGGGTATGGCCTTCTACGTCTTCAGAACGCTCCGCCCATTGCAACATTGGATGACGAGACGAACGTAACCTCAGTTGACGACGTCGTCTTGAGGGTTGTTCAACCGAACATTCTGCAGAAGGATAAGTTCAAACCGGAAAAAGCGCGTGAGATACTCGACCGTCATTTGAACTTGTCGCGCCGGATCACAGGTCCGGAGGATCTCGGGCTTCTGCAAACCACCCATTTGATCTGGCCG
>JBCDCZ010000113.1:0-13306 GCA_039180865.1 Pseudomonadota bacterium | reverse complement strand
TGGATCAGCGTTTCGACCTCCTGGATCAGATAGACGAAAAAGAAGGAAAACTGGCGCAGTGTCGCGCCGAGAACGGCCAGGCGTCTTTGGAGAGGGATCGTTTCCAACCTGAACACCGGAATATTCGCACGGCTTTTGTGAACCCGACACCGGCAAGAAACGCTGCGGTCTCAGCGGTTGGCCGCAAACGGAAATCGGCTGTCCAAAGGCGTCTGACGGGTTTTAACGCGCGTTTTAATGCGGCTGCCCGGGATCACGACGACGCGCAATCCCTTGAAGCCCTTTCCTTCGGACCGCGCAGAATAACAAGCCACAATGGCGTGACGGCAATCTCCGAGCGCGCCGTGAAGGCCCGTTTTGATCTGGGCGAATGGCGGAGGGACCAGGGGCGTCGCTATGGTCAGGGCGCAAGCCTAGGTGAGCGCGTCAATCCCGGCGCAGAAGACGGGCGTCCGATCATTGATCTGCCCGGTTTTTTCGGCGATGCGCGGTTCAATCTTTTTGGATCATCCAACATCACCTTTGGCGAAAATGACGGCGTCGGTCAGGACAGTTTCAGCTACGCCGTTTCCGGCGGCTTTAGCTATCTTGTGCTGCCAAGGCTCAATATCGGTCTTGCCGGGCGGTATCAGGAAGCGGATGTCGATAGCGCGATTGCTGAGATAGACGCCGACACCTGGGGCATAGCCGCATTCGCACAAAGTGAGCTTCCTGTTGGTGGAAAGGCGATCTATCTGGAAGGGATTGTCGCCTATAGCCGGTCTGACCTCGACAGCCTCTTCAACAATCTCGGCGTGATCACGACCGCAGACAGCATCACAGAGGCGTTTTCAAGTCAGGTGCGCGCATCGACCAGCTTCGAGATCGAAAGACTCTCGATTTCACCGTTCCTTTCGCTCTCTTACATTTCCACCGATCAGGCGAGTTTCTTCCTCTCCGACGGTCAGTTTGCTCCGGGTGCGGTCAATGATCAGGTGACGTTCAGTTCCGGCGCCTCGCTTTCAAGCTCCTTCTTTTTGACGAATACGGAGATTGAGCTCAGCCCAAGCCTCGGTCTTGGTGCCTTTGGCACGGTGACGGACGGCGGCACGGTCGGTTTGTCGGGGAATGGAAGCCTGGGATTCCGGTCAGAGCGGGGTATTGGCGGCGGCCTTGGGGTTGGCTTTTCCGGCCTTACGGGCGGCACCCGAAACCTCTCCTTCAGCGGCAATATCTCAATTCCGCTCAACTGAGGGAGAGAGGTTTTCCCGGAAGATTAGTCATGGAAGAAACCGGGGTGGCGGGTGCGGCCAGTCCGGTTTCATGCATGCAAGGTGCACCGGAGCGGGCTTGAGGCGAGCCGGGTAATCGAGACCCTCCTGTTGTCCGATCCTGGTTTGCGTGGCACGGTGGCAGCCGACCATTCCCCTGATCGAGGAGGATAAGGGGCACTCCCATGCTGCATTTCCGTCTTATCGCCGTCATTCTGTTTGTTGTTGCCGGATCATCACCGGCCTTTCCCAAAATCATCCCGGAAAGCGCTATTCAATCCGTGGTCTCCGTTTTGCCGGTCTGGCCAAACCGACCGCAGGGGAACGGCTCTGGCCCCAGGCCGAACGCGCCGGAGGGAAGCGGCGTCGTGATCGATGCAAGCGGTGTCATCGCGACGGCCTGGCATGTGATTGCCCCGGCACGGCGGATTGATGTCCGCCTTTATGACGGGCGTGTCCTTCCGGCAGAGCTCATCGGCCATGATGAGCGCAGCGATATTGCGCTTTTGAAAATCGACGGCCCCTTGATCCCGTTTGACTATGCGGATCCGCCGGAACTCTCGTCGGACGTCTGCGCTGTCGGCAACGCTTTCGGGCTCGATCTCACGGTGACGTGCGGCGTCGTTTCCGCGATCAACGTTGCCAATGCCGGGTTCAATCAGGTGGAAGACTTCATCCAGACGGATGCAGCAGCCAATCCTGGAACTTCCGGCGGCGCGCTCATCGATGGAGAGGGCAGGCTTGTCGGCATGGTCTCCGCGATCTTTGCATCCGGGGCTGACACCAATATCGGGATCAATTTCGCCGTATCCGCCCGTCTTCTGGAGCGCGTCGCGCGCGATCTTCAGGCGAGCGGGAGCGTTGAGTATGTCGATGCGGGTTGGCAGCTTGCGCGGTTGCGCGGACAAATGGCAGCCCGGATTGCCGGCGCGCTCGTTCAGGACGTTGCGGCCGGAGGCGTCGCGGAAGAGAGTGGCATTCTCGCAGGCGATGTGATCTCCAGGGTGAACGGCCGCTTGATCAGGCGACCGCAAGATGTCCGCTCCGAGCTTGCCGTCATCCGCCGCGGAGAGACTGCAGATGTCCAGATCTTTCGTGGCGGGCGGAGAATTTCCGCAAGCCTCTCCTTCGGGACGGGCGATGAAAGCCCCGACAGCGATGTGCCCGCACCTTCAGACGAAGGGGAGACGCAAGCGGAACGCTCAACGGACCCCGATTGTCCGCATCCGGAAGCGGTTTGCACAACCAGACAGGCCGTCTTCGCGGTTGAGAGCTTTGACCCGATCGCAAGTGCTGTTCGGATCGCACCGGATCTCCTCATCACAAACCGCCATGTTGTCGGAGATCGAAAGACCGCGAACGTCATCACGCCGTCCGGGCCAATCGAAGCGGAGGTGATCGCGTCCTCCTATCGCGGCGATCTCGCCCTCTTACGGGTCTCGGGCCTGCCGGAGGATGGCGTTGTTCTAAAGCCTGACACGGAACAGGATTATGATTACACCTCAGGCACCTTCTATGCCGTCGGGGCCGATGTGGCACGCCGCGAAATCCGCGTGTTTGAGCCGGGGAAAACCATCATTCCGCCTGCAGAAGACGTCCCGTTTGCACGGCACCACGTCACATCGCGTATGCAACCGGGCGTGAGCGGTGGGGCGCTTGTGAATGAGACAGGCGAACTCGTCGGGATTGCCGTTGGTGGCGGGGAGGGGCGCTACGAGGCGCTGCCGCTTCCCCAGGTGAAGCGCCTCCTGGAGGGTCAGGACGACACGCGGGCTACGGCCATTCAGGCGGACCTTGGGCGGTTTTATGTTCTGTGTGCGGCAGCCCTTG
This sequence comes from Pseudomonadota bacterium, assembly GCA_039180865.1. GTDB lineage: Bacteria > Pseudomonadota > Alphaproteobacteria > Rhizobiales > JACESI01 > JBCDCU01. Next base: position 10,226 of record JBCDCZ010000113.1, on the reverse strand, counting down.
ATGCTGCCCGCGAAACGCCAAGAGGGCGCCCGCACGATCCCGGTCTGGTCGACGCCATGCGGGATACCTGCCTTGCCGCCGAAAACCCCGGACAAATGATTGATGCGGGCCGGATGCTTGGGATTGGCCGCGCCACCGATGAAGCAATCAGGGTTCACGAAGCGGTTGTGGCGCGCACGCCGAACTCGATCAATGCTCGCCTGTCACTCCTCGTCTCGCTGCAATTGGGCGGTCGTTTCCCGGAAATGCTGCCCCATGCTCTCTGGATTATGGATATCCTGGATGACGACCCGCAGGCGCTCAGATTTGCCATTCAATCCGGTGTCTGGGGCGGTGACCCGGATCTGGCTGAACGGGCTTACAGCAAGTTACTGGAGGCGGACCCGAGACAGGCGCAGGCCGCCCGCCGCTTCATCGACAATGCACCGCCAGCCCCGCCGCGCCGGTGACGGGCTCGCGCTCACGAGTAATGATTCGCCTCTAGTCCCGATCCGGATCGAGGATCCAGCCGATTGCAACCAAGCCCGGTTTCTGCGGCTCGGTCGCGCGTTTGAAAATCTCTGACTTCAAGTCAGCCGTCGATAGATCCGGGCGCTTCTCCAGGATCCTCGCCGCGAGAGCCACGATCCTCGGAACTGCATAGCTGGTGCCGGATGCGCGGCCTTCCGATCCGCGAAAATCGACAACCTGCTGGTTTTCGGCTGGCACCATGAGGTCGACGCTTTCTTGTCCCCAGTTGGAGCCGTCCGCAAGGTGACCGAAGGCATCGGATGAGGTCACAACAATCATATTCTCAAGCGGTAATGCGGCTGGCCACAAGCGGTCCGCATCGATGTCGCGGCCATCATTGCCTGCAGAGACAATGGCCAGCATGTGCGGGCGCGCCCGCATCGCGGCTTCGAACGCCAGCCAGTCGGCTTCCCTGCGGCTTCCAAGCGGCATGGACAGAATCCTGGCGCCAGACTGATCGGCCCGCGCAACGACATCCGCCATGCGGGTCATATCCGGTCTTGGATAGCGAAAGGGAATGAGCGCGGCGTTCGGCGCTTCGCGGGCGACAATGGAGGCTACCGGCGTGCCATGGCGGACCGGCTGGAAGAGATTGCGCGCCGTATCGCCGTCATAGGGAAGATCGTCAAGATCCCAGAAATCATAGCCAAGCGGGATCCCGGCGGAATCGCGGGCGAGGCGGTTTCTGAAAAAGGGGAGGTCATAGGCAAGGCCGCTATCGACGAGCGCAACGCGCGCCCCGCCGGGGTCGCGTCCCGCGGGCCAGGAGGCCTGATAGGGCTCCGCCCACATGACCTCATTCAAGTCGGGTGATAATTGCTCCAGGCTCATGTTTTCATCATCTTCGCGCACGATGCGGCGCGCCGATCTCACGGTGCAGGCTCCGTCGGCTTGGGCCTGCATGACGGGCTGCAGGTCCTTTCCGTTGTCCAGTGAACGATAAAGGTCTGCGGTAAACCGGCGGAGGGCACCGTTCAGCCGCGTATAGATGAGACGCAGTTCATGACCGTCCGGCAAAGCGAAGATGAATTCTGACCTGTCGACGGGATGCCCGGCTGGCGATCGCTCGGAGTTGAGATACCAGGCACCCGGCAACTGCGTCTGGAGGGAAAGGCCGTCAGTATTGTCTGTGGCACAGGCGTTTTCGATTGCCATGCGCACCCAGTCTTCGGACTTGCCTGATTGGTTTTGGGCGAATGCGGCGAAGGGAGCATACGCGCTCGACACGAAAACGATCGCAGCGAGTGATCGCCATGGGTGGAACGCCGAGCGTGGTTTGCGCATGAAAGACCAAGCCTTTCTTTAAACGGGATAGTGGTGATTTCACCCGAAAGTCAGCTTTCAGTCAAAGGCCGCGACGCGGACGTCCTGTCCTATTCACCCCTTGGGAATCCCCGCGTTTTTTCGCGCAACCGAGGGCGGACAGATCCAGTCTTTACTTCGCGAGTGTCTTCGGACTTTTGCTTTATGCTGAATATTGCAAGCAAACGAACCATACCGGGTTGTACCCACAATATATCTTTGGAACCTCCCAAACCGTGGCGATTAAACGACACGTCACCGAATATTTCGCGTACTTGGACAATCGCGATGGACACTCAAATGCGCGCGCCCTACCGTATCAAGTACTTTAAAACCGGAAGTATTTGCGAATGCCTGACGCTGCGCTGACAACTTTTCTGAAAGAACGGGAAACTCTGATTTCCGTGGCCTTGCGGATCGTACAAAGCAGAGCCGTTGCTGAAGAACTCGTCCAAGACAGCTGGCTCAAATGGGCTGAAAAGCAATATCCGAAGGACAAGGCCCTTCCGATTTTTGTCAGAATTGTCTCCAATCTTGCACGCGACTGGACCAAGTCCCGCAAGGTCGAAGATCGCGTTCTGGCTGAGCTCATGCTTGTTATGGATGTGGACTTTGATCCGGAACGCATCCTGCTCGCCCGTCAGGAGCTTGCCCGCGTTGTGAAAGCCCTGGAGAAACTTCCACCAAGAACAATAAGAGCGTTTTCCATGCGATATCTGGAAGGCGTCACATTCGCGGAGATCGCACGCAGGATGGATATACCATTGCAGACTGCAAGCTCGCTCGTCCGGAAGTCTCTTTCGACAGTCGCCTATGCGCTGAAGGACTAAGTTTTTTCAATAATTTTTGCGCTCTCAATCGTTACATAAATAGAAGACGGTTTTCAAAGGACCATTCTCTTGTCTGACGAGGACCCGGAAGATTTGGAAGAGATGCGCCGTTCTGAAGAGGCGGCCAGTATCTTTCAACGTCTCGATGAAAACCCGGATGATCTTGAGGCCCAAAAAGACCGCGACGCATTTTTGGCACGTGGTGACGCGGAACGTGCAACCTACCGCAATCTTTTGAGATTTCTGGGCACTGTCCAGAAGATCCAAAAACCGAAACCCAAAACGCCGCCGAACCTGATCATCTTTGTCGTCCTGGCACTCGGGACTGTTCTTTACGTCCTGTTCGAACCTTTATCGATCTATCTCATCGCTGACGAGATGACGGGGAACGAAACCAAGTCAATCACGCTCGCATCGGGCGATGTCGTTATTCTTGATGGATCGAGCGCGATTACGGAAACGGTCAACGAACAGGTTCGCCAGGTCGATCTCCTGAGCGGCGCAGCTTACTTCCAGGTGACTCGAAATGCCCGGCCATTCATTGTCAATGTCCAAGACGTGGTGGTAACCGTCGTTGGCACGACGTTTGAAGTTTCGAAATTCCACAATGAAGTAACGGTGTCTGTCGTCGAAGGGAGTGTCGAGGTCGCGATTGACGGAGAGCCTTTGATGCTTGGGGCCGGTCAAAGCATCCGTTGGCGCGAAGGACGTGCGCCGATCATCAATGAAACAGAGATCGCCCATATCGGGTCCTGGCGAAACAACACTCTGGTGACCGATGGCATGACACTTGGTGAGGTCGTTCAGGTCATTGATCGTCGGTTGCCCGGTCCGGTATTCGTGATCGGCGATGACCTCGCTTCCAAGACATTCAGAGGCCAATTGGACCTGACGGCACCGCTTGTTGCATTGGAAGCGCTTGCTGTAACCACGAATGCGAAAGTGCGTTCGGTTGCACCCGTCGCGACAATCGTTTCCGAGCGCTGAATGAAAGCGTCGGCGGCATTAATGTCTTTAAAAATGATCGAAAACAATAGCATAAAATAACTTGAGAAAAATAATCAGAATTATTTTTAATAAGAATCGAGCACCCAATCGTTACCCCAATAGAAACGGGATTGTTCCGGAAAAGATGGATGGGGCTCTATTACATGACGAAAAAAATGCTGAGAACGACCGCATTGTCGGCTGGCATATTTATGTTCGCGACACTGGACGGAAACACCCAGGATAGTCGGATAATCGATCTTCCGGCCCAACCGTTGGGAAATGCAATCAGCGCGTTAAGCAGCAAAACAGGGCTCTCTGTCGTTGTTGAAGCGGGTCTCGTGGAAGGGAAGACCAGCCGGGCCGTTATCGGTGAGATATCCTCGCACGAGGCGCTGAAAACCATGGTCGAAGGGTCGGGATTACAGGTTGTCGAACTGCGGGGAAGCCGGTTTGCACTTAAGGAGGTCGCATCGAGTCTCGATGACGATGCGGACGTTTTATTAGATGAGATTCTGATTACAGCGAGGCGCACCGAAGAAAGCCTGTTCGATGTCCCTGCAAGCGTCGTGGTTGTTTCTGGCACCCAGATTCAACGGTCTGGTCTGGACCGCGCAGAAGACATTGCACTCGTCACACCAAACTTTAACACTGTCGGTGGTGCCCCCGGGACGAGGGAGCCGTCAGTTCGCGGCATCGCGAATGAAGTAGGGATTAGCGCGACATCGCCATCAGTCGGTGTTTTCGTAGACGGTGTCATAACCAATCCAACCGCCGCACTCGCAGGCGTTAGTCAGCCAACGCTTGATCTTGAACGGGTGGAGACCGTTCTTGGACCCTCAAACAACAATTTCGGCCGCGGTACGGTCGGAGGTGCTGTTAACTTCGTCACAAAAAAACCTACGAACGAATTTGAGGCAAGCTTTACGGGAGACATTGGATCGTTTCCGGATGGGAAAGGCACATTCGTTGTGAACGCTCCGATAATCGAAGATGGGCTCCTGTCCGCACGATTGGCTTTTTCGGGGGCCGCATCTGATGGTTTTGTGAGCGTTGGTGGTGATGGGCCGGATCAAATTGGCACTGAGGATTACAGCCTACGTTTTAGTCTTCGATCAAAACCGACTGATCGGCTGACTCTCGATAGCTCGTTTTCCTTCGATCGAAATCAATTCGATGCTTTTGGGTCCGCGACATTTTCTTCTATTGAATCGTCGGAGCCGGTATTCCCAGGCGATTCTCCGTCCGAAGCGACCGTGGATCGGTTTCTCGTGAAGGGGGAAGCGAAATATGAAACAAGTATCGGGGATCTGGTTTTTCGGGCAAATTATCTGAAAAATGATTTCTCCGGTAGTTTCGACACGGATTTGACCGCGCTGGATTTAACATCGGAGACTGTAGAAGTCATAGGGGAATCCATCTCGGGGGAAGCGCGTTTCCAAGGAGACGAATTTAACCTGCCATCCAGTCTCGGTACGGTATCGATAAACTCCGGATTTTCTCTGAACTCTGTTGATTTATCGGTCACGGATGAGGATGATCCGGGCGAAGCTCTGTTCCTATCCGTTCTCGGCGCACCGGACGATGGTAGCTCCGTAATAGCCTCAATTGAGCAAGACGTTTTGTCTTTCGGGATCTTTAGCGAGGGTAGATGGAAACCGATACCAAAATTGGAAATTGCAGCTGGCGTTCGATTTAATCTCGACAATGTCTCTCAGGAGAGTGAATCGGTAACCAGTGGCTTAACGTCTTTGCTTCTTCCAGCAGTTCCTTTTGAGGCAGCTGAAGAAACGTTCACTGCGTTTACACCCAATGCGTCGATCAAATACGATTGGACGGATGATTTTTCGACGTACTTTGCCTATTCAACCGGTTTTCGGGCAGGTGGGTTCATCTTGATCGCAGGCGTTGATCTCTTTCCCTTTGAAGAAGAAACAGCCGACCAATTTGAGGTAGGGTTTCGCTCAAACTTCTTCGATGACCGTTTGTCGGTTTCAGGAAATGCCTTCATCTTGAATGTCGAGAATTTTCAATCAATTGCCCTGACGACTGTTGCTGGCTTCACGTTTGTTGGCGTTGAAAACTTTGATACCGAAAATCGCGGCGTCGAGCTCCAAATCTCCGCCGAACCGATTGATGGGCTCAGAATCAATGCAGGCTATGGCTTCCTGGATTCTGAATTTGCGGATGGCTCGATTAGCGCTGCCGGTGCCGATGTTTCCGGTGACCGGCCCGCATTTTCACCGGCCCATTCTTTCAATCTTGCCGGAGAGCACAGTCATCCAATTTCGCAATTGGATGCCGATGCTTTTTTGAGGGCGGAATATTACTTCCAAACAGACTTTGTCGGTGTTTCTGCAGCTGAACTCGACGATGTTGAAGGTTTTGACACACTGAACTTCAGGGCCGGTCTCAGAGGTGATAATTTTGAATTGGTAGGGTTCGTCGAAAATGCACTCAATGAAGGTTACGCTACCGGACTTTCCATCCCAATTTTTGGCGATGCAGGAGGCGAAGGCGTTCTGGGATTCGCGGGTCCCACGCGCCGCTTTGGTGTCCAGGGCAAATTGACATTCTGAGGCATCTGATAGGCGGTCGGATCTTCCAATTTGTGAAATCGTGACAGCTAAGACACCGGCAACCTGGCAAAGTTACAGGCGGGTCTCAGAGCCGAAACCTGGAATGTAGAAGCTTTTGCAGAGAACTTATTTGATGCTCGATTTACGGTTGGTGGTGCTGGCACCCCCGTTGGTGCATTTCCCGAGATTGGCGAGACCCGTCGCTTCGGAGCGCGTGCCAAGGTCACCTTCTAAACTGCTTTCTATCTGTGTTTAGAGACACGTTCATTGTCGCCTGCCAGTGCACCTTTCATAAGGTGTCCTACTCACCCCTTGGAAATCTCTGCGCCTCTTCCAGAACGTTCAAATCCATGTGGTTGCGCATATAACGCTCGCTGGCTTTTTGCAGCGGCTGGAAATCCCAGGGGTAGTAATCGCCATTGCGCAGAGCCTCATAAACGACCCAGCGCCGTGCCTGACTTTCGCGCACCTGAGCGTCGAATGCCTGCACATCCCAGCGCTTGTCGGCTTCCCGCTCAAAACGCGCGAGCGTCTCGGCATGGGCGGGATCGTTCGCTAAATCGTTGAGTTCATTGGGATCAGCCTCAAGATCGAACATTTGTGACGGATCGAGCGCGCATTTGGTGAACTTGTATCGCGCGTCACGCAGACACACTATCGGGGCATAGCTTCCCTCCGCCGCATATTCCATGGCAACGGCTGCGCGCTCCCCGCCAGCGGCAATCGGCGCGAGGTCGACGCCTTCCGTCCATCGGGCGATCTCATCGAGTGAGCCTCCGGCGAGCGCAGTAAGGGTTGGCGTCACATCGATTGTGGAGACAGGGGCCTCGATTAGTCCCGGTTCAAACCCGTCCGCCGAGATCATCAGCGGGACACGGGCAGAGCCCTCATAAAAGCACATTTTGTACCAGAGACCGCGCTCGCCCAGCATATCGCCATGGTCGGAAACAAACAGGATCGCGGCCTCTTGCCGGGTCGCTTCAAGCGCTTCCATCACCTCGCCGATTTTGTCATCGATATAGGAGATATTGGCGAAATAGGCCCTGCGAGAGCGCTTGATATCTTCTTCCGTGATCTCGAAATTTTCGTGATCGTTCGCATCGAGGATGCGTTTGGAATGCGGGTCCTGATTGGCGTAATCGATTGCCGCGACGTCGGGCAAAAGGTGAGGGCAGTCCTCATAGAGATCCCAATATTTGCGGCGGGCGACATAAGGATCGTGCGGATGAGTGAAGCTCACGGTCAAAGCCCAGGGGCGCGGGTCATGACCGCGCGCGAGATCGTAGATTTTGCGCGTAGCGTGATAGGCGACCTCGTCGTCATATTCCATCTGATTGGTGATTTCCGCGACGCCGGACCCGGTGACGGACCCCATATTGTGATACCACCAGTCGATGCGCTCACCGGGCTTGCGGTAATCCGGCGTCCAGCCGAAATCCGGTGGATAGATATCCGTCGTGAAGCGCTCCTCGAATCCGTGCAACTGATCCGGTCCGACAAAATGCATTTTGCCGGAAAGCGCCGTGTAATAGCCCGCTCGGCGCAGATGATGGGCGTAAGTCGGTATGTCGGACGAAAACTCCGCCGCATTGTCATAAACCCGTGTGCGGCTCGGCAATTGACCGGACATGAAACTCGCGCGGCCCGGCGCACAAAGGGGCGAGGCGGTATAGGCGTTTTTAAACCGCGTCGAGCGTGCCGCAAGCTTCTTCAAGTTCGGGGTATGCAGCCAGTCTGCCGGACCGTCCGGAAACAAGGTTCCGTTCAACTGATCGACCATAAAAATCAGAATGTTCATGCCGACCCTCCAGCCCTCTTTCCTCATGTTCGAATACCGAGAGAATAGCGCCTTGGAACCGGTGCGCGGCAATCTTTTTCTCATCAGGCCGCGTCGACAATTTCGCCGGGCAGGTGTGCCCGTTTTCTCATGCGCCGTGACCTGTCGAAAAGTTTGCTATGGTCTCGGTGCCAAACGGCCTTTCGTTTAGCCACTACCTGAGTAGACATATGAATGTTTCCAATACCGAACGATATCACCATGGCGACCTCCGCCGCGCTTTGATTGACCGCGCCCTGGACGTGATCGCAGCGGGCGGTACCGAAGCGATCAGTGTGCGGGCTTTATCGCGTGATATCGGTGTCACGCATCGCGCAGCGGCGGCACATTTTTCCGGGAAAGCCGGTCTTGTCGCTGCCGCTCTTGCTGAAGGTTATGACCGCCTCGCTCGGAGGTTGGAGGAAGCCGTCGCCGAAAGTGGCGCTGATGAGGCCGATGCGAAAGGCGGCCGGCTCCTTCGAATTGGCGTTGCCTATGGAGCCTTTGCCCGCGATGAGACCGCCTTGTTTCTTGCGATGAACGGCGCGCGTGTGAACGAGGGTGGGGAGCATCAGGACCTCGAGGATGCTCTTCAACGCGCCTTCTCGCAAGCGATCGCTGCTGCCCGCGCCGATGGTTTCGCGGATCCAGAAGGGGCAGCCCTTCATTTCTGGGCGTGTCTTCAAGGCGTGCTTGCCCAGTCAGCGCTTGGGCGCATTCGCGTCAATCCCGAGAAGTGGGATGACTATTTTTTGTTGAGCGCAAAACGCATCCTTTTTGGTCTGTCCATCGCTTGAAAGCAAATCACGGCTTGCGGGCTTAACGGAGGTTGGCTATCCAATATACCCATTGGGGAGATAGGAGGCTTTTCTATGTTTGCCAGACTTGCAACACGCATCGACACCTTCAACGGTCGAAAGCTAGCCCGCCGTTTTAAGTCCGGCTGGCCATCTTCGTCGCGGCCAGACATCAAGTTTCACCAGACGCCACTCGCCCAGTACCGGTATCGCGAAAGGGCCCCGGCGGAAAATCCAGAAAATGTTCTGACCATCGTCCTCCTCGCCGATCCGCCCGTGACGCTGGAGCGATACGATGATTTGCTTGAAAGCTGGGGCAAACGCTTTCGCATCGTCGTGTTTGAGAGCGCGGCCATGGGATTTTCGGCACCCGATCCCGGTTATGACTTCACCTTTCGCCAGACGAATGACGACGTCGCAAGGTTTCTGCGCGCCATTGTCGGTGAAAGATCCATCCTTGCCTTCTCCTGCGTTTCCGGGCTCGGGGCGATTGATATTGCCGTACGCTACCCGGATCTTGTACGCGGCCTCTTTCTTATGCAGACCGCCGATTGGGAGACGATGCTCAGTTGGAAAAAGAGGCTCGATCCAACCGGGGTCTTATCGAAACCGGTTCTTGGTCAAATGATGATGAAAAGGCTTGGCGCGTCGGGGACGCCGGGCTGGTTCAAACAAGCCCTGGGACGCCGCGATCAAATGGGCCCGTTCTGCGACTGCGCCGCTGAAGGCTTTGCGCATGGTGCCCAGTTTTCGCTGGCATCGGCCTTCCAGAGGTACCTGACCGGGCCGTCACCTCTTGGTGTGCCAGACCAGCCTGTCCACGTGCTTTGGGGTGCACGCGATGCGTCGCACGAGGCTCTCGCGTCCAATAGAGCGGAGAGGGTGCGCACCATCGCCCCTCAGGCGACTTTTGAAGCATTGGAGCACGTCGGACATTTCCCGGAATTACAGGACCCGGACGCCGTTCTTGAGTGGATCGACCATTTCGCGCGTGAGGTCGTGTAACCGGGACGGGATGAGGTAACGGGTCCGCTCGCAATCCGGGCTTTGCGGCAGATGCCGGCACGGGCCTCCGGCCATGCCATCACCAGCATTCCTTGGTTCCTTGCCACCTGTTCTCAACGCCACCATGGCCGATCATCCCCCAACCAGCATTAGAACGGACCGCCTTCTGCTGCGCACCTTCGAGCAGACGGATGTGGAGGCCTATGCCGCCATACGCGCAAAGCCGGAAGTCGTTCGCTATCTTCCCGACGGTAAAGACACCGTCAACCGCGCCCGCGAGATCGCCGAAAAGACGGTCGCGGGATTTGCAGGTTTGTGGAGCGAGCGGAACGGGAAGGGCTACGGGCCTTGGGCAGTCGTCCATCGCTCTTCCGGCAAGCTGATCGGGCATCTTGGGCTT
>JBCDCZ010000112.1:0-13339 GCA_039180865.1 Pseudomonadota bacterium | reverse complement strand
TGTCGCATGGCATGGTCCGATCGTAATGAACACACGCGAGGAACTCGTCCAGGCGATCAACGAACTCAATTCCAACACATTCATCAAGAAATCGGCGTAACGCCGAAGCTGCAACCAGGGAGTAAAGGAAATGGCAAACAACGATCTTTTGGCGCTCGACACTGAGCTTAACACCATGATCATGAACGGCGAGGCCATGGAGGCCTTCGAAAAATTCTATGCCGAAAGCGTGGAGATGCAGGAAAATGACATGCCACCGACCGTTGGCAAAGATGCAAACCGTGCCCGCGAGATTGAATTTTTTGGCAATGTGACCGAGCTGCGCGGGATCAAGGTGCTGTCCAATGGTGCTGGCGGCGATACCACTTTCTCGCAATGGCACAATGATTTCACCCACAAGGAGTGGGGTGAGAAGACCTACACACAGGTTGCCGTTCGGACCTGGAAAGACGGGCTGATTGTGAAAGAAGTCTTCTATTACGGCTCCTAAGCCGAGGTCCGATCGCGGGCGGCAATGATCTGGTTTGCCGCCCGTGTTCCTGCATCAAAAGCACCTTCGATGAGACCGGGAGAGCGCGTTGCGGTTTCGGCACCGGCAAAATGAAGGCGGCCATCGTAGAGTGGTGCGCGGATAATCTCCGGCAGGATCTCCGGATGGGCCGGCGGCATAGTGAGATCCAGGCGTGCAGCAATCGCGGGATCTGTCGCCCAATCTTTGATTTCAAGGGTGAGTGGGTTTTCGCCCTCAGCACCGAAACATCGCTGCATCTGGGCGATAATGGCGGCCCGCATCGCATCAGCATGTTGAGCGCGCAATTCATGGGGGACACCGAGAAATCCAAAGAGGATCCCCCTGTCATCATCGCTGTTTCCCATGTCATGGATTTCGATAAGCGGGCCGATCCGGCTTGCAACGCGGCCTGACATACCATGGTCGCGCCAGAACGGTTTTTCATAGACGAGAACGGCCTTTGCCTGCGGGGCCATCCAGGTCGGAGCCGCATCCATGGCACTTGAAACATCCGCTTTAAGATCTGGGGTGAAGGCGAACGTCTGGCGGGCTATGCGCGGCGGGACGGCAAGGACGGCGTATTCGGCTTGGAATTTGCCAGTGTTTGCTATGATTTGCAGACCATCCCGTTCTTGCGCCAGTCTGGATACAGAAATCCCGGTTTCGATTGCTGCTTCAGGCAAATGGGCGCTGAGCGCGTCTATGAGCGCTGAAGGCCCACCCTTTATGCGGCTGATTCCGTCCTGACCGGGAAGAAACTGACGCCTGCCGGATTCGCTTTCGGAGAGATCGGCAATTGCATCGCCTTTGTCGAATTGCGGTTCAAGGGTGACGCCGAGCCTTTCGATCCACTGCGCGGCGAGAGGCTGGTAGGGCGGCCACACCCAGCTAGGCCCGAAATCGGCGAGATAGCGGCCCTTAGAATCGTAAAGTGCATCGATCCTTCCACCAATCCGGTTTTGCCTTTCGAGGACCCTGACACGGAAACCTTGCTCATGAAGAAGAAAAGCCGCTGTCAGACCAGAGAGGCCAGCGCCGACCACGACCACGTTGATCATTTTGTCCACGGTGAGCGGGGCGGTTGTGGTGTGCATGCTGTGCCTTTCCCTTCTTTGCCCGCGTTTTAGCGTGCGGGTGGGGAGAAGGGAAATGGTGTGTCCTTCATCACCGATTTGTCAGACAAAGATCCCAGACTTTCGGATGAGAGGGCGCCTGCGGGTTTCAGGGTCTGATCGCGTGATTCTGATAAAACGGTAAAACAATCCGCGGAATTACAGCATTTCGTTCTCCTGACCAGACTTCCCATGTGCGGCATTCGGCAGCGCCCATTAGCTTGATCCAGATCAAGCAGTGTGCACTGCAACATGTGCGAAGAATAGCCCGGGAAAATCCGTTTCCTTTGGGTGCATGTTTGCCAGCCAGACCCGCCCGAGGCGTTTTCTCCCAGGAATTGAACGTTTTTTTGAACCTTGAAGGGGGCGATTATGGGTTTTGGAGCAGCGACCATAGCGCTGGCCGTAGGGGCCTTCGTCGCACTAGTTGGCGCAGCGCTTGCGAACGATGCCTTGTTTGCAACGCATATGGGCCTTTTGTGCATTTTGCTTTTAATCGGCGCAGTCATCACATTGCGGCAGACCAATTTCGGGGACAAGCCGGTGCTTGCCTCGGGCGGTATGTTCAGGGATGAACCCACCGGTTACTTGGACGATGTGATCCGGTTTGGTTGTATCGCCACCCTGTTCTGGGGTATCGCGGGTTTTACTGTCGGAGTTTTGATTGCGGCCCAGCTTGCCTGGCCGTGGCTTAATCTTGAACCTTACTTCACATTCGGACGCCTTCGCCCGCTCCACACATCAGCAGTGATTTTTGCGTTCGGCGGAAACGCGCTGCTTGCGACAAGTTTCTATGTCGTCCAACGGACCTGTCAGGCCCGGCTATTTGGCGGCAGTCTCGTCTGGTTCGTTTTCTGGGGTTATCAGATTTTCATCGTCATGGCGGCGACAGGATATCTCCTGGGTATTACTCAGAGCAAAGAATATGCCGAACCTGAATGGTATGTGGATCTTTGGCTCACCATCGTCTGGGTCTGTTATCTCCTCGTTTTCCTGGGCACAATCCTGAAGCGCAAGGAACCGCACATTTATGTGGCAAACTGGTTCTACCTGGCTTTCATTGTCACGATTGCACTTCTGCATGTCGTCAATAACCTTGCCGTGCCAGTTTCGCTGACGGGCACGAAGAGCTACGTCGTTTTTGCAGGTGTACAGGACGCGCTCACCCAGTGGTGGTATGGCCACAACGCAGTTGGCTTCTTCCTGACCGCAGGGTTCCTTGGGATGATGTACTACTTCGTTCCGAAGCAGGCGAACCGTCCTGTCTATTCCTACCGGCTTTCGATCATCCACTTCTGGGCCTTGATTTTCCTCTACATCTGGGCAGGCCCACACCACCTGCACTACACGGCTTTGCCTGACTGGGCACAGACGCTTGGCATGGTCTTCTCAATCATGTTGTGGATGCCGTCATGGGGCGGAATGATCAACGGCTTGATGACGCTATCGGGCGCGTGGGACAAGCTGCGGACCGATCCGGTGCTGCGCATGTATGTCCTTGCGATCGCGTTCTACGGCATGTCCACTTTCGAAGGTCCGGTCATGTCCATCAAGTCCGTCAACTCGCTGTCTCATTATACGGACTGGACCATCGGGCACGTTCATTCCGGCGCACTTGGCTGGGTTGGTATGATCTCCTTCGGAGCAATCTACTACCTCGTGCCCAAGCTCTGGAACCGCGAGCGGCTCTACTCTATCCGGCTCGTTAACTGGCACCTTTGGACAGCCACCATCGGCATCGTGATCTACGCAGCCGTTATGTGGGTCGCAGGTATCACCCAGGGTTTGATGTGGCGTGAATACGATGATCAGGGCTTCCTTGTGAATTCCTTCATCGACACGGTCACAGCGCTTCACCCTGAATATGTGATGCGTACGTTCGGCGGCCTTCTTTACCTCATCGGTGCGCTGATCATGGTCTTCAACATCACCATGACGATCCGCGGAAAGGTTCGTCAGGAAGCGCCAATCGGCGGCAGCCACCCGGTTGCCAGCCCGGCGGACTAGGGGGTTTTCATGTCAATAATGGATAAACACGGCGTTATTGAACGCAATGTCAGTCTGCTTCTGGTGCTCTCGCTGGTCACCGTTCTGATTGGCGGCATCGTGGAAATCGTACCCCTCTTTTATGTGAAGAACACGATTGAGAAGGTGGAGGGCATGCGGCCCTACACCCCGCTCGAACTGGCCGGGCGTGACATCTACATCCGCGAGGGATGTTATGTGTGCCACAGCCAGATGATCCGGCCCTTCCGCGATGAAGTGGAGCGCTATGGTCATTATTCACTGGCGGCGGAAAGCATGTATGACCATCCGTTCCAGTGGGGTTCGAAGCGCACGGGGCCCGATCTTGCCCGCGTCGGCGGGCGCTATTCAGACGAATGGCATGTCCAGCATCTGATCAATCCGCGCGATGTCGTACCGGAATCGATCATGCCGGCCTATTCGTTCCTGGCTACGACGCCGCTTGATGCGGAAGCGATCAAGGCTCACCTCGTCGCGAACAGCATTGTGGGCGTGCCCTACAGTGAGGATATGATCGAGAACGCGGTTGCCGATCTTTACGCGCAGGCGAACCCTGATGGGGACACCGACGGGCTTCTTGAACGCTATGACAATGTGACGGTGCGCAAATTCAATACGCGCAGCGACTCGCTCACTGAGATGGATGCGCTGGTTGCCTATCTGCAGATGCTCGGCACGCTCGTCGATCTCGACCTTTACAAGCAAAACGAAAACCTGAGGTAGCGTCATGGATTACGAAACATTGCGTCAATTCGCAGACAGCTGGGGGCTTCTCTACCTCTTCTTCATGTTCCTCGCAGTGATCGCGTTCACCTTCAGACCTGGTTCGAAGAAATATGCCGATCAAGCACGAATGATCCCGCTCAAGGAGGACAATACCGATGAGTGACAAAGAAATTGATGAAGTCAGCGGTATTGAGACGACCGGCCACGAATGGGACGGCATTCGAGAGCTTAACAATCCGTTGCCGCGCTGGTGGCTTTGGACCTTCTATGCGACGATCGTTTTCTCAGTTGGCTACATGCTGTACTTCCCGGCCATCCCACTGATCGAGGGATCAACCATGGGAATTTCGGGCGAGACGAATAGGGGCAATCTGAAAGTTGAACTCGCTGCCGTCGAGGCTGGACGCGAAGCAATCGAAGCCCGGATCGCTGATACCGATCTGGAAACGATCCGCACGAATGAAGAACTCTTCCGTTACGCCTCCGCAGGCGGTGAGTCGCTCTACAAGGTCTATTGCAGCCAGTGCCACGGATCCGGTGCTCAAGGTGGTCCGGGATATCCGAACCTCAATGACGATGACTGGATCTGGGGCGGCGACCTTGAAGCAATCTACACCACCATCGCCCACGGTGTTCGCAATGAGGAATCTGACGAGGCACGTCTGTCAGAAATGCCAGCCTTCGGTGATGGTATCCTCTCAAGTGGTGAGATCACGGATGTCGCGCACTATGTGGCAAGCCTCTCCGGTTCGGACCACGAAGCGGCGCGGGCCGAAGCCGGCACCGAGATCTTTCTCGATAATTGTGCGGCATGCCACGGCGATGCCGGTGAGGGGATCCGCGATCTCGGTGGGCCGAACCTTGCCGATCAGCTCTGGCTTTACGGCGGAAGTCTCGACCAGATCGCGTCTCAGATCGCCAATCCGAAGCACGGGGTAATGCCGCCATGGGCTGAGCGTCTTGGAGAAGGTAGTGTCAAACAACTGGCCGTCTACATTCACAGCCTGGGCGGCGGCGAAGCAGCGCCTGAGTAAGCGTCTGCGCAACAAAGCGGGAGACTTTGATGGATGCGGTAGCGGGTAATAAGCCTGGTTCGGTTGAAACAACCGAGCGCATTGAAGTCGAAGCGGTTAACAAGAAAGAGAACCGCGAGCTTTATGCTGCCCGCAAGCGCATTCATCCCAAAAGGGCACGGGGTACGTTCCGCGTCTTTAAATGGTGGGTGATGCTGGTCACCCTCGGCATTTACTACATCACCCCATGGCTTCGCTGGGACCGCGGTCCATTTGCGCCGGATCAGGCCGTTCTGATCGATTTGCCGAACCGGCGCTTCTATTTCTTCTTCATCGAGGTCTGGCCGCAGGAATTCTTCTACATTGCGGGCTTACTCGTCATGGCCGGGATCGGGCTTTTCCTGGTTACTTCGAGTGTTGGACGCGCCTGGTGCGGCTATACGTGTCCTCAGACCGTTTGGGTCGATCTTTATCTCGTGGTCGAGCGGTTCATTGAAGGAGACCGCAATCAACGCATCAAGCTCGATGCGGAACCGATGAGCCGCGACAAGATTATCAAACGTGTTTCGAAGCATACGATCTGGCTCTTGATCGGCGTTGCAACCGGCGGGGCGTGGATTTTCTATTTCGCTGATGCGCCAACGCTTCTTTATCAGTTCGTAACCCTTGATGCGCCGTTCGTTGCTTATGCGACAGTCGCGATCCTGACGGCGACCACTTATGTCTTCGGCGGTCTGATGCGCGAACAGGTTTGCACTTACATGTGTCCCTGGCCGCGGGTGCAGGGCGCCATGCTCGACGAGCATTCGCTTATCGTGAATTACAATGATTGGCGCGGCGAGGAACGCTCGATCCACCGCAAGAAAAACCTTACCGAAGGGAAACCGGTCGGGGATTGTGTTGACTGCAACCAATGCGTCGCGGTCTGTCCAATGGGGATCGATATCCGCGACGGCCAACAGCTGGAATGCATTACCTGTGCGCTTTGCATTGATGCATGTGATTCCGTGATGGACAAACTCGGTCTTGAGCGCGGCTTGATCTCTTACTCAACCCTATCAGAATACAACCACAATATGGCGTTTGCCGGTGCCGAGCGGGTTGAACGGGACGGTGACACGGTCTGGGATAACTCGACCATCAAGCCGTCCAAGGTGCGTCCTGATGGCGGTCCACTCGCACGTGGCATCAGCAAGACAACTCTCAAGTCCATTCTGCGTTTGCGCACGCTGATCTATTTCCTGATTTACGGTTTCATCGGCATCGCGCTTCTTACCGTTCTTTTCACGCGAGACCGCCTCGACGTGAATGTCAGCAGTGACCGCAATCCACTCTTCGTCAAGTTGTCCAGTGGTGCGATCCGCAATGGCTACGAAGTCAAAATCCGAAATATGAAGGCCGAGCCGCGTCGTTTCGCGGTGACAGTTGAGGGTCTTGGTCTGGTGACCACCCAGCTTGCTGGCGAGTCCGGAGCGCAGGGTGAGACGTTCTACGTTGATGTCGATCCTGACGAGACGCACAGCATGCAGGTTTATGTGCGCAAGCACGCTGACCTCATAACATCAACACAGAAGACTTTCCGGTTTGTCGTCCAGGAGATCGGCGGAAAAGAACGCGCATTCAAGAAGGCGTTCTTCCATGCCCCTGAAGACAGCGTAAACCCGAATTAGGAGCGATAACCAATGAACGGAACCGCACGTCCAAGAGAGATTACCGGCTACCATGTTTTGGCTTTGGTGCTGACCTTTTTCGCGATTATCATCGCCGTCAACGTGACTATGGCTGTCATCGCAACCCGTAGCTGGACGGGTCTTGTCGTCAAGAACAGCTATGTGGCAAGTCAGGAATATAACGAGAAAATCGAAGCAGCCCGCATTCAGGAAGCGCTCGGGCTTTCTTCAGACTTCTCCTATTCCGATGGTCGCTTTTCTTTCGAACTCCTTGATCACAGTGGAAAAGCCATGCCCGTCGATGAGATCATCATCACGATCGGCAGACCGGCCCATGAACACAAAGACCGGCGTCTAGTCCTTGAACACGGTTCAGGAACACTCCACGAATTGACTGAGGACTTAGAAGCCGGGATGTGGGCGATGGAGATTTCTGCCCGCTCCGGCGATCTCACATATCGGCGTGCCGTCCGGATACTGATTGGCGCCAATGGTGAGGGCCAGCTTCAATGAGTTGTTGCGACACAAGTCTTGCAACGGAGGCCGTGGAAAGCGAGCGTCAGGCAGACCGGCGGGTTCTCGATGAGCTGATCGCCCAATCGCGCGATCTCGGAAATGGTGCTTTTGCCACCGATTTCGTGGTACCGGATCTGAGATGTGCTGGGTGCATCCGGACCATCGAAGATGGATTGTCAGGTTATCCAGGCATTGAGCGCGCGCGCGTCAATCTTTCGCTGAAACGCGCCCATGTGGTCTGGCGCGAGGGGAAGACCGATCCGCTTTCGATCCTTCGCGCGATTGAAGGGCTCGGGTTCTCCGCCCACGCCGACCGGCCAGGGGAAAGGGGGGCGGACCCGGAAGGGCGCAGACTTCTGGTCGCGCTTGGTGTCGCGGGCTTCGCCGCCATGAACATCATGCTCTTGTCCGTATCGGTCTGGTCCGGTGCTGAGAAGGAAACGGCGCAACTCTTTCACTTGATCTCGGGCGTCATTGCTATCCCGGCTGTCTTCTTTGCAGGCCAACCGTTCTTCCGTTCGGCTTATAAGGCGCTGTCATCCTGGCGCCTCAATATGGATGTGCCAATTTCACTTGCCGTTCTGCTTGCTCTTGCGATGAGTTTTTATGAAACGCTTGCTGGCGGCGAAGAAGCCTATTTTGATGCCGCAGTCTCGCTGCTCTTCTTCTTGCTGATCGGGCGAACGGCCGATCATTTCATGCGGGAACGCGCGCGTGGGGCCGTTGATCAATTGCGCCGCCTGCGTCCGGGAACAGCTCTTGTTGTAGATGAGGCTGGGGAGCTCACGGCAACGCCCATCGAAGCGGTTGAACCGGGTATGCATCTGCGTGTTCTGCCAGGCGAGATCGTGCCGGTTGACGGAACAATCGTAACAGGAACTGCGGATTTCGACCGGTCGCTCGTGACCGGGGAAACGGAACCGGTTTTCCTGAAAGAAGGTGCGCGGCTGGAAGCGGGTATCGTCAATTTGAATGGTGCCGTCGATATTAAAGCACTATCCGATCACAGCCATTCCTTCACAGCTGAAATCACCAAACTGATCGCCGCCGCTGAAGGGAGCCGAAGTGCTTATGTCCGGGCAGCTGACCGTATGGCGGCAATTTATGCGCCAGCTGTTCATTGCCTTGCGGCGGCAGCCTTTATCATCTGGTTCTTTGCGACCGGCGGCGATTGGCAGACAGCGCTCTACACAGCGATTGCCGTTCTGATCGTGACCTGCCCCTGCGCGCTTGGTCTTGCTGTTCCCGTTGTTCACGTCATTGCCGCGACACGGCTTTTCCGCGAGGGCGTGATGATGAAAGACGGCGCGGCGCTCGAGCGCATGGCCGAGACCGGTCATGTTGTCTTTGACAAAACCGGTACGCTTACCAAAGGAACGATGGATGTCAGCCGGATGTCGGGAAACCGCGCGCTCTTTTCCATCGCTTATGCGATGGCGAGCCGCTCACAGCATCCAGCCTCGAAAGCAATAACCGCCTATCTCGATTCGCGTGTGAACGGTCGTGCAGATGACGAAGATCGATTGGACGATTTTCGCGAGGTCCCAGGTGGCGGGCTTGAAGCATCAATCGCTGGGCAGCGTTACCGGCTCGGAAATCCTGCTTTCGTCCTTGAGATCAATCCTTCGCTTGCAAGCGATTTTGACGGTGCCGTGACTTTACTTGCCGGCGAAGAGGGCGCCCCCCTTTTGATTGAACGCACGGAGAGCCTGCGCGACGATGCGCTCGACGCAGTCGACCGCTTGCGCTCAATGGGGTTCTCGCTTTCGATTCTTTCCGGAGATGCGCAAACCTCCGTCGCGCGGGTCGCACACCAGCTTGGGATTTCCGACTTTAGCGGTGGCAAGACACCGGAAGACAAAGTTGCTCGCATCAAGGCGCTTGGTGAGACCCAACGTCCTGTTCTGATGATCGGTGATGGGCTCAATGATGCAGCAGCTCTCGCGAGCGGTCATGCGTCGATGGCGCCGGCAAGTGCTGCCGACATCGGACGCCGTACAGCTGATTTCGTTTTTCTCAGGGATAATCTCACGGCCATACCCTTCACTCACAAGATTGCCGCAGCTGCGGCCCGTTTGGTCAAACAGAACTTTGGGCTCGCGATCATCTACAATTGCATTGCTGTACCACTCGCAATGCTGGGCTATGTGACGCCGCTCGTCGCTGCGATTGCTATGTCCGCGTCCTCATTGGTTGTTGTTGCAAATAGCATGCGGCTTAATCTGGTCAATGCGGACAAGCGCGCGAAGCGCAACGAGCGCCATCCTAAATCACCGATTATCCTGCCTGCGCCGGAGGCCGCCGAATGAACGGATTGCTGTTTCTTATTCCAATCGCGCTTTTTCTCGGTTTTGCCGGTCTCGCCGCCTTTTTATGGTGCCTCAAGAACCGGCAATATGATGATCTGGAAGGCGCTGCCTGGCGCATCCTCGATGATGACAAGGCTCCCTGATTATCTTCCGCCTGTGTCGTCGAGGACGTAAGTAGCAGGCGGGAAAGACGCATTCAGCAAATCTCCAAATCACGCAACGCGGTAAGGTATTGATCGCGCCTCAAGGTGGCGCGTCGCATTGCGGGGAGACATTTCCATGAACGCTCATGATCATTTCGCGTCCGTGCTCGCGCCGATTACGGAGGCGAGGGGACTTTCCAACGAACATTATACCTCGCCGACCTTTTTCGAAGCGGAGAAAAGAGCGGTCTTTTTCGACAATTGGTCCGGCATCGGTTTTGGCAAGGACGTGCCTGAGCCCGGCGATGTGAAGCCTATTGATTTTCTCGGGCTACCGGTCCTTCTTGCGCGCGACCAAGAGGGAATGCTGCATGTCTATCAGAATACATGCCGACATCGTGGCATGATCCTTGTCGAAGAACCCACGAATATTCGTGGCGTCATCCGCTGCCCCTATCATTCCTGGTGCTATTCTCTGAAAGGCGATCTCAAGACGACGCCGCATGTGGGTGGCCCCGGCCAAAATGTGCATGAAAGCGTTGATCGCTCCGAGCTTGGTTTGATCGAAATCCGGTCCCATGTCTGGCATGACGTCATCTTTGTAAATGTGTCTGCCAATCGTCCTGCTTTTGAGACCGACAAGGCAACGCTTATCGCGCGTTGGCGCGAGTTCGAAAAACCTGTTTTTCATGGCGGCGCGGATTCAAGCTTTACGCTCGACGTCAAAACCAACTGGAAACTTGCGGTCGAGAATTACTGCGAGAGCTACCATCTTCCCTGGGTCCATCCCGGCCTGAACTCCTATTCGAGGTTGGAGGATCACTATCACATTGAAGAGGACGGTCAGTTTTCCGGGCAGGGGACGCTGGTCTATCGCCAGTTAAAAGCTGAAACAGGCGAGACTTTTCCGGATTTCAATGGCCTCTCGGAATACTGGAACGAAGGGGCGGAATATATCGCTGTCTATCCGAATGTCCTGATGGGCGTTCACCGCGATCATATGTTTTCGATCGTTATTCAGCCGAAGGACGCTGAAACTTCGGTGGAGCACGTCGAGATCTACTATCCGGAGCCGATAGCGGACGAGACGGAATTCAACGATTTACGTCAGAAGAACGCGGTCCAGTGGAAGGGCGTTTTCGTCGAGGATGTCTTCGTTGTCGAAGGCATGCAGCGGGGTCGCCATGGTCTCCTGTTCGACGGTGGCAAGTTCTCTCCGGTTATGGATAATCCGACCCATTTGTTCCATCAATGGGTCGCGCGTCAGCTATATCGGTGACCATGGTGACGCGCACAAAAAGTGCGCTGGATAAAGCCCTCGTCGAAGCGCATAAGGCCGGTGATAAATCTGAAATCGCCCGTCTCTATGAGGAGGTGGGCAATGTTTTTGAAGCAGATGGCGATGTCGATGGCGCGGCTTTCTATCTGACCCATGCTTATGTTTTCGCGCTTGAAATCGGGTCTTCTCGCGCGGATCAGCTTCAGGAGCGACTTCATCGCCTAGGCCGCGAAGTGCCGCCTTCCAAAAAGCTTTAAGAGGACGGTCTTACTGCACAATGGTGACGGGTTTGGATAAGGTTCAATCTTGCCCGTTGGCGAAGTGCGATACGAAACGAGACCGGATTTGGAGGGGTGGGTATGGGACTGAGAGAGGCTCTTGAGAAACGTTTTGGCTCACAGCTCTGCGATTTCGACGATGCTCTGGAGAACAATCCGACGCTCCTTGCTATGGCGGGTCGCGGTTCGTGCCGGTCCTTTCAAGATCGCCCGGTTGATCCGGACTTTTTAGAGCTTCTGGCCGGGGTCGCGCTCAGTTCTCCTACAAAAAGCGACCTCCAGCAGCGCGACATTGTCATCATTCAAGATCCGGAAGTCCGTGCCGCTCTCGCAAACCTATTGCCAAGCGTGACATGGCTTGATCAAAGACCGGCGCTTCTTGTCTTCTGCGGCAATCACCGGCGCCAGCGCCATTTGCATGAGTTGCGCGGGCATAGTTTCGCCAATGATCACCTCGACGCGTTCTTCAATGCGGCTTGCGATGCTGCAATCGCGCTTTCAGCCTTCGTAACTGCTGCGGAAGCGATTGGCCTTGGATGTTGTCCGATCAGTGCGATCAGAAATGAGGCTGAGGCTGTTAGCGGACTTCTCAACCTTCCTGATCAGATCTTTCCGGTTGCAGCGCTGGCTGTTGGCTATCCGGAACAATCACCCACGGTCAGCTATCGTTTGCCAATGAGTGTGACCGTTCATCGTAACCAATTCCACGAAGGGGATTTGGATGAGGCGATCACCGCTTACGACGAGCGGCGTTCAAAGGATCAGCCTTATCGGAGCCAAAGGAACCCGGCGCGATTTGGTCAAAGCGAAGACTATGGATGGAGTGAGGACAAAGCGCGGCAATATGCGGAACCTGAGCGCGAAACCTTTGGCGCCTTCGTTCGCAACAAAGGCTTTAGCTTGTTATGAAAGACGACGGGCAGGGAATGGTTGATATCGGTGGCAGAGGCTTCATCGAAGGGCAATACAAGGCTCAGATGGTTTGCCGATTCGACCTCAAAGCGGGTGTGGAAGCGGGTCAGGTTCAAATTGCCCTTGAGAGCTTTGCGCGCGATATGAGTGCGCGTGGTCTAATTGCCGCCGCGGGACCACTCTGCCGCAGATATGCCGACACGCCTATGGACACGGATCCTGCAACGATCCGGGCCTATTCCGCAGTCTTCTTCTTTGAGGATCGCAATCAACTGAACGAGGCCTATGATGTTCTAAAGACCATGCTCGGCCCGGTTGATGAAAGACATCACGGTGTGCTTACGCTGATCGAAAATCCAATCTTTACGTGCTTCGAAGAGATCGACTGACAGATCATGGGGCAAGGCGTTTGCGGCGCCTTTTCCACGCTTCACGCATTTAGTGTAAAGTGTTGATGACGTTTGATTTCGACATTTTAACATAATCACGCTAGGTCACTCTGGGAAAACTCGTGATTTCACCCATCATTGAGCTACATCCATCCCTGTCATGACCGCGCGTCAAGAGGTTCATCGTGCCCCGCCCGATTGGAATTATCAAACAGGCTGTTTTCGTCGCAGCGATTGCGGCGGGGGGATATTGGGGTTGGGTCCATCAGGACAGTCTGTTGAAAACCGCTGGCCTTGTCGTGCCGGTCGCAAGCAATGCGGTTGCGAGCGGCAATGCAACAGACCGCGCGTCTTCTCCAAAAGGAAAACCGGTGATCGCAAGACCGGTTCGCTTTGCCGCCGATCGTCTCACTTTGGAAGCGGTTGGAACCGGGCGGGCGCGCTACTCGGTTATGC
>JBCDCZ010000111.1:0-13354 GCA_039180865.1 Pseudomonadota bacterium | reverse complement strand
TGGTCGCCCGGCTTTCCGGAATGACCCCGCTCCTTCTTCTTGATGAAGTCGCGGCCCATCTTGATGAAATCAGGCGAGCCGCCCTGTTTGACACTTTGGAAGACCTGGGCTGCCAGGCTTTCATGACGGGGACGGATCTGGCGCTTTTTGACCAACTGACAGACCGTGCGGCGCGCTTTGAAGTCAACGATGGAACCGTTACAAAGATCTGAACTCATCCGTTCCGAAAAGAGAGATCACGCAGTGTATCGCTACGCCGTTGGCTACCCACAGATTTTGCAACGAAATGGCAAGAATTGAGACGCGAAATTCGCACCGTGATGCTAGATATGGTAAGTGATTCAGGATCGCATACCGCAAGGTTGGCCATACCCGCCTATTTTTCCAAAACCGTCAAACAGGCGGACATCCAGGACTTGCTCGCAACCCATTGCGAGCGCGGCAATGCCGAGCATTCAACCAGGTTGAACAAATAGCATATGACAGAACCCGCCCTTTCCCCGACCGAGCCGCAATCCGATTACGGCGCCGAATCCATCAAGGTGCTCAAAGGCCTCGATGCCGTTAGAAAACGCCCTGGTATGTATATCGGCGACACCGATGATGGTTCCGGCCTTCACCACATGGTTTATGAGGTCGTCGATAACGGGGTCGATGAGGCCCTTGCCGGGCATGCGGACCGCGTCACCGTAACGCTCAATCCGGATGGCTCGTGCACGGTGACCGACAATGGTCGCGGTATTCCGACCGATCTTCATCCGGAAGAGGGCATATCGGCTGCCGAAGTCATCATGACCCAGCTTCATGCTGGCGGGAAATTCGATCAGAATTCCTACAAGGTTTCCGGCGGTCTTCACGGGGTTGGCGTTTCGGTTGTCAATGCCTTGTCGTCTTATCTGAAGCTGCGCATCAAACGTGGCGGGAAAGTCCACGAAATGTCCTTCAGCGACGGCGTTGCTGACGCTCCGCTGGAAGTCAATGGTGAAGCGGGTGACGAAACCGGGACGGAAGTGACTTTCCTGCCCTCGACGGCAACCTTTTCGAAAACCGAGTTCGACTACGACACACTTGAAAACCGTTTGCGCGAACTGGCTTTCCTCAATTCGGGCGCGCGGATTGTCCTGACCGACCGCAGGCATGCTGAAGAAAAAAGCGAAGAGATGTACTACGATGGCGGGCTTGAGGCTTTCGTACGCTATCTCGACCGCAGCCGGAAGCCGTTAATCACAGCCCCCATCACACTCTCCGGTGACCGGGATGGAATATCGGTTGAGGTGGCGATCTGGTGGAATGAATCCTATCAGGAGCACGTCCTCTGCTTCACCAACAACATTCCCCAACGGGACGGCGGCACCCATTTGGCAGGTTTGCGCGGTGCTTTGACCCGGCAAGTTACCGGGTACGCCGAAGCATCCGGCATTGCGAAACGTGAGAAGGTGTCTCTCACAGGCGATGATTGCCGGGAAGGCATGACCTGCGTTCTGTCGGTGAAGGTCCCTGATCCGAAATTCTCGTCCCAGACTAAGGATAAACTCGTTTCTTCCGAGGTCCGACCGGTTGTCGAGAGCTTCGTCAATGAAGCCTTGAAAGACTGGTTTGAAGAAAACCCATCCGATGCCCGCATCATTGTGACAAAAGTGGTCGAAGCCGCGGCAGCGCGGGAAGCCGCCCGCAAGGCGCGCGAACTCACGCGGCGCAAAGGTGCCCTCGATATCGCCTCGCTTCCGGGTAAACTCGCCGATTGTCAGGAGCGCGACCCGTCGAAATCCGAACTCTTCCTTGTGGAAGGGGATTCAGCCGGTGGCTCGGCCAAACAAGGGCGCGACCGGTCCAATCAGGCGGTGCTGCCCCTTCGCGGGAAAATCCTGAACGTCGAACGAGCCCGGTTCGATAAAATGCTATCATCGAATGAAATCGGGACACTGATCACGGCGCTTGGCACCGGTATTGGTCGAGAAGAATTCAACCTCGAAAAACTGCGCTATCATAAGATCATCATCATGACGGATGCTGACGTTGACGGCGCCCACATCCGCACACTTCTCCTGACATTCTTCTTCCGACAAATGCCGGAACTCATTGAGAACGGGCATGTCTACATCGCGCAACCACCTCTCTATAAAGTAGCGCGGGGCAAGTCCGAACAATACCTCAAGGATGAAGCTGCCCTTCAGGATCATCTTATCGAAAATGGTCTTGCTGAGACGGTTCTGCGTCTTGCAAGCGGTGAAGAACGAAGCGGCGCGGATCTCAGGGCCGTGATTGAGCAAGCCCGAGAGATCAAAGCGCTCATCGACAGCATTCACACCCGCTATGATCGGGCGATCCTCGAACAGGCGGCGATTGCCAAGGCGCTCGACAAGGGAACAACCTCATCACCAGAGGCAGCAACCGCAGCGGCCGAGCGGGTGGCCCGTCGCCTTGATCGTGTTGCTGATGAGTTCGAAACCGGATGGACCGGCGTTTTCGATGAAGAAACCGGATATCACTTTGAACGGACGTTGCGCGGTGTTCGGGAAGTCCATCGGTTGGATCCTCCAATCCTGGCGTCCGGGGATGCCTTGAAACTCTCGCAATATGCTGACGCCTTGCAGGAGGTCTATCAGGGAACCGCGAGCCTGCTTCGCAAAGATACGGAAGTCGCAATTCACGGCCCCCGTGATCTCCTAGAGAGCGTTTTCGAGACCGGCCGGAAAGGTCTGACGCTGCAGCGTTACAAAGGGCTCGGCGAAATGAACCCGGATCAGTTGTGGGAAACCACCCTTGATCCAAATGTCCGTTCACTTCTGCAGGTTCGTGTGAAAGAGGCAACCGCTGCCGATGATCTCTTCTCGAAACTCATGGGAGACGACGTGGAACCGCGGCGTGATTTCATTCAGAAAAATGCGCTGACGGTCGCTAACCTCGACGTCTGAGCACCGGACCATCTTACTATCAGCTACTCCATCATTTGCTCCGGTTCATCGGACCGGAGCAATACGGATTTGGCAATAGTTCAAGCAAACATTCAATTCTTGTTAACTACGTTTCCGTAAATGTTCGAGATGTGGGGCATGGAGGATTCGTAGCAATGGCAGCAGGACGTTGGTTCTTTTCGGCCAATCACCAGGACACTGGCTCAGGAGACGATAAATCAGCTGTCGTCGATCGCGATATTGCCAACGCGTTACGGATCACAACTCCAGCGCAGACCAGGAAAACTGAGAAACTGAGTGGTTTGGCTGCGCAAAGCTATCGATTCAAAACCGAGCATGACGTCTGCGTCGACCGTTTCAAGCTTTCGCGCGACCATTTTGAGGACGCTCTTTCCAATATCGTAGACGGCATTGAAACGACACGCTGTGAGGCGGCGGATGTGAACCGCCAGGTCACGGACATGGCACAAGCCGCTGAAACGATCCAATCGGTTGCACGCGAACTTGGTGAAGGGTCACATGCAATTCAGGACCGGGTCACAAAAAGTCGTAGCGAGGTTGAAACCGCGATCGAAATGGTCGCGGGAAATGCTGCAACCTGCGAGGAACTATCCACCAATGCGACGGCAATCGATGAAGTGGTTGAACTCATCCGCGGAATTGCCGAACAGACCAATTTGCTTGCGCTTAACGCCAGCATTGAAGCAGCCCGCGCAGGCGAATCCGGTCGCGGCTTTATGATCGTTGCAAACGAAGTGAAGTCGCTCGCCAGCAAGACGAAAGAGTCCGTGGATCATATTGCATCAAGGATCACCGCTGTTCAGGACGGTGCACGGGCAGTGACCGAAGCCGGTTCGAGCATCTCGGAAACAATCCGGTCGATCGACAACGACCTCGCCGATATCGCCAATGAATGCGAAACCCAACATGACCGGGTCCTTTCTGCCGAGGCGGCAATCGGAGACCTGACGGGCGCCACATCGGACACAAAACAACGGGCCGAACGGGTTGCGACGATTACCGACACATTGGATCAACGTGCCGGTGAGGCCCATGAAGCTTCGGAACAAAGCAACGCCGAAATCGACACAATGGTCGGGTTGGTCAATTCCTATCTCGATACCAATCAGGCGCAATATCAGGCGGAGCGGGAAGACGCTCAGGCGGTATTCGAAAATGCCCGCGCCCTTATTGAGAAGATCGGATTGGACCGGGCGATCAGTGTGCTCAACACATCCCATCTCGGTTTCGTTGACCGCGACGTCTATCTTGTAGCAATCGACGCTCGAAACGGCACCATGGTTATCGATCCGGGTGGAATTTACGAGAAGGGCCAGGACTATCGCAGAACCAAAGATGCGACCGGTAAGCCTTTTATCCAGACTCTCATTGATGCCGCACGGACTGATGCGGTCGCCGAGGTTACCTACACGATTAAGCATCAGATCACCGGTGACGCGCGCCGGAAACGGGCCTTTGTCACGCGTACCGGTGACCTCGCCCTGGTTGTCGGCTATTGTTGCTGAAGGTCGGGGCCGCCTCGCCCTGTTCTTGGACGATCTGTCGTGAAACGATCATGTTGAAACACTAGATTTGCGTCTCAACATCAGCCAACACAGTTTACGATGCCCCGTCTTATTGGAATATTGATTGCACTTGCCATGTCGCTTGCAGGCTTTCCGGCAGTTGCTGCCGACAAAACCATCATCGCTCATCGCGGTGCATCGGGCTATCTTCCCGAGCATACGCTTGAAGCAAAGGCCATGGCCCATGCCATGGGCGCCCAATTCATAGAGCAAGATCTGGTCCTCACCCGCGATGACGTCCCGATTGTTCTTCATGACAAGCTTCTCGACACCGTCACGAATGTGGCGGCGCTGTTTCCCGATCGTGCGCGGGACGACGGACGGTTTTATGCAATCGATTTCACACTCGAGGAGATCCGGCAGCTCGCGGTCAACGAACGGATCGATCTGACAACCGGAAAACCGGTTTTTCCGTCGCGCTTTCCAACCAGCTTTTCCTCCTTCAAAGTTCCAACGCTTGAAGAAGAACTCGAACTGATTGCCGGTTTGAACCGGTCAACGGGGCGCAAGGCCGGAATATATCCAGAAATAAAGGCTCCCGCGTTTCATCGTTCTGAAGGCAAAGATATCTCGCGGATCGTTCTCAATATCCTCGCAAAGCACGGATACAGCACGATTGAGGATCCGATATTTCTACAATGTTTCGACTTCAACGAGACGAAGCGTATCAGGAATGAGCTTGGCTATAAGGGACGTCTCGTTCAGCTCATTGCTGAAAACGCCTGGCAGGAATCGCCTGACGTCGATTTCGATTACCTAAGAACCGAGGCAGGACTTAGAGAGGTTGCGGAAGTCGCTGATGGAATCGGTCCATGGCTCAATCACATTCTGGATCAGGACCTTAAACCAACCGGCCTTGTTGAGGTAGCGCAAAGTGCTGGTCTCGCCGTTCATCCATATACATTGCGCGCCGATGCGCTGCCGCATACCGCGAGCGACCACAACACGGTCCTTGAGGCCATCCTTTTCGGCGCGGGCGCTGACGGGATCTTCACCGATTTTCCGGATCTTGCGGTCAATTACCTCAAGGTTCGCGTGGAAGAGCGCTAACATTTTTTTGAATGTAAGCCTGAGCGCACTCATTGATTTTATCGAACCAGGCCCTTTCTTTGACCTTATTGGAGAGGCTGCGCTTTGCAGCAACAGGGAGATCCCAAATGACCGACTTTTCAATCAACCGGCGTACGCTGTTCAAAGGTGCTGCGCTGACTGCCGCAGCGGGCGCGACTGCGTCGTCAGGCTATGTCCAGCCCGTCTTTGCCGATAATCATCCAGAAATTCCAACCCGTCCGTTCGCCAATCGCTTTGCGGTCGGGTCATTCGAAGTGACGACAATTTTGGATGGGTTTGTTCAGCTACCCGGGCCGCATCCAATTTTCGGACAGAATGTCGAGGAAGCCGATGTGAAGGCGCTCGCGGACGCAAACTTCCTTCCCGGCGACAAGATGGAGATTGGTTTTACACCGACGGTCGTGCGCGATGGTACCAATACGATCCTGTTCGATACCGGCAACGGCGCCGTCACCAATCGCCGTCCGAACGCCGGTAACCTTGCGGCACGCATGGCTCTCGCCGGCATTTCACCGGATAGCGTCACCCATGTGGTGATCACGCACATGCACCCTGACCATATCGGCGGTCTTATTGAAGACGGGACAACTGTCTTCCCGAATGCACAATACATCACCGCGTCAGCCGAATACGATTTCTGGTCGCCGGAAGAGCGGCTTTCCGGCGGCACCGAACGGGTCGCAAAACTCGTCCAGTCCAATGTGAAGCCGCTTGCGGAAAAGTTTTCGTTCATCGCACCCGGCGCGACCATAGCACCCGGGATTACGGCGATCGATTCGTCGGGCCATACCCCAGGCCATATGGCCTACAATATCGAGAGCGAGGGGGAACGCGTCGTCCTGATTGGTGACGCTGCCAACCATTTTGTTGTTTCGCTTCAAAAACCGGAATGGCATGTGCGCTTCGACATGGACAAGGAGAAGGCGGTCGCCACCCGCAAATCCCTCCTCGGTATGATTGCCGCCGATAAAGTGCCTTTCATCGGCTATCATATGCCTTTCCCGGCAGTCGGCTATCTCGAAGCCAAGGATGGCGGTTTCCGCTATCACGGAGCGACCTATCAGCTCTACCTCTGAGCGTTGCCGTTTAGACGTAGAAAACCCCGGCCCCGCCGGGGTTTTTTCGTTTCGGCATGAGGTGAAGTGCGGCCTTTTAAATGCGAGATTTATTCGCGAGGCCTTTTTATTCGGCCGCCGCTTTCGGCACATCGTCGAACTGAAGTTTCGCAAGGCGCGCATAAAGCCCGTTCTTCTCAACCAGACTTTTGTGGGTTCCTTCCTCGACGATCCGCCCCTCATCCATGACGAGAATACGGTCCGCCTTCAAAATGGTCGCAAGGCGGTGAGCGATCACGAGCGTGGTTCGCCCTGTCATCAGCGCGTCAAGCGCGCTTTGAACATGCGCCTCGCTCTCAGCATCGAGCGCGCTTGTTGCTTCGTCAAGTAGAAGGATCGGCGCATCGCGCAAGACGGCTCTAGCGATCGCAAGACGTTGTTTTTCGCCGCCTGACAATGTGATGCCGCGCTCGCCGACCCGCGCATCGTAATCTGCCTCCATTGCTTCAATGAAGCCGTCGGCACGGGCTGCTTGCGCCGCGTCACGCATTGCATTCACGCCCATCGGCCCTTCATATCCAAAGGCGATATTCTCAGCGACCGTCCCATTGAAGATCACCGGATCCTGGGGAACGATGGCGAAGAGACGTCTTAGATCAACCGGGTCACAGTCGCGGATATCCGTTCCGGCGATCGTGACACTGCCCTCGACCGGATCATAGAAACGGGTGAGGAGCGAAAAGATCGTGCTCTTTCCCGCTCCAGATGGGCCGACAATCGCCACCCGTTCTCCGGGTCTAACCGCGAATGACAGACGACTGGTCACCACCTGATCTGGAACACCGGGATAGGCGAAAACGATATCATTAAATTCGATCTCACCGGCTACGGCAGGTTTGGGATTTCCAGGTGCAACGATTTCCGGACGCTCAGCAATCAGTTCCATCAACCGTTCAGTGGCTCCCGCCGTCTGCTGGACTTCGCCCCAGACCTCCGAAAGCGAGCCGAGTGAGCCCGCAGCGAACACCGCATAGAGGAGGAACTGAACAAGCATTTCCGGCGGCAGAGACCCATCAATCACTGCACGGGCACCGACCCACAAGATCCACAATATGCTCGAAAAGACGATAAAGATCAGAATGGCCGTCAGCAAAGAGCGCGAGAGGAAACTCGCAGCGGCAGCGCGGAAAGCGTCATCAACAGCAGAATTGAACCGGGCCGTCGTCTGCTTGTCAGCCGAAAAGCTCTGAATGGTGCGCACCGCTCCCACCATTTCCGTCGCATAGGCAGAGGCTTCCGCGAGCTTATCCTGCGCTTCTCGCGACCGCTTTCTCACCATGCGCCCTAGCGCGACCAATGGAATGACAACAAGCGGAATGACGAAGATCACAAGCCCCGACAGTTCCAATGAAGTGACGGCCATCATTGTCACCGCGCCCGCGAACAGAAGAATGTTACGAAGCGCAACAGACGCAGTTGACCCGACAGCGGATTTGATTTGGGCCGTATCGGCCGTCAACCTCGAAATCACCTCGCCCGTGCGCGCCTGGTCAAAATAGGCAGCATCAAAGGAGAGCACGGAACGGAAGACATCCTTGCGGATATCTGCAACGGTTTCTTCACCGATCCGGGTGACGAAGTAATAGCGGGCCGCACTTGCAAGTGCGAGGACGGCGACAACACCAGCCATTGCCACAAAATACTGATCGATTTTCGAGACATCACCACCGCCGGAAAATCCATTACCAATCACACGGCGGAGGGCGATCGGCACAGTAAGCGTTGCGAGCGATGCGGTCAGAAGTGAGACAAGTGCCAGGACAAGGAGTTTCTTCTTCCTGACGATATACGGCATGAGCGCGCGGAGAGGCCTTAATGACCGGCTCTTTTTGGGATCCTTTGTCATGGGGATCGCCAGAGTTGCTCCGGTCTCGGCTGTTTCCACGGTGCGAGGGTGTGTTTGACGTGTCATGGGCGAAGGATGGTCAGTTGGATAAAGCTGGTTTTTGCGGGAGCATAAGGCAAATCAGCACCTGCCTGGCCAAGTTACGAAGTTCGATCCCGATCGGATCAGTGACTTTGCGCCCTCTAACACGGCCCCATATTCTAAGGGCAAACAAGGGATTGCCGGTTTAACACAATAATCCTTGTGCTTAAAGCGGCGAGCGACTATAGAAGCGCACCTGAGAAAAGCACGCTTCCAGACAGCCGGACAGATTGTGGCCTGACCCATCTGCTCACGGCTGACACAAGGACAATTGACCATGAAAAAAGACCTGCATCCAGATTATCATATGATCAAGGTCGTCATGAATGACGGTACCGAATACACAACCTATTCCACGTGGGGTAAGGAAGGCGACACAATGACGCTTGATATCGATCCCACAACTCATCCGGCCTGGACGGGCGGTAACACCCAACTTGTTGACCGCGGTGGCCGTGTTTCTCGCTTCCAGAACCGTTATAAGGGTCTTATGGGTAGCTAATTTGCGAGCCTTTGAGGCTGACAGTTCCGATAAACCGGCGTTCCACGCCGGTTTTTTTGTATCTTTTCAACTCCACGAAGGTATTCACATCGCCGAGGTAGCCTAGAGAACGATCTCTGGAATTGGACTTAAGCCCGCTTTTCCGAGGCCAGGCGCTCTGAGAACCTGGTGAGCACTTCGTTGACTTCGAGCGCCGGCATTGGTTTCGAATAATGGAACCCCTGCAGGATGTCGCAGCCAAGCGATTTCAGGACCTGGGCTTGTGCTGCCGTCTCCACACCCTCAGCGACGACTTCAACGCCCATGACGTCGGCAAGCCGCGTAATCAGTTCAACCGAAACGCGTTCACGTTCGGATCCGGCGATGCCGCTTACCAATTCACGGGCAATCTTGAGACGATCCGGCTTCAATCGTTGAAGCGTCAGTATCGAAGCGTGCGCCGTTCCGAAGTCGTCAATCTCGACATTATATCCCATACGTTTCAACTGCCCGATGGGTTCGAGAAGGCTGGAGAGTTCTCCCTCCAGATTTACGGTCTCGGAGATCTCAAACGACAGCACCTCACGCGGCTGGGAAAGCGTGTCAAGGCGCGCAACAAAATCCGGATCGTTGAGCCGTTGCGCACTCAAATTGAGAGAGATCCGCCGCATCATCGGATGATCGCGCCAATGGGCCATGTAGTCGCGTAGCACCGTCTCCAACATGATAGCGTCAATATCGCCCATCGCCTGCAACGACTGAGCGGTCGGCATAAACTCACCCGGCAGAAGCAGGCCGCGCTCGCGATGATCCCACCGAACCAATGCTTCTGCTCCGACCGGTAGACCGGTCTTGGCATCGAATTGTAGCTGATAGTGCGGAATGAATTCGTGATGTGTGACAGCTGATAAGATCTCATTCGAAAAGAGCTTGCTCTCGCTGGATTCGCGCTTGAGGGCTGGGGTGAAGAACTGATAGCAGCCCCTGCCCCGCTCCTTCGCCTTGTAAAGGGCAACATCAGCGTTGACGAGGAGTTCATCAATGTCGGCGCATTCAAGATAGTCACTGGTTATTCCGATATCGATGCCGATACTCGCCCCGAAGTGACAGACATTATCGTCATAGGGCACCGGCTTCGACAATTCGGTGATGATTTCGTCCGCGATCGCCGCAAGTTCCGTTTCGCTGCATGGACCCGTGCGGACGATTACGAATTCGTCACCACCAACCCGTGCAACCACATCAGAGCCATTGGACGCTTCTTTCAGAACAACAGCCACATGGGTGAGGATGTAATCTCCCGCCGCATGGCCCAGCGTGTCGTTGATCTGTTTGAACTTGTCGAGGTCGATGTGAAGAACCGCAATGCGTTCATCCGAGCCTTCTGACGCCCGAATGCGCCTGTCGAGTTCAGCCTCCAGAAACCGGCGGTTATGCAGACCGGTTAAAGCATCGTGGGTCGCCTGATACTCGATATCTTCCTTGGCACGGCGTAGTTCGAGATTACCTTCGATCAGATCCGTCTGAGTGCGCTTCATCGCCGATTTCTGTTTCTCGAGGCGACTAAATGCACGATTAACCGCCTTGTGCGCCGGCCAGAAGATAAGCAGACCGATGAGGAGGACCGTCAATATGGTGGCGGCCAGCATCGTCTCCTGAATGATCTGCAAAGTCGCAAGATTGGCGGTTGCGACACTTTCAAAGCCGGCGACGGCGGTCTCCAAGCGGGTTAGAAGGTGATCGGGGCCCGCATGCGCCATACGATCGAGGGCCTCCTCGGCAGCAAGTCGGCCCGCGGCATCGTTTGCTGTCAGAACTTCGCGCGCATCGTTGATGTAATTACGAGTCAGGTAATCGACTGCATTCAATTGAGAATTGTCGAAATAGATGGCCTTCAAAGATCCATTCAGCCGACCAGGATTGGCCAGTTTTTCATGAGACGCTTCAAAACGGTCTATCACGTCTTTGAGGGCAGCTTTGCGTTCAGATCCACCTTCGCGATGATAGGCCGACGCGAAATAAAGGATTTGCTGACTGAGTGTCCTTTGCTGCCCCCCTTTATTGATGAAAACCGCATCGTTCCCGGACGCATGGATCGCATAGAAGGAAATGCCGTGCGACACGCCGGTCAAGATCAGGATCAGGGTCAAACCGATTGCATAACGCAACCAGAGCCGCCTCGGGTCGACAGCGAGAAGGCTGTACACCACCCGATTGAACAAGGACATGGCCCTCTCCCACTCAAAACTTCGCCAAGGTCCAGAACGCGTTTTCGCTATCCGAGAGGTTAGTCGAAAATGCTATTACGTTACGTAAGTTAGACAAAATAACTAAACATAAGCTGAATCAATCCATCAATTCAGGATATAATTCCGGTTTATTGCGGAGATCCTGCAGAACCAAAAAACCCCGGCGGCTCGCCGGGGTTTTTGTGTTGTTTGCTGGGTTGCTCTTTTCACTCAGCCGGGTTCGCCGGCTCAACCTTGTCGAGAGGTACATAAAGCTCGCCACCCTGACGGAATCTCGCAGCCATCTTCTCCATACCTTCTTTCTGCGCTTCGGCCCGGATGTCATGAGAGATCTTCATGGAACAGAATTTCGGACCACACATCGAACAGAAATGCGCAACTTTGTGCGCTTCTTTCGGGAGCGTCTCATCATGGAAGGAGCGTGCTGTTTCCGGATCAAGCGACAGGTTGAACTGATCCTCCCAGCGGAATTCAAAACGCGCGCGAGAGAGCGCATCATCGCGGATTTGGGCTGCTGGATGACCCTTGGCGAGATCAGCCGCATGCGCTGCAATCTTATAGGTGATCACGCCGGTCTTGACGTCGTCCCGATCCGGGA
The DNA here is from genome assembly GCA_039180865.1 of Pseudomonadota bacterium. Lineage (GTDB taxonomy): Bacteria > Pseudomonadota > Alphaproteobacteria > Rhizobiales > JACESI01 > JBCDCU01. Next base: position 1,412 of record JBCDCZ010000111.1, on the reverse strand, counting down.
GACCAAGGTGCTCTTTTGGCGTCACATAGCAGAGCATCGCCGTTCCGTACCAGCCGATCATGGCAGCTCCGATACCGGAGGTGATGTGGTCATAGCCCGGTGCGATATCCGTGGTGAGCGGCCCAAGCGTGTAGAACGGAGCCTCCTTACAGACTTCGAGCTGCTTTTCCATGTTCTCCTTGATCTTGTGCATCGGCACATGACCCGGGCCTTCAATCATCACCTGGCAGTCTTTTTCCCAAGCGATATGGGTGAGTTCGCCAAGCGTTTCGAGTTCCGCGAATTGCGCGGCGTCATTGGCATCCGCGATTGAGCCCGGACGCAAACCATCACCAAGCGAGAAGGTTACGTCATAGGCCCGCATGATATCGCAGATTTCACCGAAGTGCTCGTATAGGAAGCTCTCTTTATGGTGGTGGAGGCACCATTTCGCCATGATCGAACCGCCACGTGAAACGATACCGGTCGTCCGGTTGGCTGTCAGCGGAACATAAGCAAGGCGCACGCCGGCATGGATCGTGAAATAATCGACCCCCTGTTCGCATTGCTCGATCAGTGTGTCGCGATAGACTTCCCAAGAAAGGTCCTCCGCAATGCCGTTCACCTTCTCAAGCGCCTGATAAATCGGCACGGTTCCGATAGGTGACGCGGAATTCCGGATAATCCACTCGCGGATGTTGTGAATGTTTCTGCCGGTCGAAAGATCCATCACATTGTCAGCACCCCAGCGGGTTGCCCAGACCATTTTTTCGACTTCTTCCTCCATTGAGGAGGTCACCGCAGAGTTACCGATATTGGCGTTGATCTTGACGAGGAAGTTACGGCCGATAATCATCGGTTCCACTTCCGGGTGATTAATGTTGGCCGGGATGACGGCCCGGCCCCGCGCAATCTCGTCGCGGACAAATTCCGGCGTAATGTAGTCGGGTATCGACGCCCCGAAGCTTTCACCGTCGCGTTCTAGTTTTGCTTGGGCTGCCTCGCGGCCAAGGTTTTCTCGGATTGCGATAAATTCCATTTCACGCGTGACGATACCGGCACGAGCATAGGCCAGTTGGGTGACCGCTTTGCCGTCTTTCGCGCGGAACGGTTCGTTGCGGATCGGGAACTCCGGTGTGAGTTTGTCGCCTTTCGCAAAGCCATTATCTTCCGGTTTTACTTCGCGTCCGTGATAGCGTTCGCAGTCGCCGCGTTCTTCAACCCATGCCTGGCGGGTCCGCGGCAGGCCCTTGTTGATGTCCGTTTCGACATTCGGGTCCGTGTAGGGTCCGGAAGAATCGTAAACGATAACATTGGGTTCACCCGCGGTTGGATGCAGCTGGATTTCACGCATTGGCACTTTGAGATCAGGATAAAGAGTGCCCTGGCGGTAAGTCTTGGTCGAGGCCGGAAGAGGGCCGACAGTGACGTTC
>JBCDCZ010000110.1:0-13372 GCA_039180865.1 Pseudomonadota bacterium | reverse complement strand
GTCCAATCGGACCGCATCTGAAGATCGTCGTTTGCCATTTTCATGGCCTCATAGTTGAAGGTGTATCCCTTGGCTTTTTCGCCTTTCGACGCCCAGATCAGCGTTTCATGGGCGTTTGCAAACCGCCGCCCTTTGAAATTCGGCATCGGGTTGGTCTTGCGCCAGATTACATCGTTCAAGATCCAGTAATCGAGATCCTGAAGGATTGCACCCACTCGGAAGATGTTGTGATAGGAGCCAATGACCCAGATTGTACCGGTCGGCTTCAGCACGCGGCGCGCCGCCCGAAGCCAAGCGCGACTAAAGGCATCATAGGCCTCAAAGGTCGAAAACTTATCCCAATCGTCGTCGACGGCATCAACGAGGGACTGGTCAGGGCGGTGAAGACTTCCCGCAAGCTGCAAGTTGTAAGGGGGATCGGCAAAGATCACATCCGCGCACGAGGCCGGCAATTTGGAGAGTTCGGCAAGGCTGTCGCCCTGGATGATTTCGTCAAGCGGCAAAGCCACCTTTTCGTTTGCAAACTCTTTTGCCCTCGACTTGCCCATGATCGGTCTCTACTCCAAACAGATACTGGACGTTAAGGTTACCGAAGACGGTAAATTTCCACTTTAGAAGCTTGGTAAACGATTGCTTAATTATGCGTAGAGACATGTCGAAATTATCCTGCCACCTGCTGTACTTTGTTCCACAACGTGGTAAGGGCTGCCTTGCGGTTCGGGCAGCTTAGGGGCGCGCTTCATGCTTATCATCTTTGATTGCGACGGCGTGTTGGTAGATTCGGAAATCATCGCCAAAACGGTTGAGATTTCAGCCTATGCGGAATACGGGTTCGAGATGCCTGTCGAGGAGTTCTCGGAACGTTTTTCGGGGATGACAGGCCGGGAAATCATGCGCGAGATCGAAGACGAACTTGATCGCGGCCTCCCCGATACCCTCCACGATGATATTCAAACAAAAATCGATGAGAAGCTGGCAACTGAGCTTGCGGCTGTCAGCGGTGTCCAAGAAATGCTGGATCGTCTTGATGAACCCAGATGCATCTGTTCGAATTCTTCGACAGAGCGGCTTCAAATCAGTCTGAAAAGAACAGAGCTTTTTGATCGCTTCCGGCCTTACATCTTCTCCGCTCCGGAAGTCGGAGACCGTTTACCGAAACCCAGCCCGAGTGTGTTTTCTCACGCGGCCCAGGCCTTAGAGACTGAGCCTGGAAAAGTCATTGTTCTGGAGGATTCGACCCACGGTGTCGCGGGCGCAGTCGCTGCGGGCATGCGAGTGGTTGGCTTCACCGGCGCAAGCCACACCTATCCAAGCCACGCGGAAAGGTTAATGGAAGCCGGTGCTGAAACCACGATCAACCGCTTATCGGACTTTCCTGCGGTAGTTCGCGCCTTGCGGGAATGGGACGGCGTGCTTTAACACCCCGCCCCTGATCTCAGGCGACCGCTTGCCTATCCCTCGTTAGGAACCCGCTGCGCGCCATCGGTCGGGTTCAATCTCTGTGCGAGGGGTCCATCCTTCGTGTCGAAGCCGACGAGAATTTTGAGGTTCTCGGTTTGAGGAAACGGCACTGTGACATTTTCTTCAACGAACGAGAAACCTTCGGCGTTCGCGCTCTGGAACGTGATCGGCTGCGCATAGAGCTGGCTGAACAAAACCTTCTGATCATCTTCGATAATTGCGACACGGATCGGCAGATTGATCGATGTTTGCTCAGAGTTTGGCCCTCGAACCGCGCGTCCTGCGGCTCCGATCCGCATAATCAAATTGCCGTCTTCGAGGCGGCATTCGCGTCCTGATCGGGTGATCGCCGCCTGATGATCGACTTGACGACTGGCATCCTCGTCCTCAGCCGCAAAGGCCGTGAGGACGCCCGTTCCACTGAGAATCTGGATTGACGGGCAATAATCGGCACGCGCGCGGCGTGCCGCAGCAACCCTCGGTGCGTTGCCTTCGCGTTCAAGGCGTTGTGCTTCCTCTACCGAGAGCCGAACTTTCCGAGTTTGTTGTGAAGCGGTGAACTGGTCAGCGGACGCACCGATTTCCGATGCAAGGCCATCTTCTTCGACCTCGACAAAAACATCACTCGCATCTTCGCTGAGTTCGCTGCTTGAACATGCGGACAATGCAACAGACAGTCCAATTACCAGACCGATTCCGAGCCAAGCGTCGATCTGCTTCCGAAGTCGGCCTTTTTCGGCTTTTTTCTGACCGGGTTTATGAGCCATAAGGGACGTCCCCTCCATTGCTACCCCCCTTTTTCATTGCTTAGACGTTTTTTGCGGTGGGCGCACGCTGCCGCCTCTACAACGTTTGTACCGGGTCCGTCTCTGTGAATCCGGTTAATTAGCCCACTCCGGATCTTTCGTTTAAGACATATTGCTCCAACCACCAAGAAGAAATCACAAAGCCACCAACTCTTAGCTTGTGATAGGGCAAGTGTGAGCGTAGGTTTCACCCCCAAAATGTCCCGCACAACACCCGCCTGGCACACAGGTTCGCAAGTATGAAGGGGAGGCGATGGAGTATGTAAGTACACGCGGCGGCACCAAGTCGCTGTCCTTTTGCGAAGCCGTTCTGGAAGGCCTTGCGCGCGACGGTGGGCTGTATGTGCCGCAAACATGGCCAACCTTTTCACCCGATGAAATCGCAGCAATGGCTGGACGTCCGTATGGTGATGTGGCCCATCAGGTGATCAAAAAGTTCTCCGGCGATGAGATCGACACCGACGATCTCAAAGCGATGATCGACGACGCTTACGGCACCTTTCACCATGCGGCCATCGCGCCGTTGATTCAACTCGACGAAAAGCACTTCATCCTTGAACTGTTCCACGGTCCGACCCTTGCGTTCAAGGACGTCGCAATGCAATTGCTCTCGCGCCTGATGGACCACATCCTGGCACGGGGCGAAAAACGTGCAACAATTGTGGGCGCAACATCCGGCGATACGGGGGGCGCTGCGATTGATGCATTCAAGGGCCGCGAAAACACCGACATCTTCATTCTCTTCCCAAATGGCAGAGTATCGGACGTGCAGCGGCGGCAAATGACGACGCTTCCCGACAGAAACGTCCACGCCCTGGCGATCGACGGCACATTCGACGATTGTCAGGCCATCGTGAAGGCGATGTTCACCAATGAACGGTTTCGGGATAAAGTCGCACTTTCAGGCGTGAATTCGATCAATTGGGGTCGGATCGTCGCCCAGATCGTATACTACTTTACCGCAGCGACGGCGCTCGGCGCGCCACATCGCCCCGTTTCATTCACTGTCCCAACCGGCAACTTCGGCGATATTTTTGCGGGCTATGTCGCAAAACGCATGGGCCTGCAGATCAATCGACTGGTGATCGCGACCAACCGCAACGACATCCTTGCCAGAACGCTTGAAACGGGCAGGTATGAAAGCCGAGCTGTTGAAAAGACGATTTCACCGTCGATGGATATCCAGGTTTCTTCAAATTTTGAACGCCTGTTATTTGATCTCTCAGGCAGAGATAGCGCATCTGTAAATCGATGGATGGAAAGCCTGAAACAATCGGGAGCCTTTGAAATCGATACGGATACCCTTATCGGCCTCAGATCCGATTTCAATGCCGGACGGACAGATGAAGACGAAACGCAAGCCGAAATTGCGCGTTGTTGGAGGTCAATGCACTATCTACTCGACCCCCACACAGCTGTCGGTACGGTTGTTGCCCGCCATGTTGGCGAGCACCATCCGATAATGGTAACGCTCGCAACGGCGCACCCTGCAAAGTTCCCGGATGCTGTTAAAGCAGCTTCAGGTGAACATCCTGCACTGCCATCGTGGGCAAGCCATATAATGACGAAAGAGGAACGCTTTACAGTTCTGCCAAATGACCGCGGCACAGTCGAGCGCTTCATTGAAGAACACAGCCGTGCTGTGAGACTGGTAACCTGAACACGCACCATGAATTATCGTATCACCCGCCTTAACAACGGCCTCACGATCGTTACCGACAGTATGCCCCATCTAAAGAGCGCTGCGCTCGGTGTCTGGGTCAATGCAGGCTCACGCGCCGAAAGCGACACCGAACACGGTCTTGCGCATCTTCTGGAGCATATGGCGTTCAAGGGAACCGCCACCCGTAGCGCTGGTGACATTGCAGAAGAGATCGAAGCGGTGGGTGGTGAATTGAACGCTGCAACAAGTGCTGAAAGTACAGCTTATTACGCGCGTGTGCTCAGCGACGAAGTTCCGCTCGCGGTCGATCTTCTGGGCGACATCCTCCAGAACGCAACATTTGATCCGGAAGAACTCGTCAAGGAACAGCACGTTATCCTGCAGGAAATCGGCGCATCTCTCGATGTTCCGGAAGACCTTGTTTTCGACCGCTTCCAGGAGATGGCATTTCCGAACCAACCGCTTGGACGGCCGATCCTTGGTACCCCCGAAAGCGTCACGGGCTTCGGGCGCGGAGAAATCGAAACTTATCTGAAGAAACACTATTGCGCGGGCCAGATGGTGGTCAGCGCTGCCGGTGACGTAGACCATGAGCGGTTCTGCAAACTGGTTGAAGACCGCTTTGGCGGCCTGTCGGAGGGGACCGGCGGCCAACAGGCGACAGCAAGCTATCACGGCGGGGAATGGATCGACGACCGACCGTTGCAGGAGGCTCAAATCCTGATCGGCTTCGAAGGCGTTCCCTATCTCGACAACGCCTTCTTCACCGTCCAGCTTCTGGCTGCCGTTCTCGGTGGCGGCATGTCCTCCCGCCTCTTCCAGGAAGTCCGCGAAAAACGAGGGCTTTGTTATTCGATTTATTCCTTCCATTGGGCCTATTCGGATACCGGGCTGTTCGGGATCCAGGCAGCAACCGGTGAAGAAGACGTCGCTGAGCTGATGCCAGTGATTCTGGAAGAATTGCGCAGTATTGGCCAAACGCTCGGTGAAAGCGAAGTCAAGCGTGCAAAGGCGCAGATGCGGGCTGGTCTTATGATGAGTCTTGAAAGCCCGGCATCGCGGGCAACGCAACTTGCCCGTCAACTCCTGCTTTTTGGGCGCTGCCTCTCACCGGAAGAGCAATTGGAGCGGGTCAATGAGATTTCGGTTGAGGATGTCAAACAGGCAGCTGCATCCATTTTCAGCCATCCGCAACCAACGCTTGCGGCAATCGGCCCCGTGAAAGGGCTCATGAGCGCAAGCGATATCGCGGCAGCACTCAGTCTTTCCCAGGCAGCGGAATAACCCGATGGTCACCTTCTTTTCACCGTCAGCGCGTGAAAGCCAAGGTATCGAAACCGATCGGACCATTCTCGAAGCCCCTCAGATGGCGCATTACGAGGATTGGGCCCATCTGCGCGACCAGAGCCGAGACTTTCTTGTCCCCTGGGAACCGACATGGCCGAGCGACGACCTGACCCGCAACGCGTTTCGCAGGCGTGTAAAACGCTATCAGCGCGGAGAACACAGCAACGGTCTCGCCTTCATGATTATGTCCAAACAATCCGGTGCTCTTCTTGGAGGTATCACGGTCTCACGCATGTTACGTGGGGTCGCTCAATCCTGTGCGATCGGATATTGGATCGGCGAACCTTATGCCAGACAGGGGTTCATGAGCGAGGCGGTACGAGGCCTCCTACCGGAAATCTTCGACGAACTTGGATTTCATCGCGTGGAAGCGGCCTGCCTTCCGAAGAATACCGCATCCATGAGCTTGCTCGAAAAAGTTGGCTTCAAGCGGGAAGGCTACGCCCGTGAATATTTGAAGATAAACGGAAGCTGGCAGGATCATGTGCTTTATGCCATGCTGGAAAGTGATTATAAGGCCCTGAAAAAGACCGCAAATCCGTGATCGCATCCCGGCCATGCTGCTATCCGGCCCGGGCCAAGGCTACCGGCGGTTGAAAACGTGTTGGAAGTGCCGGGAAGAGAAGATCCCGCGTTTCGCTAATTTTGTTCGGAGCAAGGGTGAAGAGAAGGACAGATAAAGTGACACCTGGGCGCGCTCACTGTTCCACTTTGCCGGATCTTTCATCATACGCCGGAGTGCAAGGCGCACGGTGCAGCAGGCGGTCCATGACCATTCGCTCAACGATCTGGTTGCGCTGGTTTCCGGTGGTGGGCGCGGTTCTCCTCTTTCTCATCTCCAGCCTTCCGGCCCTCGCGACCACACCGATTGTGATTCCCGATCAGGATACGGCTTTCGATCTCACCGATATCGTCCAAAAACGCTTCGACCTTGAAGACAGGATAGCTGTTTCAACCGCTCCCGATCAGGACGGGATCGTTCGCCGTATCGAAGTTCGGGCGAAAGAAAATCCAAATGCCTCGCACTGGATCATCTTCTCGCTCACCAACCCGTCCGATCAGCAAATTGACCGGTATCTTGTCACGCCGCACTTCCGTCTCGCCGGCTCACGGCTTTTCTGGCCCGATCTCGGGGCCTCAAGGCTTGCGTCGATCACCCCGAGCGAAGGCTTCGCACCCGTGCGTGTGCCGGATGTCGAAGCCGACGTTTTTCGGATCACGCTCAATCCCGGTGATGTGGTGACCTATGTCGGCGAGTTGCGTACCCGCACCGTACCGAAAATCTATCTGTGGGAGCCCAACGCCTATAAGGAAGCCGTAAACAGCTTTACGCTTTACCGCGGTATCGTTATCGGCATTTCCGGGCTCCTTGCCGTATTCCTGACGATCTTGTTCGTCGTGAAGGGGACTGCAATGTTCCCGGCGACTGCGGTCCTGTCTTGGGCGGTTCTGCTTTATGTTTGTGTCGACTTCGGTTTCTGGAACCGGCTTGTCGATCTGAGGCCCGGCGAAGACCAATTCTGGCGCGCGGGAACTGAAGTGTTCATCGCAGCTGCTCTGCACATTTTTCTTTTCGCCTATCTCAATCTCAATCGATGGCATGTCAGCTATTCGACGGTGGCACTCGGCTGGCTGATCGGTCTCGGCGTTCTGCTTGGTGTCGCCTTTATTGACCCGCCGGTAGCGGCCGGAATCGCGAGGTTCTCTATGGCTCTTACGGCCGTCCTTGGTGTCGGTCTGATCGTCTATATGGGCCTGCGAAAATACGATCGCGCCATCATGATCCTCCCCACCTGGCTTCTGCTTCTTGCCTGGATTGTCGGAGCCTGGCTCACGGTGACAGGTTCGATCACCAATGAGATCGTCCAGCCAGCCTTGATCGGCGGCCTTGTCCTTTTTGTCCTTCTCCTCGGCTTCACCGTCATGCAGCATGCCTTCTCCGCAGGTGCGATCGCGGAGAACTATGTGAGCGATACGGAGCGTCAGGCACTTGCGCTCGTCGGTGCCGGCGACATCGTCTGGGACTGGGATGTCTTGCGTGACAAGGTGAACACCGGGGGGCGCCTCGAAGACATCCTGGGGCTCAAACCATCTTCCATGGAAGGTCCTGTCCGCAATTGGTTGCCCATTCTCCACCCGGCGGACCGCGACCGCTTCAAGAATACGCTCGATGCCATTGTCAAATACAAGCGCGGTAAGATCGCGGAAGACTTCCGGTTGCGCGCCGATGACAGCTATTTCCGTTGTATGCGATTACGTGCCCGCCCAATTGTCGGAGCCGACGGTGAGGTGATCCGCTGTATCGGAACGCTGCTCGATGTGACCGAACGCAAAATGGCCGAAGAGCGCATGCTGCATGATGCCGTGCACGATAATCTGACCGGCCTTGCAAACCGGCCACTGTTCATTGACCGCATCAACATGGCACTCACCAACGCGCAATTGGACGGTGCGAAGAAGCCGTCAATCGTCATTCTCGATCTCGACCGGTTCAAGAACGTCAATGACAGCCTCGGTCTTTCGGTCGGTGACAGCATCATCATAGCGATTACCCGGCGGCTTATCAGGTTGTTGAAACCGCATGACAGCCTCGCCCGGCTCGGCGGTGATCGCTTCGGGCTGTTGTTGATGTCGGAACAGGATCCCGAGCGCATTGCATCCGTCGCCGACAATCTGCGCCGCGCTGTACGGGCACCGATTACCTTTGGCGAGCGCGAAGTGTTCCTGACCGCGTCGATCGGGATTGCAATGTATGACGGTCAGGATCAGCAAACCAATGACATGCTGAACGATGCAGAACTGGCGCTGCTTCAGGCAAAACGGGCCGGTGGCGACCGCATAGAAGCCTATCGGCCGCTTTTCCGCAATCTGCGCAACGATCCGCTCTCCATGGAAGCCGATCTTCTCCGCGCGTTGGAGCGCAAAGAAATCACGGTCCACTATCAGCCGGTCATCCGACTGTCGGACAAATCCATTGCAGGGTTCGAAGCCCTTTTAAGGTGGAACAGCCTTAAGCGCGGGAACGTCCCGGCGGCAGATTTCATCCCGCTTGCCGAACAGTCCGGACTCATCCTGCAACTCGGGCTTTTCGCGCTCGAGACCGCAGCCCGCCAGCTTGCGCAATGGCAGGATATGCTCGGCGGCAATTATCCGCTCTTTGTCAGCGTCAATGTCTCTAGCCGACAATTGCTGCGCCACGACCTTATCAACGATGTGAAGACCGTCCTCTCTCATCACCAGCTTATTCCCGGCACATTGAAGCTTGAAGTGACCGAAAGCCTGATGATGGAGAACCCCGAACATGCCAATCAGGTCTTGAACCGGATCAAGGAACTGGGTGCCGGTTTGTCACTCGACGACTTTGGAACCGGATATTCGTCGCTCGCTTATCTGCAGCGCTTTCCTTTCGATACGATCAAGATCGACCGTTCTTTTGTCCATGGCGATGAAGAAGAAGATCGGCCGATTATTCTGCGCTCAATTGTCCAAATGGCGCACGATCTCAGGATGGATGTCATTGCTGAAGGCGCGGAATCGGATGATGACGTCGCCGAACTCTACAAACTGCAATGCGAGTTCGCACAAGGCTTCCATTTCGCCGAGGCTCTAAGTGCCGCTGAAGCTGAAAAACTCATCCGCCGCGAACTTCCTGAAGCCGCCCACTAGGACGGCACTTATCCCCATCATGTGAGTGCCAGGGCCTTTCGCGCCGCAATGCGCCACATGGTTATCTCGCCGCATCTTACCTAAGATCCGACAAAACCGGTTGACCCGCACGGTTCGCCACCGCATATGTGCGTAGTCAAGGGCTTCACGGGAAGAGAAAATATTATGAGCGATCCGAAACCGATCCTGCATGTGAAGATGTGCGCGCCACGGGGCTTTTGCGCCGGTGTCGATCGGGCGATCCAAATTGTAGAACTCGCCCTTGAACGCTACGGTGCGCCGGTTTATGTGCGCCACGAAATTGTTCACAACAAATATGTTGTCGAGGGCCTTCGCCAAAAAGGTGCGATTTTCGTTGAAGAACTCGATGAGGTTCCACCAACCGAGCAACCGGTTATCTTTTCCGCGCATGGCGTTCCGAAATCCGTGCCTGCGGATGCCGAGCAGCGAAACCTCTTCTACCTCGATGCGACCTGCCCGCTTGTTTCCAAAGTTCACCGCGAAGCAGAGATCCATTTCAAGAAGGGACGGCACATCCTTCTCGTCGGTCACGAAGGGCATCCCGAGGTCGTTGGCACCATGGGTCAATTGCCACCAGGTTCGATCGAGCTGATCGAGACCGAAGAGGCAGCACTCAGCTACCAGCCTGAAACAGACAAGCCGCTTGCCTGGATTACCCAGACCACATTGTCACTCGATGACACTGCCGAGATCGTCAGAATTCTCCAGGAGCGCTTTCCGGAGATCAACGGCCCGCACAAAGAAGATATTTGCTACGCGACGACGAACCGCCAACATGCAGTCAAGCCAGTCGCCAAGCTTGTGGATGCCATGATCGTGGTGGGCGCGCCGAACTCGTCAAACTCGCAGCGCCTGCGTGAAGTGGCCGAGCGCGCAGGCTGCGCAAAATCCTTCCTTGTCCAGCGCGCGTCTGAAATTGAATGGGACAAGATCCAGGATATCAAATCGATCGGCGTGACCGCGGGTGCCTCTGCGCCTGAAGTGCTGGTGGAGGAAGTGCTTGATGCCTTTGCCGAGCGCTACGATCTCGACATTGAAGTGGTCGACACAATTCGCGAAGACGTCGTCTTTAACCTGCCACGCGAATTACGCGCTGCAAGTTAAACGCTCGCTTTAACGCTAAACGATGGCGGTCTATACGGAAGTTTCGGATGAGGCGCTTGAAGCGTTTCTGGCGCTTTACGATATCGGATCGCTGGTATCCTTCAAGGGAATTGCCGAAGGCGTTGAAAACTCGAACTATTTACTCCGTACCGATCAGGCGCTCTTCATTCTCACCCTCTATGAGAAGAGAGTTTCTGCGGATGATCTACCGTTCTTCCTAAACCTATTGGAACACCTCAACGCACGCGGTCTTTCCTGTCCAACGCCCGCGCGCATGAGGAGCGGATCAACCCTCGGCATGCTTGAGGGCAGACCAGCTGCGGTCTTTACATTCCTTGAAGGCTTTTCCGTCAAGAAGCCAAAAGCACCGCATTGCGCCGAGGTCGGCCGGGTGCTTGCGGCTCTGCACATTGCCAGTTCCGATTTTGAGATGTCGCGCCCGAATGCCCTTGGTCCTGCTGGATGGGGACCGCTCTTCGACCTTTCCAGGAGCCGGGCAGATACGGTCGAAACAGGTTTGCGCGCAGCAATCGAAGAGGCGCTGCGCGATCTTGCCAGGACCTGGCCGGATGATCTTCCAGCTGGTGTCATCCACGCTGACCTCTTCCCGGATAATGTCTTCTTCCTGAAAGACACTTTGTCCGGCGTGATCGATTTTTACTTCGCGTGCAACGACATGCTCGCGTACGATATCGCAATCTGCCTGAATGCCTGGTGCTTCGAAGCCGACTATCAGTTCAACATTACCAAGGCCCGCGCCATGCTGAGAGGCTATGAGAGCGTCCGTCCGCTCAGTGACGCCGAAAAAGCCGCTCTACCCATTCTGGCGCGCGGTGCCGCTCTGCGCTTCCTGCTCACGCGCCTGCACGATTGGTTAGACGTTCCACCAGGCGCCCTCGTCACACCCCATGATCCGCTGGAATACTGGCGGAAGATGCGGTTTCATGAATCCGTGTCATCTTCCACGGAATATGGGCTTTAGATCCGGAGCATTTACGCCTCATGGCTGGTAAGAAGCAGGTTGAGATCTATACGGACGGCGCGTGTTCGGGCAATCCGGGGCCCGGCGGTTGGGGTGCGCTTTTGCGTTTCGGAGCACATGAAAAGGAACTCATGGGCGGCGAAGCTGAGACCACAAACAATCGAATGGAGCTAGTGGCCGCGATTGAAGCGCTCAATGCCTTGAAGGAACCGTGCCTTGTCGATCTTCACACGGATTCTCAATATGTGCGCGGGGGCGTCACCGGCTGGATCGAAGGCTGGAAAAGAAACGGCTGGAAGACGTCGGCGAAGAAGCCGGTAAAGAATTCTGACCTATGGCAAGCGCTCGAAGAAGCGCGCGCTCGCCATGATGTCACGTTTCACTGGGTCAAAGGCCATGCAGGCCATCCCGAAAACAAGCGCGCTGACGAATTGGCTCGTGCCGGGATGGCACCCTTCAAGGGCTTGGTTTGACGTCAAGTCTTCGTCTAGAGCGTTGCCAGCATCGCGGCGGCACCCGATTTCGTCGCATCGACGGGGCTCTCTTCGATATTGAGCTGCTTCACCACGCCGTCTTCAACCAGCATTGAATAGCGTTTTGAGCGAACCCCCATTCCGAAGTCGGAGAGGTCAAGGTCCATACCGATTGCTTTTGTGAAGGCACATGCGCCGTCGGCGAGAAAATGGATTTTTCCAGCGCCCCCGCTTGCTGTCGCCCATTGATCCATCACGAACGGATCATTGACCGAAACAACAGCGATCTCATCAATCCCCTTCTGCTTGAAGGCGTCGAAGTTATCGAGAAAACCTGGCAGGTGGTTGCCGTGACACGTTGGCGTAAAGGCTCCTGGCACGCCAAACAAAACCACTTTCTTGCCCGCAGCCATTTCCTTGAGATCAACCGGTGCCGGTCCCTCGTCAGTCATCTTGGTCAAAGTCGCATCCGGCAGGGCGTCGCCTACTGATAAAGCCATCGTTCGATCTCCGAAGTTAATGTCCACCGGACTGGCGGACGAAATCACATTACCCGCCTAAACATAGCAAACGCGCAATACTCGGAAAGGGAAAGAAAGCAATTTTAGCTTGGCGAGATCGGAAGTCCGACCATTTAACCGGTCCATCCGATTCCAAACGCGCTTTTCAGTGTGTGAGCGGAACCATCGTATCAATCGCATCATCGCCGGCCACTATTGTCGCTCTAAGGTGGGCTGGGAGAACGCCAATCCTTTCGCGATGAAGCGGAACCATTGCGGAGACCATGCCGAAAGGACGGTCGAACGTTTCGCCCAGTGCCGCAACGGAGATCTTTAGCGGAGTGAAATACCAATCTTTGGGGCCTTCCAGGATGACCAGAAGATCGTTGTGCGCAGTTTCCAACTTTGATTTTAGATTTGCGGGAACCTGAACGTCGATCGAGACGAAATCATCTCCACCATGAGAGACGAGTTTTACAACCTGCACATCAAGACCCTGCGGCGCCGGTGCTCCGGGAACTTCCTGCATCGCCTCCTCGATCAAGATCGCGGCTTTCGGATCGGTGTTATCAGCCCGCAATTCCAGGGCGAAGCTCGCATCAGCCGGGACGCAGATTTCCGCACACACACCGAAGAACGTATCGATCACAAGGTGGACCGGTGTCTTTGAGGAATATGGTTTCACTTCGAACGGGAGGACGAGACGCTCCTTGTATCCGATTGACTGACCATCCCCGTCCTTGAAGAGAACGGGTTTCGGCCAATGGATAACGATATCTTCAAGGTTGCGGGACTTTTCAAAGTGCAATGCCGGCGGAATGCCGTTTTCGCCGGGGACGCGCCAATAGGTCTTCCAACCGTCATCAAGTTTGATGTCGAGCGCAGCGCTAAAGTGTCCGTTGGGCTTCAGTCCGCCTGGAATGATCCTGACCTTATAACCATAACCTTCCTGCCAGGGAGTTGCACCCTGAAACGATCCGGCGGCCTGTGCGAAGCCGGAAATCAGAAAAAAAACCGCGAAGAAGGCGAAAAATCGCATCATGTACTACCCAGAATTACAATCGCCCCGCCAACGAGACGCCTGATAGACCATATTAGTCCGATAACAGATCAGGTTTTAATATGAATGAAAAATTCCTTGCGTCCCGACACTATGTGATGACATTTAATTGATTGTTCGGGGGACCTTCGTTCGTTAATCTCAGCTCGTGTAATCGGGTGTGAAGGGGAAAATCAGAAGCTGGTCCATGTCAGATTTCGAAACCACCTCCCTCAAGGGACAACTCCTCATCGCCATGCCAGGCATGGAAGACAGCCGGTTCCAAAAGACAATCATCTACATTTGCGAG
>JBCDCZ010000109.1:0-13388 GCA_039180865.1 Pseudomonadota bacterium | reverse complement strand
GGTGGCATCGCCAGTAATGCCCATTAGAAAGAGCTCGCGCGCTGCAACCTCGCGCGCACGCCGCATAGACAGTCCTCTGCCAAGCCCCGCCACAACAACGTTTTCTTCAACTGTAAGATTTGAAAACAAACGGATGTTCTGGAACGTCCGCCCCACGCCCAAACGGGCGACCCGATGCGGCGGCGCAGTGTCGATTCGTGTTTGAGATAGCCAGACGCCACCGGAGGTTGCCTTCGACGCGCCACCAATTGCATTCACCAAGGTGGATTTACCGGCGCCGTTTGGTCCGATGAGACCCGTTACCGAACCAACGGGAATATCGAAAGTAACGTTATCAAGGGCGGTTAGCCCCGCGAACTTTTTGTCAACTTTATCGATGCGCAAAGCTGGGGATGCGGTGATTTTTGCGCCATCCTTTGGGTTTTGATCAACAGTTACTCGAGCTGGAACATCAATGTTCTCAGCAAGCTCATTGCGTCCGCACAATCCATCGCGACGGTACTTCAGGACCGCCAACATCGCGATGCTGACGCCGAGAACCTGCAACCCGAACAAGTCTGGCAATTCGTACCCGGCGATGACGACCCCACCTTCAAAACGTTGAAGGACCTCCCGGATCCCCATGACCAGGACCACCCCACCAACCGCACCAGTGACGGTACCCATCCCGCCCAAGATGAGCATCGCCACAAACCCGAAGGTGCTGGCGAGATAAAAGTCACGCGGGCTAAAGGCACCGAGCATATGGCCGTAAAGTGCGCCTGCTATGCTTGCCATGATCCCGGAGACTACCCAGGCAATAAGCCGGGCCTTGTACGGAGATACACCCAGCGATGATGCAGCAGCTTCATCATCCCGCACCGCGCGCAGCGTGAGCCCGTGGCGGCTTTCGCGGAACAGGCGGGCTGCAACAATGAACAGGCATGCGGCACCCGTCGCAACATAGATGTCAGTGTATCGGGGGATACCAAAAAAAGCCTGGTTACCGCGGGTGAAGTCTACGGCAGCAGCAAGCACTGAATAGATGATGATCACGAAACCCAAGGTCGCTATTGCGCCGGACGCACCATTCAGTCGCGATATGCCAAGACCCGATACAAGTGCGACCACTGCTCCCACGATCGCCACGACACACAAAGCCACCGGAAGGCCAAACTCGTATCCCCCAAGGAAATCGGGCAGGTTTGGAAGATTGAGCCTCAGCATCGACGCGGGCATGGTGATCCATGCTGAAACGTACGCGGCAACCCCCATAAACGCCGTGTGACCGAACGATACAATGCCGGAGTTTCCGCTGAACACCTGAAAAGCAAGCACCGCGCAAACGTTTACAGCGAAGAAAGTGGCAATTCGTACGCCGGGAAGTCCCGTAGCCAGAGCGAGCAGTACCACACCAACGGCAAGAAGCACCGATAGAATGAATGCGCCCATCAATGGCTTGAATGGGGATTGGATCGTCAGCTGCATTATCCCTCTCGGCAGTTAATGAAAGCCAATCGCCATTTATCCGGGTTGTCAATACATTTTCGTAATTTGACAAAATTGACTTTTTTAAAAATGAATGTTCATCATGCAGTTGCCTGTATATTGAGCAGAAAGAAGGCCACCTCTTGCAAAAACTCCTTGATGTAGGGGAGCAAAACCCATTCGCTCTCTACAACCGAGACGGCACGAGCGCGTTCTTGTTTACGGGTGATCATGCCGGAAACAAGGTGCCACGATCGCTTGATATGCTGGGATTAGGGCCAGAAGAACTGGACCGGCATATTGGAATCGATATTGGGGTGGAACCACTCGGGCGTATGCTTGCTGATCGACTGGATGCAGCTTTTTTGTATCAGCCCTATTCGCGGTTGGTGATTGATTGTAATCGACCACCGCATCAGGCGGATGCCATTCCCGAGGTGAGCGATGGGACGACTATTCCTGGCAATGTGAATCTGACACCACAGGCACGACAGGCGCGAGTGGCCCAGATATTCGATGTCTACCATTTAGAGTTTGCGGCCGAACTTCAGCGCAGGGCGGAGGAGGGGCGGCGTACCGTGATCATTGCGCTGCATAGTTTCACGCCGCACCACAGCGAATTTCCTGAGCCGCGTCCCTGGCATATCGGCGTGTTGTGGAACCGCGATAACCGCCTCGCGCGGCCATTGGTCAAGCATCTCCGAGTTCGAAACGACCGGGTCGTTGGAGAAAACCAGCCTTATCGCGTCTCAGATGAACTGGATTACGCCATCCCCGTCTACGGCGAGGCCGCCGGCGTTTTGTCAGTGGAGCTTGAAGTGCGTCAAGATCTTGTCAGCGATCAAACTGGCTGCGAGCATTGGGCCGGAGTTATCGCAGCGATACTGCCTGCAGCGCTTGATGATTTCGATGCAGAAAATACGCATGAGGTTGTGTGAAAATGGGTGAGCACTTTTGTTTTGTTGGCAATCAAGAGCTGAATGGGATCGTGAGGGGACGCTCGGTTCCCTTGGCACGTCGTGATGTGGCTTTGTCTAGCGGTTTGCCTTGGGTGCCGGCAAACATTACAATCGGTTCGCTTAACACTCTGCCTGCAGACAACCCTTTCGGGCCGATCGGTGAAATCCGCCTCATGCCCGTCAAAGACACGTCAATTACACTGAAGACCGATGGTTTACCGGACTATGAGATCGCGCTATGCGAGTTTACGCAGCACGACGGGACCCAGTGGTCGTGTTGCCCCCGCACTGCGCTAATACAGGCAGTCAGCGATCTTCAATCGGCGACGGGGTTGACGCTGAAAGTTGCTTTTGAGCACGAGTTCACGGTGGCCGGGCTCAACATTCCAACCCATATCGGGTTTTCTCCATCGGCCGGACGCGCTGCCAGTCACCTAGCAGAGAAGGTACTTATGACACTTGATCGGGCCGGTTTTACGCTTGATCAGTTCGTCGCTGAGTATGGACCGGGTCAGTATGAGATCGCCGGTCAGCCTGCGGATCCAGTCACAGCCGCCGACAGAACCATTCTTACCTTGGAAGCAATCAGACACTGCGCGCGCGATCTAGGCCTGCACGCCAGCTTTCTCCCAAAACCGGCTCTTGATGCTGTTGGAAACGGCGTTCACGTCCACTTTTCGTTATGGTCCGACGGTGAGAACGTGACCGTGAAAGATGAGTGGGTCAGCAATCAAGCTGGTTCTTTTCTGAGTGGTGTTTTCAAAGCAGCGGACGCCCTAACGTTGCTGTCTGTGACATCACCGAACTCATTCGCGCGTTACAAGCCACAATCATGGGTTGGCTCTTTTGTTTGTGCCGGTTTACGCAACCGGGAAGCTATGTTTCGGGTTGTTCCGCGTGCACGCGACGGCGTTGGGGCCTACCCTCAGGCCTCTTTGGAGTACCGGACAAGTGACGCGACCGCAAATGTCTACCTAATGCTTACGGGCCTTATCAGGGCCGGTTTGGCGGGGCTGAATGAAAATCTGTTATCCCCTAAAAACGTGGACCAGGATCCAGCGCTTTTGAATGAGCGCGCGCGGGAGGCGATGGATCTCAGACACCTGCCGTCATCAATGGATGAAGTTCTGGCTGACCCGATTATTGAAGCGGTTAGAGGTTGGATTGGGCCCGATTTGACGACGGCTTATATCTCTTGTCGCCGCAACGATTTACAGCACGCGAAAAATCTGCTGAGCGATGACTATGTGAAGATGCTGGGGGATGTTTACTAGCCGCAATAACAGAGCATTGTGAGCCCGAACAGGCTTCGAACTGATCAGCTCAGGCCCTCCGTCGTAGAAGAAATCGCTGCCGACTGGCGCGGCTGCGATATGAGGCATGTGTACAACAAAACTAATTGAGCTCGCAGTGCCCAGCGATGGCGGTGATCAATTCAAAACTGAGACCGAACGCAAACGATCTTTAGCAAAGTCGATAAAGCTCCTAATCTTGGCGGGTGCACGTCGTCCCTCGGCATGGACAAGGTGAATTGGCAGATGCTCGGGTTCATAGTCCTCGAGCACCGTTTGCAACGTACCATCAACAAGATCGGGCCCCACCTGATAAGACAGAACGCGACACAGTCCCCAGCCCTGGCGTGTGACTGAAATCGCGGCGGCAACGCTGCTGACCGTTAGCCGCGGTTTAACCCGCACGACATGTTCCAGATCGCGCCCGAAACGCCAGTCAGACACCGGGCTGACTGCTGCCGCCGAGACTATCTGGTGTGATGCAAGATCAGCCGGGGATTGCGGAATACCGTGTCGCTCAAGATAAGCGGGCGCAGCGCACACAATGCGTCGCACGCGCCCGACGCGCACTGCTGACAAACCCGAAGACGGTAGCTGCCCAAGGCGCACGGCTACGTCAAAGCCTTCCTCGACAATGTTTGCAATTCGGTCGACCATAAGAACATCTCCGGTCACATCAGGATAGGTGTCCAGAAAGTCTGTAAGAATCGGAACCACATAAATGCGCCCGAACTCGTTGGAACAGGTAATCCGCAACTGTCCGACGGGGTTCAACGCCGCTCCGCTTGCGGCTTCATCGGCCGCCTGCAACTGGGCCAGGATATGTCGGGCATCCTCAAGATAGGCTCGTCCGACATCCGTCAGCCGCACCCGCCGGGTTGTGCGTGTAAAGAGGCGGGCACCAAGCCGGTCCTCCAACGCATTCACACCCCGCGTTGCCGATGGCGCGCTGAGACCAACGCTGCGAGCACCACCGGCGAAGCTCTCTGCCTCTGCCACAGCGATGAATACCTCAAGGCTCTGAAGACGGTCCATAGGTCATCCTATTACTATTAATTTACAAAATAATCTCTTTTAAATTTGATATATTCATTCATTCATCGTTGCAATCTACATTTTGGACACGGGCCGAGACAGCCCGAACACAAACCGAAAAAGGAAACCATCATGTCCCGCATCAACACACCAGCCACTATCGCCGACGCACCTGAAGGCAGCCAAGCGCTTCTGCAAGGCGTTGAAAAAATGCTCGGTTCAGCTCCGAATATGTTCCGCCTGATCGGCAACAGCCCGGCCACGCTTGAAGGTTATCTCGGCCTCAATGGCGCACTTGGCAAAGGCAAGATCAATGCTGCTACCCGTGAACGTATTGCTCTGGCCATCGCCAATTACAACGGTTGTGATTACTGCAACAGCGCGCACACCTATCTTGGCAAGAACCTCGTCAAACTGGACGATGACGAGATCGCCGCGAACCGTTCAGGTTCATCCACCGACGCTAAAGCTGATGCGGCCGTTCGTTTTGCTGTGAAAGTCGCAAAGGAACGGGGTCAAGTCACAGCACAAGACGTCGCTGAAGTCCGCAATGCAGGCTACTTGGACGCCGAGATCGTCGAGATCGTCGGTCATGTCGCTTTGAACGTTCTGACGAACTACATCAACGAAGTGTTCGAAACCGAAATCGACTTCCCGGTCTTCGAGGCCGCTCGCGCCGCTTAAAGCAACGGCGTCGCACACCAATTCCAAATTTAGGATCACGATGGCAACTGCAGTTCACCCCTCACTTGTATCCATACGCGTTCGGCGTTTTGATGCATTGATGACGATTATGGGGCAAATTTTGTCCGTGATCCTCCCTTACCTTTCACCCCGACCAATACCCCCACAAAGGATCAAACCCATGACCACCGAAGCACCCCGTCACCCCTTGCCGGCTTTCACTGAGGAGAGCGCGGCCGAGAAGGTCCGCCTCGCCGAAGACGGTTGGAACTCCCGGAACCCTGCCAAAGTGGCACTCGCCTATACAAAAGACAGCAAGTGGCGTAATCGCGCTGAGTTTCTGCAGGGACGCGACGAGGTCGAAGAATTCCTGACCCGGAAATGGGCGAAAGAACTGAACTACCGCCTCATTAAAGAACTCTGGGCCTATGAGGGTAACCGCATCGCCGTGCGCTATGCCTACGAGTACCACGACGATAGCGGAAACTGGTTCCGGGCCTACGGCAACGAGAACTGGGAATTCGACGAGAATGGTTACATGGCGCACCGCCACGCCAGCATCAACGAGCATCCCATCGCCGAAGCAGACCGGAAGTTCCACTGGCCGCTTGGCAGAAGGCCCGACGATCACCCATCCCTCAGTGACTTTGGGTTTTGACCCCACATAGACCACAGGAATAGCCGGATCGCTCTGAAACTCCGGTCCTGCAATCGCACATTAACGTCCGAAAAGCGTTGCCTCTAACAGAGATCGTTGTGGCAACGCGGACGCCGCCCTAGATCCCAAGGACAATCCCATGAACCACGCCGCAAACCCTTTTCACGCCGGGGAAATCGAGGCCCAGGCCCGCGTTGGAGTGACCGACGTTGCAGACTGGGCTTCCGGATTTATCAGACCCCATATGCCAACGCAGCATCGTGATTTCTATTCAAAGCTACCGTTTCTGGTTCTCTCCGGTTCGGATGCTGAAGGACAGATATGGGTTACACTGCTTGATGGGCCTGACGGTTTCATCCAATCTCCAGACGCCACAACGCTCACAATCGCTACTGATCCCGATCCCCAAGACCCTTTAGCTAACGCCTTGATCAACGGCACCGACATTGGGCTGCTAGGAATTGAGCTTGCGACCCGCCGGCGTAACCGCCTGAGTGGAGCGTTCCATGCGACGGCATCCGGCTACGCCATCGACATTCATCAAAGCTTTGGTAACTGCCCGCAATACATTCATGAACGGGAATGGTACCGGGTGGCTTCAACGGCAACACCTACCGCCATCCGGTCCAGCGCACTTAACAGCGATCAAGCCGCACGAATCCGCGCTGCCGACACATTGTTCATAGGAACGGGGTATCGTGACCGGACTGACCATGCCTCAAACGGGTTTGACGCCTCGCACCGTGGAGGCGAACCGGGCTTCGTTGCTGTCCCGGATGGTACCCATTTGCGCATTCCCGACTATGCCGGAAACAACTTCTTCAACACGATCGGAAACCTTCTGGAGAACCCCAAAATCGGGCTGGTGTTTGTTGATTTCGAGACCGGTGGACTGCTGCAGGTGACCGGAACCGCGACCGTGGATTGGGATGCCAGCGAGAGCCATGATCCCGGTGCGTTGCGGATGATCGATGTTACAATTGATGCTGTGGTTGACCGTCCGCAGGCGCTGTCTTTGAGGTGGTCGGCTGATAACGCCGACCTGCGTGACCTGGTGGTGACTGACAAGGTTGTCGAATCCGACGGAATCACCTCTTTCCATCTTGCTGCAGCCGATGGCAGAGCGCTGGAGCCGTTCGAAGCCGGTCAGCACCTGCCGATCGAGTTGGAGATTCCCGGCCAGAAAGGCAAGGTTCGACGGAGTTACTCTCTTTCCAGCGCACCCTTTGGCGAAACATACCGGCTCAGCATCAAACGCGAAGCCAGAGGGCTTGCATCCCAGTTTATGCATGACACGGTTGGCGTCGCTGACCGGATCCAGGCCCGCCGCCCTTCAGGGGAATTCGTCGTACCCTGCAGCAATTGTCCGCTTGTACTGGTGAGTGCCGGCGTGGGGCTGACACCCATGCTCTCCATGTTGCACGCGGCATCCTACGAGGTGGGGAAGCGACCGGTTTGGTTTGTTCATGGCGCCCGCAATGGAACACAACATGCGCTCAAGGCAGAGGTGGCCGACCTTGTAAACCGTCGCCCCAATTTCTCCGCCCACATCCTTTACAGCCGACCAGACGAGGCGGATCGCCCCGGTGTCGACTATCACGCAACGGGCCGTGTGACCGCACAGACGCTACTCGACCTCAACGCCGGCCCGGAGGCACGGTACATGCTCTGCGGCCCAGCGAAGTTTCTCGCTGACATTAAGAACGGCCTCGAAGCTGCCGGTGTGCCTGCCCAGCACATCCATTTCGAGACTTTCGGCCCAACGGGGTAAGTACGCGGGCGCAAGAAAAGTAGGGCAAACATGTCGGAAGCAGAACGTGGTTAGGTCTCGCGACGGTCACGTTGGTCACTCGGACGGGGTATCTGCTACTTCGTTTATGAATTGGTTGCGGGGGCAGGATTTGAACCTGCGACCTTCAGGTTATGAGCCTGACGAGCTACCGGGCTGCTCCACCCCGCGACAAAGTCTCACCAAACGGTGCAATCTGATCTGTTCTGTCAGATATGACCAACCTCCTATTCGAAGCCTCGCAGGCTTACGATCTCACAGGTGGTCATTGCGTGAGAGACTGCTCATATAGCGATTACAATTCCGCTTGAGAAGTGGCTCAGACGATTTTTTTGAAATTTTTCAAGACACGCCTTGTGGCGTATCCTCCGAATCCCAGATGCGCTGCCAAATTGTGTCGTCACCCAGCTGACCCACGAAAGCTTTGTGGGCCGCCTCCTCTGAGTCTGTCAAACGGGGTGGCAGGGTAGAGGGGCGAACGGCTTGAGTAGTCGACCGGCCATCGTCCGATACCTTGTGAGACGCCGTATCGTCACGACTGACCAGATCAAAACCGCGCTGACGCCCACCCAGGAGCTCGATGTAAACATCTGCGAGAAGCTCCGCATCGAGGAGCGCGCCGTGCTTTTCACGCCGTGAATTATCGATACCGTAGCGTGAACACAGCGCATCAAGGCTGTTCGGGCCCATCGGATGGCGTCGACGGGCAATTGCCAGCGTATCCACGACACGGTCCAGCGAAACCTCCGCGAAATTCACCTTCTTAAGTTCAGCGTTTATAAACTTCATATCGAAGCTGGCATTGTGCGCGACGAGTTTCGACCCATCCCCAACAAAGGTCACAAATTCTTCTGCAATCGCGGCGAAGACCGGCTTATCCGACAGGAACTCTTCGGAAAGCCCATGCACTTCGAATGCCCCTTGCGGCATATCGCGCTCGGGATTGATGTAAACGTGAAACGTGTTTCCGGTCGGAACCTGATTGAGGATTTCAACGCAACCAATTTCAACAATCCGATCCCCGTTTTCGGGATCGAAGCCGGTCGTTTCTGTATCGAAGACTATTTCTCTCATTCTTTAAAGGTAAATCGCCTCGCTGCTCTGTTCAGCTAAATTATTCGTTTTCAACGATTTTCACGTGGAACAGCGGGCCTATCAGGCACGCTCACCCGGTTAATGAGCGAAGAATATCCGAAACGGCCTCGTTTGCCGCTTCCATGCCTTTTCCGGTATCGATAATGAAATCGGCGCGCTCGCGTTTTTCAGGATCCGGAAGCTGTCGCGACAGGATTTGATCGAATTTTTCTTCGGTCATCGCCGGGCGGGATAAAACCCGTTCACGCTGAATGTCAGGATCCGCTGTCACAACAACGATTTTATCGACCCGTGCGTCGCCCCCGGTTTCAAACAACAAGGGAATGTCGAGGAGGACGACGGGGGTTCCATTTTCCCGCTCGCGCCTGAGAAATGCCTCTTCGGCATCTCGGACTGCAGGGTGGACAATCGCTTCGAGCCGTTTCATCGCCGCCGGTTTGTCGAGGACATGTCCGGCAAGGGCGCCCCTGTCAACGACACCATCTTTCACCGTGCCGGGAAACGCATCTTCGATTGGTCCTGCTAGATCTGATGCATAAAGGTCATGAACCGTACGGTCTGCGTCATGAACAGGAACACCGAGCGCGCGAAACATATCTGCAGTGGTTGATTTTCCCATGCCAATGGAACCGGTGAGGCCTAGGATGATCATCAGATCTGCTCGTCGGTTTTATTGAGATCGGCTACGATCTCCGCGCGCAGCTCGGCCGTGACGATCGGTCGGACGCCAAACCATTTCTCACAGCCAGGTGCAGCCTGATGAAGAAGCATGCCGAGGCCGTCGACTGTTTTGAGCGCGTAGCGTTTCGCATCACGCAGAAACGGTGTTTCGAGGGGCACGTAAACGATGTCAGTCACAACGCACTCGTTTTGCGCTGCAGCAAGATCGATCGGCATTAGATCTGAGCCCTCCATACCGAGGCTCGTCGTATTGACGACAACATCGGCCTCACCGACAACCGCTTGAGCCTGGGCAAGGCCAATCGGCTCAATCGCATGCCCGAAACCCTTGGCCAGGACCTCGGCGCGTTCCAGCGTTCTGTTCGCGACGACTATCCTGTCAAACCCGCGTTGATTCAGTCCGTAAACGATCCCGCGTGCGGCACCACCTGCACCGACAACGAGCGCAGTATTTCGTTTTGAATCCCAACCTCGTGCTTCCTGGTCGAGATTATCCAAAAACCCAGTCCAGTCTGTATTCGTACCGTGAAGATCCTTGTCTTCCAGCCAAACAGTATTGACCGCGCCGATTTCTAATGCCGCCTTATCGAGGGAGCTCAGAAACGGGATCACCGTCTCCTTGTGGGGGATCGTCACATTCGCTCCCACCAAACCGCTTTTCGGAAAATCTTCAAAGAAAGACTGGATATCATCTGGCGCAACAGCAATCGCTTCATACGTGCCGGCTATCTCGTGAGTTTTGAGCCAATGGCCATGAATGAGCGGCGAGCGGGAATGCTTGACCGGCCACCCGATGACGGCCGCTTTCCTCTTGTCGTTGGTCATAGATCTGCATGTCCCAGATTGCGCAGTGCGTTAAGGAGCGGAATCAACGGTAGGCCGAGGATCGTGAAATAGTCGCCATCGATTTTTTTGAAGAGCCGCGCGCCCGGTCCTTCGAGTTGATAGCATCCGACGGAACCCATGACATCATCACCGGCGAGAGAGAGATAACGCCCAATCTCTTCCGGCGCCAGCTCATGCATCGTCATATGGGCCCGATCGACATATTCAAACTGAACAGCTGCATCACTCACAATAACGACGGCGGTATGAAGCGTATGGGTTCGTCCCCTCAATGTAAGCAGTTGCCGGCGAGCCCTCGCCATGTCTTCAACCTTGTGGAGCATTGCCGGAGCGTTCTCATTCGGGACGCTTAAGACCTGATCACAACCGATTACGACCGCACCTTGGTTTTTCTCGCTCACATCCTGAGCTTTCGCGATGGCAAGTATAAGAGCCAGATCATCCGGCGGAAGCGAATCGCCGCCGGCAGCCGTCTCAACAGACCGCTCATCGATTGTAGGTTTGCAGATCTCGAAGCTGATACCGCACTCGGACAGGAGCTTACGGCGGATCGGCGAGGAAGACGCTAGAATGATATGTGACATAATCAAGAACCCGTTCTTTCCACCAAGCCGAGCAGTGAACGCTTAAAGCGCTGACACACTCCTACACAATTCGATACAAATTCCGAAACGGAATGCGGAAGGGAAAACTGATGGATTGCTGTTCAAAACTCCTCGGGATAGTGAGGTGTCGAATTTCATCCTCAAAACATCGGAAATACTTCGACAGCTTTTGGCGGTGGGGAAAAGGGCAAACAGGATGGGCTGGCTATGGGGATCTTTTAAGAGGTGAGAACAATACCGATTGAGTCACAAATTGCCCACCGGACTTTTAGAGATAAACCATTGTTCTGATTAATCTAATTATGCTTATCGACATATTCTATCTTGTTCATAAGGGTTTTTCCAAATTTGTTATCGGAAAGCGAAAATGATCGAACATGTTGGCAAGTGTGAATTCTCATAACCCACGCCCCTAATAAAAACAGAAGGAAAATACAGAATCCTTTTTGTTTGTAAGGAAAAAGAAAAAGACCGAGACTGGAACCGTGGGATCCAGAATGTTCCGAGGTGTAACAACATGGCAGTGAAAAAGGTTTTGAAAGTCCTCGGAGGAGAATCTTCATTCCCACCGCCGATATGGATGATGCGGCAAGCGGGCCGCTATCTGCCGGAATATCGTTCCACTCGAGCGAAAGCGGGATCCTTCTTGGATTTGTGTTACACGCCGGAGCACGCGATTGAGGTTACGATGCAACCAATCCGGCGTTTTGGTTTTGATGCTGCCATTCTTTTTTCCGATATTCTGGTCGTTCCAGACGCGCTGGGGCAAAAGGTTGAATTTCACGAAGGAAGGGGCCCGGTTCTTGAACCCATTCGGGTGAACGAAATCGATGATCTCAGCTCGGATCGACTGCTTGACTATCTAGCGCCCGTTTTTGAAACCGTGAGTGGAATCCGTCAGGCGCTTCCCGAAGATAAAACACTGATTGGATTTTGCGGCGCGCCCTGGACTGTGGCCACTTACATGATTGCAGGTCATGGAACACCGGATCAGGCGCCTGCAAGGATTTTCAGACAACAACATCCTGACGCTTTTGCGAAACTCATCGATGTTTTGACTGAGGCATCGTCGCGTTATCTCATTGAACAGGTGAAGTCTGGTGCGGATTGTGTCCAGATTTTCGATACGTGGTCCTCGGTCCTCGGCGAGAAGGATTTTCGCGATTTTTGCATGCGACCGGTTCAAAAAATAACCAAAGCGGTCAAAGAGGTTTATCCGGATGTGAAGGTTATCGGCTTCCCTAAAGGAGCTGCCCTTCACGCGGCATCTTTCGTTGAAGAAACGGGTGTTGATGCATTGGGATTGGATTGGACTGTTCCACTGGAATTTGCCCGAACTCAAATCCAGACGAAAACCTGCGTTCAAGGCAACCTCGATCCATTACTTCTCATCGGAGGTGGCGAACGCATGGTGGAGCAGATCAAGAAGATTATCGCTGCGTTCAGCGACGGTCCTCATATCTTCAATCTTGGACATGGAATTACCCCGAGCACACCGATTGAACATGTTGAGTTGATGGTTGAGACGGTCAGATCAGCTTCAGTGATCGGACTGGATAAGAGCGCTTAATGCGGAGCCCAAATTATGTATGAATGGGTCCTTGTGGCGCATATCGTGTCTTTTATTGCTTGGATGGCCGGGATCTTATATTTGCCGCGGCTTTTTGTTTATCACACAAATGCTGAAATTGGCGGAGAACCGTCGGAAACGTTCAAGGTCATGGAACGCAGATTATTGAAGGCGATCATGACGCCGGCAATGCTATCGACCTGGGTTTTCGGTTTGTGGCTGATGGTTCTAGGCCAGCATTATCTCTCCGGGTGGTTCCACGCAAAGCTCGTTCTCGTGATTGGCATATCTGTTTTCCACATGATGTGCGCTCGTTGGGTCAAAACATTCGCCGCAGATGAAAACCAGAAAAGTCATACATTTTTCAGGATTGCGAACGAAATTCCAACCTTGATGATGATTGCTGTCGTCATCTTGGTGATTGTCAAACCGTTCTGATCATGCTTATTATCACAGCGTGGAAGTTGGAGCATTGTTCATCCCTGCTTAAGTCTTTTGAATAATAATCTCCTTGCCTTATCCCGGTCATTGCGTTAGCGGATAATTCCTTCCTGTTGACGGCGGGACTTCCAGCCGTACTCCCCATTCGGTCATCGACCGTCATTCTCATAAAAAGCGGACATCGCACATGCGCGAGATGAAGCTCCAAGAGCTGAAATCGAAATCACCAACCGAATTATTGACTTTTGCCGAAGAGCACGATGTCG
>JBCDCZ010000108.1:0-13455 GCA_039180865.1 Pseudomonadota bacterium | reverse complement strand
TTCGTTTAAGCAGCAAAGCGAGAAAGGCTTTCTCGTCGAACCGCGGCAATCCACTCAAAGCCGTTGTACTCAGACACCTTCCTGAAGTCATTGGGAGCGCCCGGATCTATGGAAGATTGGACGACGTAAAGGGAAGGCGCGACCTATCGTTCGCGTATGCGGTAGCTGCTCTTCGTATTGACGGCAATCTATATGCTATAGAACTCAAATACCGGATAAGTGGTTCAGGCGACCACATCTTCTATCAATTAGATGGATTTGAAGTCGAACCGGGCAGTAGCATCTCCACCGCGGGCGTCCCGGCATTGCGGCCTTTACCCGATCCTTCTTCAGCAGGTAGCGAGGACCAAACCTCGCATGCGTCGTCGTCACGTGCTGTCCCTACAGAGAAACAAGTAGCAGACCATAGAGAACGTATCAAGAACAAATTAGACCCTGAAGTCGGGCCGGGCAGTAGCATCTCCGCAGCGGGCGTCCCCCCAGAGCGGCCTTTACCCGACCTTCGTTCAGCAGGTAGCAAGGATCAAACCTCGCGTGCGTCGTAGTCACGCGCTGTCCCTACAGCAAATGACATAACAGGAACAGAAGAACAATTCAAGAACAAACAGAGGGGTGGAGGCAAGCCAGGCAGTGATTCCGTCGCGGGCGTCCCGGCAAAACAGCCTATACCTGACCTCTCTCCAGCAGGTGGGGAAGGCACGCCTTCACCCGCATCGTCGTCACGTGCATCACCTACAGATGAATCGGTAGCAAATCAGGCAGAACAATTCAAGAACAAAGTGGCGAGCGAAGGAGAACCGGGCAGTAACACCTCCGCGCACGGCGTCCCGTCGACGCGGCCTTTACCCGATTCCTCTTCAGCCGACAGCGGAGGATCTCCACGCGAACAATCGTCACGGCCTGTCCCGGCTCATTTGAAAGTAGGAGATCTCCTGGAAGCATTCAAGCAAACGCCCATCTTCCAGGATGCGCGTGGCATGATTGAATTTCCGCGCGGGACTCTGAAAGACGGTGAAACGGTGATCACGCTGATGGAAAAAGCGGACCGTTCAACCTTCTTGCACGAATCCGGCCATTTCTTCCTTGAAGTTTTCCAGGAAATTGCCGCATCGGGTGGCGCGCCAAGGGATATTCAGACCGACATGGCGGCAATCCATGATTTTCTCGGATCGCAACCGGGCGAGGGCTTCACGGTTTCGCAACAGGAAAAGTGGGCAAGGGCTTTCGAGACCTATCTGATGGAGGGCAAGGCACCGTCTTCGCGTCTCGCAGTCTATCAGCCCTTGTTTGCCAATCCGGCAAGCGACCCGCTTAAATCATATGACGCACGCGCGGCTTGGGTGCCGCAGGGTGTTCTGACCGATGCCGATCCTGACATTGGTGCACTGATCGGCGCATACGTCTACGCGAGCGACGTCTATTCCGATCCGCGATCGGCCGCACCGGTCATTTCAAACGCGACGGCCGAGGTTAACGGCAGCTCCGGTTACAACGTATCTGTCGATACGAACAAGGCAGGCGGGCGTCTCGGCATGGTTCTGACGACCGAGGCGACGCAACCCTCCGCTCAACAAATCTTGGCGGGCGTTAACCACGTCGACGCGCCGGCAGCCATGGAAGGTGGCGTGTGGATTGATGGGGCTGGGACGGTCGCTTTCTCAGGCTCGGGCCTGCCACAGGATGTAACCTTCTTTGCGCATTTCGCTTGGCTCGATACGACCGGCACGTTTTCCAATGTGGCGACGTCTTCCAGATTCACGACAGGTGCGACCGGTGCCGATCTCACGGTCTATAATGCGCCGATCTCCGGTACAGCACCGACGCTTGTTTTGGATGCCGATAGCGGCCTTTACGCCGCAGGCGCGACGCTCGAAGAGGCGAGCCCAAATAATCTTTTGACAACCGGTCAATTGGAGCTTCATTCGTTTTTGACACCGGCAGCCATTGCGGAAATGGGTGGCGATGAAACGTGGATCTTGGAATACACACCGTCTGCTGATGACGCAGGAAGCGTCGCTTATATTCTTCAGGCAGTTGACAGCGTGATCGGCGCGCAAAACAGGATTGACGTGTTTAGCGACACAGATGATTTGATTGACTTTCAGCTTCGTATTGCCAACGGTCCGCTTCTCAACCGTATCAACAATCCCGGCGTCGTGATCGGAGAAAGAAACCGTATCGCGTTGCGTATCGGGATCAATGCAGGTGGGATTTCCATAAATGGCCAGGACGCGGTTTCAGATGCGTCTGTCGCCGAAGTCGCGGACTACGATACCTTCGCGTTTGGCCGCAGCATCTCTTCGCTTTCTG
Organism: Pseudomonadota bacterium; assembly: GCA_039180865.1. Classification (GTDB taxonomy): domain Bacteria; phylum Pseudomonadota; class Alphaproteobacteria; order Rhizobiales; family JACESI01; genus JBCDCU01. Next base: position 11,145 of record JBCDCZ010000108.1, on the reverse strand, counting down.
CAGCCGGATTGCAGGCTTTTCATAAATTCATCCGCTATCCGGGTGCTTTATCAGACGCTGAATTGGCGGCGCTTTCTTACATTACAGCCCCAATTGCGACTGATAAAAACCTCTCTTATATCAACGCGGACGGCTGGCGCGGACTCTACTCAAACATCCCCGCGCAATTCGACCCGACTGGCGATCCGAAATATGCTGTTGTTACACGTCAAGGCTTCGACAGTGTTGCATCGGCGACCACAGTAGATGATCAACTCTTGATCACACAGCGGACCCGTACCCCCGGTGAGGCCACGCTCACGTCTGACGGCATCGCCTTGCAGGACTACGTCTATTCAACGGATACGATTGCAGGTGTCACCAACAATTCGCTCCGAATCGCTCCAAAGCCGATTGCTCAATGGTTGAACCGGGACAGAGAACGGGCGGAAAGCTCGACCTACACTGTTCGTTTGTTCGTGGCTCACATGCACGCGAGAAACGGGCTTCCGGTCGCGGGCGTCCGCTTCGTCGCAAACGATGGCGCAAACACAGTGCAATCTGATATTACAACGCTATCAAACATCGCCTATAGCGCATCCGGCTTCACAGTTCCGCATTATGCAACGGATATCGACCTATCGACGCTGAATGAAGGCGCGGTAACAATCGATGCGATAGTTTATCCGTGGGTAGGCACCCCGTTTCAAATCTCCGTGGACGCCAATACCTACCCTTCACCGAACCTCACGACATTGCGCGTCTGGAATGATCGCGCCGGTTCATATTCGAAACTCTTTGCCTATGTCGATGCTGTGTCGGGCAGCAATGGGACCGGAGTCACGAGCACAAATGCTTCAACCGCCCAAGCGGCGCCCTATGCGACCATAAAAGGGGCTATTGACGACCTGACAGCCGCAAACCCTGAGCCGGGGCTTTCCGGCTGTATTGTAAGACTTGAAGCTGGCACCCATGGAGGCTACGGCGGAAACGTCAACCACGCTTTCAACGGCGACATCCCGCTCATCATCGAGGCTGCGAACCCGGCAAACCGTTCAACCACGATCCTCCGGCCGCCGGGCGGGACCGAAAATGATTTCCGCCCCGGTTTTGTCATGCGCGATATCACGATTGACTACGACACAAACAATCGCCTGTGGGATGGGAATGCCACCTTTGATGTTGCTTTTGAGCGGGTCGTTTTCACGGGAAACGGCGCTCCGAGCGTGATCGCTAATGTCCCCGGACGGGTCGAGTTTCATGATTGTCAATCGACTGCTGACATCGCCTATTCGCCTTTCAACTTCTTAAATACAGGTTACGCGCATAAGATTATTGGATGTGATTTCTCGTTCGCCTCGAACAAGGATCTGAAGGCGTTCTCAGTCATCGGCTCGCGTTTGAAAAACGCAGCCATGTCTGAGGTTCTCCTCGTCTCATCTCAGGTGAAACCGGTCGGACGGGTCCTTGCCTACAATCACTGTTCGATCGAAGACGGATTCCTTGTTTTTGCGTTTTCTGGTGAACTGCCCAGTACGGAGCGTGGTATCGCAATTGTCGGCAATGTCTTTGAGCGGTTCGGTGGAACATTTGGTTCAGGGACGCTGTCATCATTGGGACTTGGTAGCAGTGCTACAGGAACCGTCGAGAACGCTGTTATCCAGCACAATACTTTTGTGGGCTCCAAAAACAATTGGGCGTATCAAGATCTTTCAACGGTCGATACCACACGTGAAATATCGCTTCGCAATAACATCTTCCATGAACTCAACCATAAGGGAGACGGAAACGGCGACAATAGCCTAAGCGGTAACTGGCCCACGCGGTTCGGTGTCGGCGCACATTACAACACGCTTCCGACCGGTGACAGCGACCAGAATGTGGAAGCATGGAACAGTTTTACGTACGAACTGCTTCCACCAACCGTAGAATGGGGCACAAATGAAGCTCCGATTGAGACCGATTTCGCCAACCCGAAATATGCCGGGGAAACCGACCCGAGCGGAAATGGGGATTACACACCAGGACAGACCAATGCGCTGGTCCGAATTCCCGCGGAGGAACTTTGCTATCCCACCGATATGCTTGGACGGATCATGCCAACGGATGATACCGCGGTCGTCGGCGCGCTGCAGGAAGCAAGCTGATCAACGAAGACATTGAATAATCAAGAAGCGTCATACAATCCAAGAAACCTGATAGCATTTTTCGAGGCACCAAAAGTTGGTCCCGCGTCGTCATTGAAACCAGGTTATTGAGACATGCGGGCGTTTTCGCGCCACCACAATAACCGGTCAATAGCATTATTTAGCCACGCCCGGTAAACCGCACTGATGTCGCTGTCTGTTGCGTGCACCGGCTGACCGGGCGCATATGTCGAGTTAGCCTTGAATAAACCCATTTAAGAGCCCTAAACTCGCACCAAAATTCTCTACCAAGCGGGTCATGCCATGGCAGAGCAAGAAATTTCCCAATCGCCCATTCACTACGGCTGGGATGCGTCGATCGATCTTGGAACTCGCGGTGATTACTACGTAGACGCCGCAAGAGGCGACGATACCGGGGATGGAACCAGTCCGAAGACGGCCAAAAAGACGATCCAGGCGGCTATTGCGCTCGCAAGACCAGGCAACAAGATCAAGATCCGGGGCGGGACTTATGAAGAAGCGGTGAGCCTCGCCGGTATATTCGGAACGCCTAGTTCGCCCATTATCATTGAACGCTATGCGGCTGAGCACCCGGTCATAACCGGCCAGAGTGCTCTCACCGGATGGAGTGCTTGTACAAAGGTTGACAGTGTCTTTCTCGGACCGAAATGGAAAAATTGCTTCAAGATATCAAAGTTCCCCAAGCTTAGATTCGCTGCAGAAAATCCTCTCGCAATGAATCCTCATGAGGCCGGCACACGCCTGAACGTGGCGACAGACCGAGCGAACACTTCCAATCTCTTCTGGATCTCATGGGTGGAAAGCTTTCATGGTTATCCCGATCCTGCCGGGATCACATTTCAGACCGATGACGCGGGTCATGTTAACCGGATCACCCACACTCCCGTCCTCCGCCGGTATTCGACTGACCAATTGCTCGAAGCAAGCGTGCGATATTATACGCACGGAAACTCCACCGAAGTCGTCCCGATCACGGGATTCAACGGAACGGATACAATTGCGATCTCCGGCAGACGGGGTCCACTGCGGGCCTTATACCGGTATTCCCTTGAAAACATCGGGCCTGCAATCGCTCCAGGCCAGTTCGCGTTCACCAACAACCGCGATGGCACAGTCAACATTTACGTTTATCCGGCAAGAGCGACAACACCCGAAGATCTGGACGCGACGATGACCTATGCCCAGCGCTCGGTTGGTATCGACATTGCCGATGCCAGCTACGTCACGATACGAGGCATAGAAACGTTCGGACAGGCTGGAGACGGGGGTGATGCGGGCACTGGGTTTGCAACTCAATCTTCGCCGACTGGTCCGAAGTACGACATTAAGCTCGAACATTGCCGCGCCTCCAACACCTTTGCCGTCGACGCTGCGGGTTATGGTGGTTTTTACCTCGCCAGCGTCACTAATCTCACAGTGAAACACTGTGAAGTCGAAGGCGCACAGGGCGGCTTCGGCATGTATATCGCTGGTCTGGGCTCATCACCGAATTTGCGTCACCTCTATTGCAAGGCAATCAGAACCAACAATGCAGCTTATCGCTATTTCGGACAGCATGACGGGGTGAGCGCGTTCAACTATGCGGTCGATTGCGGTCTCGATACGCACGCGAACAAGACCAATGTGTATGAGAACAGCAACCATTTCGTGTTCTGGGCCCACAAGTACGACAATTGTCGGGGTTATCTCGCAATCCAGCGCTCGTCCAATATAACCGTAGCGTTCTGTCAGATTCCGGTATCACCGCGGGAAGAAAGCGGAAGCGGGGATGGTCGGGGTATCCAGGTACAACAGAAAAATCCAATACCTAATCCACAGGATCCATCGCTCTTCTACAACAATGTTGTGTTGCCGCAGATACCGGTTGAGGACGTTAATACAGCCATCAACTTCAGTGATCAGTTCAATATTGAACCCTTGTTTGCTTTTAACAATGTGGCGCACGGAATCACGACTGATGTCGGAAAGAATGGGGCAGGGTATGTTCCTGCAATTGAGCCCGCGCCGATTACAACCGACTACAATGTGATCACCAATATCCTTCGGAGCCAGGTCGCTGCCGATTTCGGAGACAATTCCGTTGTTGAAAAAGACCTTGATGAAGTGGTCGAAAACGCGTTCAGGCTCGACTACGCGCCGCCTCAGGGTTCACCCATCCTGACCACCAGGGGACGTGACATGTCGGATCTTATTTCCCGATTGAAAGCGCGATTTCCCGATATAGCTCAAATCTTCGATCGCGATCTGAATGGACAGTTGATCGATTGGACGATCCCTTTTGTCGGCAATCAAGCAACACTCCTATTTGCCCATGATGCGCCCGCTAGGGTTGAAGGGATTGGCATAGTGGCAGGCCAAGGAGAGCTGGTTCTTTCATGGCGCACTCCGGGCGATGGAGGATCAGAAATCCAAGGGTATCTCGTCCACAGATCCAGCGATGAGGGAAAGAGTTGGTCAGAGGTATCGGTCGGTCCCCTGCCAAACTCGACATTCATCGACACCAAGGTTAAGAATCCCTCGTCTTACGTCTACCGCGTCGCTGCGATAAACAAAATCAGCCAGGGCCGTTGGTCGGAGCGGGTGTCGGGAACACCGCTATGACCGCTCCCGATTCGCTGCGGGGTCTGACAAATCAGGCTTTTGCCGAATTCTTTAACGCAGCGCTGTGTGCGGCATGAATACTGTCTCGGTTTCCCGACAAGCACAAACTCGAAGCCCGGCTCCTAAGCCCCGATTTTTCAAACAAAAACCAGCGGCAGCGCGCGCTCACCCGCCAGACCGTCTCAAACATTGAAAACAAGCAGAGCGTTAACGTGATGTACGCCTTTTTGGACTACGCAGTTAACAACCGTGATGGTTCACGAAGAGTGTTGGACAATAAAGGACGTACGATGAATCGGTCTCTCCGCCTTAGGCTTTATATCGGTTTCGGTATTATGGTGACTTTGATTGGCGCGATATCCGTGTTTGGATATATGAGCGCAATGTTGGCGGGTGATAAATTCGCCGAATATCGTACGACTGCCAAACAAACAAATCTCTACTCAATTATGACGAAACACGTGCTCGCCGCTCGCCTGGACGTCATGAATTATCGCGCCTTTGGCGGAGCAGAAGCAGGCGATGCTGTCGCTGGGAGTATCGCCAAGGCTGAAGAGGCACGCAGAACTCTGGCGGGTCTTGAATCAGATGAAACCGTTCAGGCACAGCTTTCGATGCTTTCTTCCGAACTAGCGAATTATGGCGCCTCGTTTCAGGAAGCCGTTGGCATCGAGGAAAGCAGCAACGCGTTGATCGCAAACTCTCTCCAGCCCATGCGGGAGGCGATCACGACAGATATCAGCACAACCGTTAAGGAATTCGCGGATAAGAGAAACATCGTTCCTGCTTTTTATGCAGGTAACATTCTCCAGCATTTTCAGCAGGCGCAGATCTACGCACAGCAATTCCTATTGGCTTACGATCCAACGGAATATGAGAAATACGTTGAAGAAACAAAGCAGGCGGTCATAGACGCGAAGATCGCGCGCACCAAAACCCCCCTTGAAGAGATTCAAAAGAAATTCGAGGACATCCTTTCCAGGATCGAAAATCAGGGAGCGGTCTTCGCTGAGATCAAAACGAAGATCGATCAAAGAAACAAAATCTATAAAGAGGTCCTCGATGTTGTGGGCCCAAATGTGCTGGCGTCTGCCGAGGAACTCAGAAACAATCGTATCGCGCAACAGGATGCGATCGGTTCGCGCCTTTCTTCCTCATTCAACTCTCAGGAAGTGACAACCACATTGGGCGCAATCATAGTGGTTCTCATGGGATGTGGCCTTGCATACTGGCTTGCAAATGGAATTTCAGGACCCGTTGTAAGGTTGACTGCCGCGATGCAGGACCTTGCGGATAACAAGCTCGACGTAGAAATCCCGGGTCTTGGTCTCAAAGATGAGATCGGGCAAATGGCCTCTGCCGTTTCCGTCTTCAAGGAAAACGCGATCGAGCGCGAAAAGCTTGAGCAGATCACACGCGATGAGGAAAGCCAGAAGCTTGTTCGCCAGGAAGCGACAGAAACGGCGATCGCCTCGTTCAGGAATCGCATGGACGAGATCCTGGCCTCCCTGAGCGGCAACGCCAACCACATGAATGGATCTGCCGAAGAACTCGGCAAAATGTCGAACCAGGTGAAGGAGAAGGCGGGTACCGCGGATCATCTTGCAAGTGAGATTTCCGGCCAGATGGGCACGGTGGCTTCGGCAACGGAAGAACTTTCCAGTTCGATCAACGAGATTTCTGGCCAGGTTGCCGCAGCATCTGGTGTCGTTCAGACGGCAGCTGAAAAAACTCAAGTCTCTGTACAGGAAGTTGAAATGCTCGCTCAGGCCGGAGAGCGCATCGGTGCTGTCATCGGACTTATTCAGGATATTGCCGAGCAGACAAACCTTCTCGCCTTGAACGCGACGATTGAGGCAGCAAGGGCAGGGGAAGCCGGCCGCGGCTTTGCGGTCGTTGCTGCCGAAGTCAAAGAGCTTGCCGAGCAAACATCGAAAGCGACCGATCAGATTTCAGAACAGGTGAGCGGCATTCAAAATTCAACTGTTCGTGCCGTTGATGCAATCCGCGGTATTTCGGAAATCAGCGATCAGCTCGGAAGTGTCACGACATCTATTGCATCCGCTGTCGAACAGCAGGGGGCATCAACACAGGAAATCTCCCGCACGACTATCGAAACATCGACAGCCATGCAGTCGCTCGCAGAAAACGTGTCTCAGGTCTCGGGCTCTGTGACGGTTGCCGAAGACAGTACCCAGACTGTACGCAGCGCGTGTGCGTCGCTTCATGATGAGGTCGAGCAAATGAAACATGCGGTAAATGAGTTCTACGCGGCCCTGAAAGCAGCCTAAGCGCAGTTATTGAAACAAGTGCCCGCTCACCGCTGAAATCCACCGTATAGAAGGGTGTACTAGCGGTGAGCGCGCATCTTAGTCAGTTTTTATGCCTCGGGATTTACCCGGCAGATCCGGCACGCGAGCCGGCTTCTTTTTCACCTTAAGCGATCAACTGTATCAGATCGGTTTTTCGGTTGTTTTCACGCCGCTGCAGACAACAAATTCACCGGGGATTCGATAGCCGTCGGGCGTACTGAAACTCCTGATCGAGGCGAGATATTCCTTCGTTGCGGATGCTCGCGTCGCATCATCAAAACGGTCATAGGCAAGGGCAACGGGTCCCCCCACAAAGGCCGCATCAATTGCCGATTTATCATCACGATAGGACAGCACGGAATCGATCCGCTTGCTCATAACTTGAGAAAAGCCGGCTGCACTCATCTCGTGCGAGAGCGTCTCGCCCGTCCCTAATCGGAAAAAGAGGGGACACACATCGGACTGAACCCGCGCATTAACGATCGGGAATATCTCAGCCCAGCCGCATTTCCGCCGCGCTCCCCAAACAGCCATGACGGCCCTGCCGCCGGGTTTCAGGATCCGCAAGGCTTCAGCCATGGCCCGTTCCGGGTGAGGCACATACATGAGGCCAAGTGCGCAGGTGACCAGATCCATACTGTCATCTGGAACGGCCTTTAAGTCCTCAGCATCGGCCCGAAACGCCGTGATGTTGGCAAACCCCAGCGCTTCCGCAGTTTCACCCAATTCACTGACCATATTTTCTGAAAGATCCGTTGCCGTCATGCAACCTTTCGGTCCGACGGCCTCCGCAAGGCGGAGCGTGATCAGACCGGTCCCACAGGCTATATCGAGAACGCTCTCACCGGTCTCGGCCTTTGCCTGACGCAATAGCTCGTCGTGGGCGTCGGAAAGACTTTCTTTCCATCCCGCCTCATAGGCGGCGATCGCTTTATCCCAGCCGTAACGCTGGATTCGTCTTTGTAATTTAGCATCCATGATAGGCCTCCACGGACGATCACGCAGCCGACGACGAATGCGTCGAAAAATGCTGATCGATCTGAATGGGCAGGTTGAAGACTTCCTTCAAAGGACTGTGCGTCATCGACAGCTTCACCACTTCATCAATCGTGGCCTGCGGCTCCGAGGACGTGATGCTGACGTCGATGCGAACCGCTTCGAAACCCATAGCGGCCTCAGCACTGACACCCAGTTGGCCGCGGGCATCGACGTCGGTTTCAACGACCACGACAATTTCTTCCATGTCCGCGTCGTATTTCGCAGCCCATTGTTTGATGCCCATGGCCACGCAACTGCTCAGCGCTGAGCGCAGCAGGGTAACGGGAGAGGGGCCGCAATTATCTCCGCCGAGCGCTGTGATGGCGTCGACCACGAGGGTTTGTTTGTCCTCTTCAATGCGGCACTGAAGGCCCTTTGTGAGGCGGGCGACGTTACGGTATGTCCGTTGCCCGCGTTCAGGCCGCAATGTGACGGTTTGAATGGCGCGCTCGAAAGCCGCTTTGATCTTTTCCTTATCCTTCATTGTCGTCTCCAACATTACCGCTTTCAGGCTGCGAGCGTCCGAGCGCCGCTCAAATAGGTGTTGAGGTGCGTGGCAAGTTCAGTTGCATCAATGCCAACACCTGAGATCTGGTGGGACTGCCTTGAGCGCTGGAACGGCATTCCAAGGACATAAAGCCCAGGAGCATGGAGGATCCCGCCATTGTGAAGAAGCCTCTTACGACGATCGAAAACCGGGAGATCAAGAAACGAGAAGTCGGGCCTGAAACCGGTCGCCCAGACAAGTGTCCTGATTTCCCCTCTGGAAAGATCAAGCGATAGCCGAGGGCATTCGGGAAGCCGCGTGAATGCGGGCCGATCGGGGGCAGGGATCTGTGAGGAAAGGCCCCAATCGTCCACCCACTCATCGATCATTTTCAAGAGACGATCCATTTTCAAATCGGCGGATACACAGCGGTTCGCAAGGCCACCCGAAAACAAAGCTTCATCATTGCGTATGGCCGATAAACGACCGACGATCTCTATACCCAGGTCCTGTAGGGCATTGAGATCGACGGGATCGCTGCCGCCGATCAGCTGCGGCGATGGGAGCCGCCGCGCGCGTTCCAGATCCTCAACCGTGTCGAAGCGTTCGTCCATGACGCCGAGCGCATGGAGCCACCATTCGATATCCTGCCCACGATAGGTGCGCGGCAAGCGAATATGATCACCGACGGCGAGCGTCACGCGCCGTCCCGAAAGTTGGATCTCCCGCGCGAGCTGAACACCCGTTGCGGACGCGCCAACTATCAGAACCCCGCCATCGGGCAAGTCCTCCGGCCGCTTGTAGCGGTCCGGCGTGACCTGCACGATTGTTTTCGGCAGCTCATTGGCTAAGCCTGGCACCGAAGGGTTTACAAAAGCGCCTGTCGCAAGCACAAGCGCGCGGCACTCCATCGGACCCTGGTTCGTTTCGAGGCGATAGTTCAGACCATCTCTTGAAACCCGCGAGACATCCGTCTCCGTTTGAACCGGCGCATTGATACGTTGAGCATAGTCGTCGAAGCTCGCAACGAGTTCGGAAACAGTCATGTATCCGTCAGGATCATGATTGAGGTCATCCGCCCCGGAAAGCGTGTTCGCCCAATTCGGAGTGAGAAGCCGCAGACTGTCCCACCGATCCTTTCGCCAGGCATTCGCAATCTGGCCGCGTTCCAACACACTATGGTCGATATTGAGCCGGGACAGTTCCCTGCTCATGGAGAGGCCGGCCTGGCCTCCTCCAATTATGATCGCTGTTGTCTTCTTCATCGTTCGGTTGCTTTCTCGTTGAGCGACCGTTCCATCCATTCCGACAGATTTATCGCACCCTCGGAGGATGTCTTGCGCGTTGCATTGGGGTTTCGATCCCGAAGACCGTGCACAATTGCTGTAATTTCGGAGCGATGGATGCCAAGGTCCTTCAGCAATCGATCGTCGAGCTGTCGCAATGTCATCGCAGCCGCTCGGCGATGCTGCCATTTCAGGAAACGTCTCCAGAATGCTTTCAGGCTCTTACGAAACCCGTTCTTCTTTTGATGTGTCTTGAGGCTTTGTTTCAGAATTATCGTGGTCATTTTGGTCAAGTCCTGTCGTTTGGGCCGAAAAACCCTCGTCATTTCGGGGATTTGGATGTGGATCACGGGCGCTCAGCCAGCCGGACGGCTTCCCGCTCAGGGAAGACTGGTTCAAACACGCAGATTGGTGGGAGACCCAATCCACGCGTTCGGACCACCGGTGCCGGTTACGCAACCGTGACGTGAACATTCGTCGGATTGGTGATGACGTCGAACACGGCCGAGCGTTTTTGCGATTGAGCCACAAGGGCGGCAATCTCGTCCGGCGTGGCATCGGCATCGATGTTGAAAGACACGCGGATATTGCTGAAACCGTTCCGGATATCGGCGTCGATCCCCATAATGCCCTGGATGTCCATGTCGCCTTCGACTGTCGCCGTCACCTTACGAAGCTGGATGCCCCGATTTTGCGCGACAGACGCAACGCCCGCAGTAAGGCAACCCGCAAGCGCCGTGAGCGCGATCTCGGCTGGCGTTGCTCCGAGATCAGCCGCCGCGAATTGTTCAGGGTGGTCCTGTTCAATCACATGATCGGATGTGCGAGCTTGTTCGTCGCCAAGGCCGAAGAAGCCCTCGACAGTTGTGCGGGTATGGGTACCAACAATCCACTCACAACGCGCCTTCCAGACAAATTCCGCTGCTTCCGGGGCATCGGTGAGAGCTTGCCGGGCGCCCAAGAGAGCTTCCAGATCGACGCCGTTGTCCACGGTTGGGGTTTGATTCATATTCGTCATTTGAATGACCTCCTTTTTGTAAAGAAAACCGGGCGGTTCTTCCCGCCGTGCCGACCGTCCGCTGCGCCTTAAAAACGCGTCGTCCGGTTAGGTCGGGCGCGCCTTGGGGCGCTGGCCCGCTGTTCACTTAGTTTCCGGCGAAAACAAACTCCTGAAAGAGTCTTGAAAGATTTTTGAAAAGGCGGTCAGGCCCTTGCCTCGACAACACAGCGCTGTCCGATTTCACGAACATGCCGATGGTCCGTGCCGCAACATC
>JBCDCZ010000107.1:0-13467 GCA_039180865.1 Pseudomonadota bacterium | reverse complement strand
GCGCATTATAATGAAGGGCCCGGCAAAAATGCACAGGAAAACGCCTGTCACACCACCCATTATTGAACTGTAATCAACTGAAAAACCAACTGGCTCGGTGCGAAAGAGTTGGTAAAATGTACCAATCAACCCCGAACAGATAAATCCGGTCAAAATCACATACATAGCAACGAATAATTCTGCTTGTGTCATTATAAATCACCCTTTTGGCCGATCCTGGGATATGTCGCCGATCCTGTATCGTCCTGACGCAGCGTATCATCCTCTATTCTTCCGGTCGCAAAGACGGTGCCAAAGTGGTTTTTCCGGCAGGGATACACAAGGATCCCGTGAATCAGTCATACTAAACCAACTCGATTTGGTTTGATGGACCATGCGCTTCTCATTGTACCTGATATTCGGCGGTCTTTTTGCAATCGCGATCATGGCTGCGGCTCACTTCTGGCTTGGGACTTACCTTGATCCGGATTCAAATGCACAACGCACGGCAAATTCTGAGCCTATTTCGGTAACTGTCGGGGACACAGGTCTGAGAGTTCCGCAAAATGTTATTCGGTTTCGCAATCAAAGGACAAGTGAACTCCAGGAGCGCCTGGACCTGCATATGCACTGGCCAACGCTAGAAGGCTATTCTCAGGACCGCTCTGAAGCTTTTGAACAGGAAACGACAGACCGACGGATTCTCTTTCTCACAATTGAAGCGGCCGAAAACCAGGCAAGCGGGCAACGCAAGCTTCAGGGTCTTTACCGCAGATTTTTCAAGGGCAAACCGTGGCGCGGTCCTGGTGGATTGATCGGACAGCAACTCGATCCTGCTTCAGGTTTCGGAACCGAGGACCTGTTCTATGGCCGGGATGCGCAGGGCGATATCTTCGTGACACGGTGTTTGCGGGACGAAGCTGCAGCCGAGAGCAAGGTGTTGCCGACGTGTCTTTATGATTACCCCGTCTCCAGTTCGCTCAGCGCGACAGTACGCTTTGATCGGGGACTTCTTGAGGACTGGCAAGACCTGTCTGAAAAACTCAAACGCAGGACCATGGGCTTTCTGGAGAAGTGAGATGCGCGGACAGTTGTTTCAGTCCTCAAGATCGATATCCAGGATGGCGATATTCAGGTCATAAGACCGATCCCCATCCTCTTCATCGACGTATATGACGCCGACAAATTCATCGCCGATATAAACTTCCGCAGAATCTTTCTTGGTTGGTCTTTGACGCACCTCGAGCGCGTTCGTGTTGAAGCGTTTTTTGAGAAAGTTTTCCAGCTTCTGTATTTCCGTACGTTCCAAGATAGCCCCCGCCTTTTTAAGGTGCGCCGACAACCGTTCAGGTCGCAAGCAAAAGCGCGCGCACTATGGCACGCGCTCACCGCCCTGCAAATCGCAGAACCACTGCCTACGCTTCGGGATCTTCCTTTTCCGCAAGAATCTGGTGCATGCTGCGCGCCGGTTCTGAACAACCGGCAAGCCCCACGACCTTTGCCGGGACGCCTGCGACCGTTGTTTCCGGAGGGACTTCTTTCAAAACAACGGATCCCGCGGCTATGCGGGAGCAATCGCCAATCGTAATATTGCCGAGCACTTTTGCACCGGCGCCAATCAGCACCCCATTGCCAATTTTTGGATGCCTGTCGCCACCAGTCTTCCCGGTTCCACCCAGTGTCACGCCTTGGAGGATCGATACGTTATCTCCGATAACGGCTGTTTCGCCGATTACCACGCTCGTTGCATGATCCAGGAATATACCGCGGCCAAGCGGTACCGCAGGATTTATGTCGACCTGAAAGCGCTCGGAAACGGCTGATTGAATGAGGAGCGCAAAATCTTTGCGGCCCTGTTTCAAGAGCCAATGCGCAAGGCGGTGTGCCTGGAGTGTGTGAAATCCTTTAAAGTAAAGGAGTGGTTCCATGAACCGGGTGCAGGCAGGATCGCGCTCATAAACCGCCGTCAGATCAGTCCGGATTGCGTCGCCAATTGAAGGGTCGTCCGCGAATGCCTCGCGATAGGCGTCTCGCAACATGGACGATCGAAGATCGGCGTTCTCAAGTCGGTCGGCAATCCTCGCTCCAATTGCTTCTTCAAGCGATGGATGATTGAGAATCGAGGAATAAAGGATATTGGAAATTTGCGGCTCCCGCGATAGAGCCGCTTCGGCTTCGCGTCTTATCTCGGTCCAAATGGGATCGACGGTTTGCAATTTAGCTTTTGCAGAATGCGACGTATTCGACATGGCGTTGACCTCCGTTCTGGTCACTGAGCCTGGATTACGGCTTACAACCGATCCTGAGCTTTGACGAGCGGGCTTAAAGCCCATTCAACCGGTCGGGAAGATATAAGTCATTCTCGCGCTTTTGTAAGCATTCTTGAAAACGACTTTTTCGAAACGGTTGATGAAGTAGGGTTGAACAATCTGAAATCGCTAGGGTTCCGCCTACACGCCTCGGGGTTATTCCGTACGCGATGACCAAAAGTTCACGACACCTGCTTTGTAAACTTTGTCGCCCACAGCGACCATATGATTGCGGTTCGGGATCGGAAGCCCGGTCGCATTCGGCAGGATATCGACAAAACGATCGAGGTCGCCAGCGACATCATCTTTTGTGCCGATTGCGACAAGAACCGGCAGTGATATCTTCGCAACGTCTTCGGCGCTGATCTTTGCCCGCGATTCGCGGATACAGGCCGCGAGCGCCTGCCTGTCACTTTTGGTCTGATCAGCAAACTGGCGAAAGGCGATCGCTTGCGGGTCGGTCAACTTTGATGGGTCTTCGGCTAGCAAACCCTCTGCGATCGCCGCTGAACCTGGTACCCCGTCGATCATCCCCATACCCAGACCAGCAAAAACAGCCGTTTTGAGCCGGTTTGGATGATTGAGAGCGAGAAATGCGGTGATCCGCGCACCCATGGAATAGCCCATGACATGCGCCCGTTCGACGGAACAATGATCCATCAGGCGCCGCACATCCTCTGCCATCATCGGCGACTCATAGAGGCCTTGATCATAGAGTTTTTCGCTTTCACCGTGCCCGCGATTATCGATTGCAATGACGCGATATCCTGCCGCGATCAGTGTTTCGAACCAACCGGTATAAACCCAATTAATAAAACTATTTGATGCAAAGCCATGCACGAGAAAAACCGGCTCCCCTGCCCCTTCATCACGATAAGCAATTGAAATACCGTCTGAATTGAATGTCTTAAGGTCCGTCATCATGAAGCCTGGAAATCGATAAGGAGGGAGCAGAAGAATACACGCAGACCGCAGGAAACGGCTGCCTTCTACCAATGGATGACTACCATTGCAGGAACCGAAAGCATAGTCTTTCCACCATAAGAAACGTCAGTACCGCAACGAGATTAAGGGAGCGTGCGGTGAAGGGACAACGGGGGGTAATCAACCACTCGAACCGACATTGCAGGATAACAAGATGGCTGAATCTGTAGTGCCACATTTCTCAAACGACCATGGCGTGGAACAAATTGAAATCGGCGTGAAGGAATTCATGTGCGTTGGCGCAAAACCGCCTTACGATCATCCGCATGTGTTTATTGATATGGGCGCAGATGACAGCAAAGTCTGCCCTTATTGCTCGACATTATATCGCTACAATCCAGCCTTGGGGCCACTAGAAACGCGCCCAGACGGCAACCTTTACGTCGAAGACGCAGCCTGAGGTTTCGTGAACGATGAACCTATTGTCGTAGTCGGCGCAGGAATTGCCGGCCTCGCGCTGTCCGCTTTTTTGAGCCGTCACGGTCGACACGTCATCATCTTTGAGCGAAGAAGCGAAATCGGGATCGACGGCGCTGGGATCCAGTTGACAGCCAACGCTGTCTCGGTGATCGATGCTCTTGGCCTTACCGCCGAACTTCGCGAAAAAGCTCATACACCTGAAGGCCTCACTGTCCATTCCGGGTTCAGTGGTCGTGCGATCGTAACGCTACCCTTCGGCGCAGCTTATGAAGCGCGTTTCGGCTATCCTTATCATGTAATCCACCGGGCGGACCTCGGCTCCGTCCTTTTGGAAGCCTGTCGGAGAGAAGGCGTCGAAATTCAATTTGAAGCGGGGTTTAAGGGGGCACATGAGCGACCCGATGGGCGGCTTCAGATCGATACGGAAACGGGTGAGCGGACAACCCCCCTCCTTATCGGAGCAGACGGTGTCCGTTCAAAAGTCCGCAATCTTGTGAGTGAGGCCCAACCGACTTTCTCGGGGCGAACCGCCTACCGCGCGCTCATCCCTGGCGATGCGATCAGGGATGCCGCCGAACTCGATCTATCGGTCTGGCTTGGCCCGCATGCTCACCTTGTGGCGTATCCTGTGGACCAGGGGCGCTTTCTGAATGTTGTCGCAGTCGTTCAAAGCGATCCCCAAAGCATAACAGGTAACGGGTCCGGTCAATCCATTCACTCAGCCTTTCGACGGTTCGCCAAACTACCGTCGGCTCTCACGGCGGGCGACCATGACTGGACATCGTGGCCGCTCTTTACAATTGACCCCAAATTCCCGTGGCACAAAGGCCGGATCGCGATCCTGGGTGACGCAGCCCACGCAATGGTGCCCTTTCTGGCGCAAGGTGGCGGAGCTGCGCTCGAAGATGCTGCGGTCCTCGCTGCAGCGCTCCTGAAGCACGACCAGCCAGCAGCCGCATTCGCTGAATTCGAAACGACGCGCCGCAAACGAGTATCAAAGATCTGGTACGAGGCACAAAAAACAGGTGCGCGTTACCACTGGAGTGGGCCGATGGCGACGGCACGCGATATTGGACTGCGGGCCATGGGAGGAGACCGCCTGCTCAATCGCTATAGCTGGATCTACGAATGGCGCGCGCCTGAAATCAGTGCCTAGTAGCAAAGGGCAAGCACAGCACCGCCCGTTGCGAAAAGAGATCCCGCCGGACACCCCATGAACCGGGCCATTCTGTTCATTTTCATCACACTGTTGATCGATATTACGGGGATCGGCCTCATCTTGCCGGTGCTCCCTGAGCTCATTCGGGAGCTTGGCGATGTCAATGTCAGCGACGCTTCTGTGATCGGCGGCTGGCTTCTCTTTGCTTATGCGTTGCCGCAATTTCTGTTCGCCCCCGTCATGGGCGGCTTGAGCGATCGTTTCGGCAGGCGCCCTGTCCTTCTGATTTCGCTTTTCGGGTTCGGTATCGACAACCTCATTATGGGCTTCGCACCGACGCTTTTCTGGCTCTTCATCGGCCGAATTTTCGCCGGAATTTTCGGAGCGTCGATCAGTACCGCAACCGCTTTCATCGCTGACATCAGCCCTCCTGAGAAACGGGCAGCGAATTTTGGAATGGTCGGCGCAGCCTTCGGGCTCGGCTTCATCTTGGGGCCACTGATTGGTGGGCTGTTGGGAGAATTCGGGACCCGGATTCCCTTCTTCGTGGCAGCAGCCCTCGCCTTCATGAACGTCGCCTTTGGGTATTTCGTCCTTCCCGAGAGCCTGGCGAAGGAGAAGCGTCGGCGCTTTAACTTAAAGCGTGCAAACCCTTTTGGAACGCTGAAACATATCTCCGGCAACCGTATCGTGATTGCCCTTGCCCTCGCCTATCTTCTCGCTGAGATTGGAAACCACGCCTATCAAAGCACATGGACCTTCTTCACGATCGAGCGCTTTTCCTTTTCGACAGGGATGATCGGTGTCTCGCTGGGTGTCTTTGGATTCCTTTTTGCAATCGTCAATGGATGGCTCATCAGAGTCATAATTGCGCGGGCGGGCGAAATCACCACGCTCTGGTTCGGCCTTTTCTTCAGCCTAAGCGCGTTGATCGGGTTTTCAGTGATATCCGAGAGCTGGATGTTGTGGCCCATGCTGATTCCGGCCGCCCTCGGTGGCGTTCTCGACCCCGCGCTACAGGGGATTATGGCCAATCAGACGTCTGATGATTCCCAAGGAGAGCTTCAGGGTGCCCTTTCAAGCCTGACCAGTATTGCGGCTATCATCGGCCCGCTCACCATGACACGAACGTTTTCGCTTTTCACAGACCCCGCCGAAACACTGCTTCCCTATCATCCGGGCGCACCGTTTTTGGCAGGCGCAATCCTGTTTCTGCTCGCAATTCCACCGATTGTCTTTGCGCTTAGGCGCTATCGCTCACCGGGAAGCTGATTGGGCGCGAGGTGGGTCGGCGGATTAACACTCCACGACATTGACGGCGAGCCCGCCAGTGCTCGTTTCCTTGTATTTCTCGCTCATATCGAGACCGGTCTGGCGCATTGTTTCGATACAGGCATCCAACGGCACGAAATGTGTTCCATCGCCAGCAAGCGCTAGCGATGCTGCCGTGACTGCTTTGACCGAGCCAAGTGCATTCCTCTCAATACACGGAACCTGCACAAGCCCCGCGACCGGATCGCAGGTCATACCAAGGTGGTGCTCCAGCGCAATTTCTGCAGCATTTTCAATCTGCTCCGACGTTCCGCCCATACAGGCGGCAAGCCCTGCGGCTGCCATGGCGGATGCGGACCCCACCTCTCCCTGGCACCCGACTTCTGCGCCAGAAATCGATGCATTGTGTTTGATAATCCCGCCGATTGCGGCAGCCGTCAGGAGAAACGTCTCAACACCTTTACGATCGGCATTGGAAACGAACTTGAGGTAGTATTTGATAACAGCGGGCACGACACCCGCAGCACCATTGGTCGGAGCCGTTACAACTTTTCCGCCAGCCGCATTCTCCTCATTGACGGCAATCGCAAAAACGCTCAGCCATTCGTTGGCGATCATGGGATTGAAAATATTGGACTTCGCCGCGTTTTCGAGTTTTTCAGCAAGATCCGCGGCGCGCCGCTTAACTGCAAGGCCGCCCGGCAGTTCACCCCGGCGCGCAAGGCCACGCTCAATACAGGTGTCCATCGCCCCCCAGATCGATTGAAGGCCGCGCTCAAGCTCAACACCGCCATTTGCGGCAAACTCGTTCTCCCTCTTCATCTCCGCGATCGAGAGTCCCGATTGCGCAGCCATGTCGAGCATGGACCGAGCGCTATCAAACGGATAAGGCACATCCGCTGACGGCGCATCGCTTTTATCAGCTAGCCCTGCGAGTTCCTCTTCATCAACAACGAAACCGCCACCGATTGAATAGTAGACGCGCTTCAATAGAAGGCCGCCCATCGCATCGAAAGCACTAAAGGTCATCCCATTGGCATGTCCCGGCAACGCTTGATCATAATCGAAGACAAGATCGGTCGCGGGATCGAAACGGTACGCCGGATGCCCCTCAGCCGCGGTTCTACAACTGGCTTCACTTGCAGCGATCAGATCATCGACTGCATCCGGATCGAGCGTGTCGGGCTTTGCTCCCATGAGGCCGAGAATGATTGCGCGATCGGTACCATGCCCCTTGCCGGTAAAGGCAAGCGAACCATGGAGCCGCGCCTGCACGTGCTCGACTTCACGTCCGGCTGGCCGGGGCCAATCGCCGTCCCGAACCTCTTCGAGAAACCTGAGTGCCGCCACCATCGGACCCATCGTGTGTGATGAGGACGGACCCACGCCAATTTTGAAAACATCGAATACGGACAGGAACACGAAGCCCTCCTCCCACTGACCTTCGAAACCAATACTTCACCTCATAAAGAAGCGAGGATTTAGTATCCTTGAAAATCGGTCCGTCTTTGTCCTGATCGCGCCATGCGAGAGGGCAAATTCAGAAACAGATTTCGATTATATCCCAATCACGCCGATGAAGCTGGCTCCAGCGATAACCGATTGCGATATTCCTCTGGCGGGACACCATGTCGAGCACGAAACGCGTTGATGAAATGCGACGCGTCATAAAATCCAGTGTCTGCGGAAATACCGGTGACACTCTGATCCGTGTTCTTCAAAAGATAAATCGCGCGCTCGAGCCGCATACGAAGCGCAGTTTCCGCAGGACTTACGCCGATCGCTGCTTTAAAACGCCGTTCAAGCTTGCGACGGCTAACCTCAAGTCGCTCGCTCAATTGGTCAATTGTAAGCGGTTGTTCAATTGTTTCGTAAAGAAGAACCAGCGCACGTTTTACGAGTTCATCACGCGTGTCGATATCAAGGGCCGGAAGCGGTTGCGCCTTCTCCTGGCCCATCACCTCGTCTATGATCATCACATGGAGGCTCTTTTGAGCCTCCGAACGGCCGACATGCCGCTCGACGAGACGGGCCGCAAGATGCGCTGAACTCACCCCACCCGAGCAGGTCAAGCGGTCGCGATCTTCAACGAATATACGATCTGATATCGGTTCGAGACCGTCAAACTGATCAAGAAAATCGGCATGGTGAAACCAGCTGACGCAACAGCGGTAACCGTCCATCAGACCGAGACGGTGGAGTATGAACGCGCCGGTACAAACGCCAATCAACGGGACACCCGCCTCGGCAGCTTTCCGAAGATAGGCTTCATGCTCCCGATCGAGTGTTTCGACACCGTCGATCAACCCGCCAACCACCGCAATATAATCGAATGCGCGTGGATCCCCGAGACGGCGGTCCGGCTGGACGCTGATCCCCGTACTGGATCGCACCGGTGCCATTGTCGGCGACAAAACGCTCCATTCGCATTTGATCTTGCGGCTGCGGTCGCGCTCATCGGCTGCAAGACGCAGGACATCAACGAAATTTGCAAACGCGGAGAGTGTAAAACGACGCGCCAGAACGAAGCCAATCGATAGCTTGGAGCGGGATTCTTTTTCAGACATCTGTGGTCGCCTGCGCAAAAACACATGAAAAGCGATGCGGCGAATTGCGCCGTGGCGCAAATATACAATCACTTTGACGCAAAATGGCAGTCATTTCTTGCCGGAAAATCGCATTGTCCAGAGCGTTACCCGTCAATCCCAATATCTGCGATGGACTTCGCCATGACCCGTTTTTCGGCCTTGTCGCTGTTTAAAAATGCACTCACCGGACACAAAAACTGGGAAGAGCAATGGCCAGATAGTGAGCCGAAGAAAGAATATGACGTCATCATTATCGGTGCCGGCGGCCATGGACTGGGCTGCGCCTACTACCTTGCGAAAGAACATTCGATCACCAATGTTGCCGTGATCGAAAAAGGTTGGCTTGGCGGCGGTAACACCGGGCGCAACACCACAATTATCCGCTCTAATTACCTCTATGACGAGAGTGCTAGGCTCTACGATCATTCAGTCGATCTCTGGACAACGCTGAGCCAGGAACTGAACTATAACGTTATGTTTTCCGAGCGCGGCGTCATGATGCTCGCCCACAATGTCCATGACGTACAAAGCGCCCAACGCCACATCCACGCAAATCGCTTGAACGGCGTTGATAATCAATGGCTTACGCCGGAACAGGCGAAAGAATTCTGCCCGCCTCTGAACATTTCAAAGTCTGCACGCTATCCGGTCCTCGGTGCCGCTCTTCAAAAACGTGCAGGAACCGCCCGCCATGACGCGGTCGCCTGGGGATATGCGCGTGCAGCTTCGTCGATGGGTGTCGATATTATCCAGAACTGCCCTGTAACCTCGATCAAGCGCGGCGCAGATGGCGCGGTCGAAGGCGTCGAAACCGCAAAAGGATTCATCAAGGCAAAGAAGATCGCAGTATCGGCGGCAGGAAACACATCCGTTGTTATGGAGACCGCCAGCGTGCGCATGCCGCTTGAAAGCTATCCGCTCCAGGCGCTTGTCTCGGAACCGGTTAAACCGATTTTTCCGTGCGTCGTCATGTCGAATACCGTCCACGCCTATATCAGCCAGTCCGATAAGGGCGAACTCGTTATTGGCTCGGGCACCGACCAGTACACGTCCTATAGCCAGCGCGGGGGCCAACCCTTGATCGAGCATACAGTGGCTGCGATCTGTGAGGTCTTTCCAATCTTCAGCCGAATGCGCATGCTGCGATTATGGGGCGGTATAGTTGATGTGACGCCTGACCGGTCCTGCATTCTTGGCAAAACGCCCGTGAAAGGTCTCTACGTCAATTGCGGTTGGGGCACCGGAGGCTTCAAGGCGACACCAGGGGCGGCCCATACGCTTGCCCACACAGTCGCGCGCGATGAACCCCACCCGATCAACGCACCGTTCACACTCGAACGTTTCAAAACCGGTCGCTTGATCGATGAGGCTGCTGCTGCAGCCGTCGCCCACTAAGGAGGCGTACCATGCTGCTCATTCGCTGCCCCTATTGCAATGAAGAACGCCCCGAGTTGGAGTTCGCCTATGCTGGAGAAGCTCACATCGTGAGACCCGAAGACCCGTCGACTTACACGGATGATCAATGGCGGGATTTTCTATTCATCCGCAACAACAAACGCGGAATCCACGTCGAGCGCTGGCGTCACGTCCATGGGTGTGGGCGTTTCTTCAACGCAGTCCGCGATACGGTGACCGATAAGTTTCTGCTGACCTATAAAGCGGGTGAACCAATGCCGGATCTGAGCAAACTCATCGGCGAAGGAGGCGACAAGAGATGACCGCCTACCGTGTTCAGGGAAAAGGCCGGGTCAATCACCAGCGCCGTATCCGTTTCTCCTTTGATGGCCGCAATATCGAAGGGCTTGAGGGCGACACAATTGCCTCAGCGCTTCTTGCCAATGGCATTCATCTCATGGGGCGGTCCTTTAAGTATCACCGCCCACGCGGTGTCGTAGCCGCAGGTGCTGAGGAACCGAATGCTTTGATGGGTACGCGACGCGGTCCAGGCCGTTTCGAACCGAACACCCGCGCAACCATTCAGGAGATCTATGACGGTCTGGAGGTCACAAGCCAGAACCGCTTTCCGTCGCTTTCCTTTGATGTGGGCGCGATCAACGATCGCCTTTCGATCTTTTTTGCGGCCGGCTTCTACTACAAGACGTTCATGTGGCCGCGCAGTTTCTGGGACAAGGTCTATGAACCTGTCATCCGCAGGGCTGCCGGACTTGGCGTCTCACCAACTGAAGAAGATCCCGATCAATACGCGTCCCGCTACCACCACACGGATATCTTGATTATCGGAGCTGGTCCGGCAGGGCTTGCTGCAGCGCTGAGTGCGCTCGGTAAGGGCGCTTCAGTAACGCTCGTCGATGAACAGCCCGAAGTGGGCGGCTCCCTGTTAAGCGAGGGCGAAGCCTCGATTGAAGGGAAGAGCGCGGCGCAATGGCTCGAAGAGACCCGTACGAAACTCGAAGCCGATCCGAATGTGACAATCCTCACCCGGACGACTGCAATCGGCTACTACCATCAGAACATGGTTGGCCTTGTTCAGAAGATCACCGACCATCTTCCTGTGCTTCCTGAAAATGCACCGCGCGAGCGCATGTGGCGCGTACGGGCCGGGGAAGTGGTGCTCGCTCAGGGTGCTCTCGAAAAACCATTGGTTTTTGACGGGAATGACCGCCCCGGGGTCATGCTCGCAAGTGCTGCCCAGACATTCCTGAACCGCTATGGCGTAAAGGTCGGTGATCAGGCCTTTGTAGTCACGAGTCACGATTCCGCCTGGCATGCAGCATTCGACCTCGCCCAAGCGGGCGTCAGGATTGCGGCCATTGTGGATCTCAGGGAACACGTCAGACCGGAGCTTCGTCATGAGGCGAGCGCTCGCGGCATTGACGCACTCATTCATTATACAGTGACGGAAACGACCGGATCGTTGCGAGTCTCTGCGGTGCGCGTCAACAAACTCTCCGACGGTCGGATCGGCGAAGGACGCAGAATTGCATGCGATTGCGTACTCATGTCCGGCGGATGGACACCATCGCTGCATCTCTTTTCTCATACCAAAGGAACCCTTGCTTTTGATGAAGACCTGCAGACCTTCCTGCCCGACAAGAAAACCGAACGCTGTCATATCGCCGGTGCCGGACGAGGGCTGTGGGGGCTTGCAGCCGTGTTGGAAGATGGTGCGAAAGCAGGTGCTCAAGCGCTCAAGGACGCTGGCCATAAAGCGTCTAAGCAGTCGTTCAAAGTGGATCAGGATCATCCGGGAAGCGGAACGACAATGCCGGAGCTTCCGACAGATCTCGATCCCGGTCGCGCAAAAGCATTCACCGATTTTCAGAACGACGTAACCGCCAAAGATATCCGCCTCGCGGTTCGCGAAGGCATGCGGTCGATCGAACATGTGAAACGCTACACGACCAACGGGATGGCGACCGATCAGGGCAAGATGGCGAACATGAACGGCCTCATGATCGCAGCAGACGCGCTCGACAAGCGTCCGCCAGAAGTGGGTTTGACGACGTTCAGGCCGCCTTACACGCCGACCACATTTGGTGCGTTCTGCGGCTACCACCGCGGCTCACATTTTGAGGCAACCCGCAAGACGATGATCGATCCCTGGGCAGACCGGCACGGCGCCGAATTCGAACCGGTCGCCCATTGGCGCAGGGCAAGGTTCTTCCCGAAAGCCGGAGAAGACATGAACGCCGCCGTCACACGGGAATGCGACGCAACCCGCACATCGCTCGGCATCTTCGACGCGTCTACGCTCGGCAAGATCGAAGTGGTTGGTCCCGATGCGGTCGAATTCATGAACCGAATGTACACCAATCCATGGACGAAGCTGCAACCCGGACGTTGCCGCTACGGCCTTCTTCTCGGCGAAGACGGCTATATCCGCGACGATGGTGTCATTGGACGCCTCACAGAGGACCGCTTCCATGTGACCACGACAACCGGCGGCGCGCCGCGCGTTTTGAACATGATGGAAGACTATCTCCAGACCGAATGGCCCGACCTTAAAGTCTGGCTGACGTCAACGACGGAACAATGGTCCGTTGTTGCCCTCAACGGACCGAACGCCAGGAAAATCCTGGAACCATTGGTCGAAGGTCTCGACCTCTCCGCGGAGGCGTTTCCGCATATGTCGGTTGCCGAATG
Organism: Pseudomonadota bacterium; assembly: GCA_039180865.1. GTDB lineage: Bacteria > Pseudomonadota > Alphaproteobacteria > Rhizobiales > JACESI01 > JBCDCU01. Next base: position 652 of record JBCDCZ010000107.1, on the reverse strand, counting down.
CAAGGTGGCAGGCGTTCCCGCACGCCTCTTCCGTGTGAGCTTTACAGGTGAACTCGGATTTGAAGTCAATGTCCCGGCCCGGCATGGCCTCGCTCTTTGGGAACGACTAATGAGCGAAGGCGAGCAATATGACATCTGCCCCTACGGTACTGAGGCGATGCACGTTCTTCGGGCTGAAAAGGGATACATTATTGTCGGTCAGGACACGGATGGCACGGTGACACCGCAGGATGCCGGTCTCTCCTGGGCACTTGGCAAGAACAAACCCGATTTTGTGGGCAAACGGTCACTTTCGCGTCCGGACCTCGTTGCATCCGGCCGTAAGCAATTGGTCGGGCTCCTGAGCGAAGATCCAAAGACCGTCCTGGAAGAAGGCGCACAGATCGTCAACGACCCAACACCCGCGCCTCCGATTCCCATGATCGGCCATGTCACATCGTCTTACTGGAGTGCCGCGCTCGATCGCTCAATTGCGCTCGCACTTGTCGAAAACGGACATGAGCGAATGGGCGAAACAATCCATATACCCATGCCGGGTGGCGTACAGAAGGCAGTCATCGCGAACCCGGTTTTCTATGATCCCGAAGGCAAACGCCTTGCGCTCTAAGCGGAGAAGAACAAATGAACATCCAAGCCCTCAAAGCACACGCGG
>JBCDCZ010000106.1:0-13700 GCA_039180865.1 Pseudomonadota bacterium | reverse complement strand
TCCCCATTCGGTCATCGACCGTCATTCTCATAAAAAGCGGACATCGCACATGCGCGAGATGAAGCTCCAAGAGCTGAAATCGAAATCACCAACCGAATTATTGACTTTTGCCGAAGAGCACGATGTCGAGAACGCAAGCACTATGCGCAAGCAGGAGCTGATGTTCGCGATTTTGAAGCAGCTTGCGGAAAAAGATGTTGAGATCATCGGTGAGGGCGTGGTTGAGGTGTTGCAGGATGGTTTTGGCTTTTTGCGCTCGCCGGAAGCAAATTACCTTCCTGGACCTGACGACATCTATGTGTCGCCATCACAGATTAGAAAATTCTCATTGCGCACAGGCGATACGGTCGAAGGCGAGATCCGCAGCCCGAAGGATGGAGAGCGGTATTTCGCTCTTCTGAAGGTCAACACGATCAACTTTGAAGATCCTGAAAAGGCGCGGCACAAGGTTCATTTCGATAATCTGACGCCACTTTATCCGAATGAGCGGTTGAAGATGGAAGTCGACGATCCGACGATCAAAGATCTTTCGGCCCGTGTCATCGATATCGCCGCACCCCTTGGTAAGGGGCAACGCGGTTTGATCACAGCGCCTCCGCGGACCGGTAAAACTGTCTTTCTTCAAAATGTGGCGAAATCGATTACCGCAAATCATCCGGAGTGCTATTTGATCGTTCTTCTGATTGATGAGCGTCCGGAAGAAGTGACGGACATGCAGCGGACGGTGAATGGCGAAGTGGTGTCGTCTACCTTCGATGAACCGGCGGTTCGACATGTTCAGGTTGCGGAGATGGTGATCGAGAAGGCCAAGCGTCTCGTTGAACATGGCCGGGATGTTGTCATCCTCTTGGATTCGATCACCAGACTTGGCAGGGCCTATAACACCGTTGTTCCGTCTTCCGGTAAAGTCCTCACCGGTGGTGTTGATGCGAATGCGCTTCAGCGGCCGAAACGGTTTTTCGGTGCGGCTCGGAATATTGAAGAAGGTGGGTCGCTTACCATTATCGCAACCGCTCTTATCGATACCGGAAGCCGTATGGACGAGGTCATCTTCGAAGAATTCAAGGGAACCGGTAACTCGGAAATCATTCTCGATCGCAAAGCGTCCGATAAACGGATCTTCCCGGCAATCGACATTCAAAGATCCGGTACGCGGAAGGAAGAACTGCTTGTCGATAAGGATCAGTTGAAGAAGATGTATGTTCTTCGCCGTATCCTTAATCCGATGGGTTCCGTCGATGCGATTGAGTTCCTGATTGATAAGTTGCGTCAGACGAAGAACAATGATGAGTTCTTTGAATCGATGAACACCTGATCGATTCGGCTTCGAACCGATGGGGACCAATCGATTCGGTTCCGTTCCTAAAATGAAGTCAGTTCGGTTTTAAGCTGGTGACAGTGTCTGACGACACAATATATGCGCTCTCTTCCGGAAATCTGCCAAGCGGCGTCGCCGTTATCAGGATTTCCGGACCAAAAGCCTTCCTCGCACTTGATCGTTTAACGACTGCAGATCTTCCTCCGATCCAAACAGCGAAGGTTATGATCCTGTCCGATCCTGAAGATGGATCAGCGATTGATGAAGCGCTGGTGCTTTGCTTTCAGGGTCCGAAGAGCTTCACAGGCGAAGACGTTGTCGAGATCCAGTGTCATGGGGGCCGCGCGGTCATCAATGCATTGTTCGGAGTGTTTTCGTCATTGCCGGATTATCGGATCGCCGATCCTGGCGAATTTACGCGACGCGCGTTTCTTCAAGGAAAGCTTGATCTTGTCGAAACGGAAGGTTTGGCAGATCTCATCAACTCTGAGACCGAAGAGCAAAGAAAGCTCGCAGTCCGCCAGATGGGTGGCTATTTGAGTGAAACGTATTCTGCCTGGCGGTCTCAATTGATTCGGCTCCGTGCCTTTATCGAGGCTGAATTGGATTTTGCTGATGAGGAGGATGTGCCTGGCTCTGTATCCGATCAGGTTTGGGATGGCGTTGGTGAAATCGTTGCAGAGATGCGTTCAGCGCTAGCAAACGCAGATGTGGGAGAAAGGATCCGAAGTGGATTGTCTGTGGTTATTGCAGGACCTCCTAATGTCGGAAAGTCGAGCCTGTTGAACGTACTTGCCGGACGAGATGCGGCAATCGTCACGGACATAGAAGGCACGACGCGTGACGCGATCGATGTTCACCTCGATCTCAGAGGTATGGCTTTGAATGTCACGGACACAGCGGGAATTCGGCCAACTGAAGATCCGGTTGAGAAAATCGGGATTGAGCGCAGCTTCGATCGCATGAGAGCCGCGGACATTGTTGTCTGGATGGGAGAGGCTGGGGGATCCGGATCTCACGAAATCCCGGTCAATGGCCTGAATGACATTATCTTTGTTTTGAATAAGGCTGACAGACTTTCCGACCAAGGAGATTCGATTCGGGATCGTTATGATTGCGTTATGTCGATTAGTCGGGGTGAAGGCATTGATGAATTTGTCGGGGTCCTTGAAGACCGAGTCGGTGCGTTTCGTTATGGATCAGAAGATGCACTCATTACGCGCCAACGGCATCGGGAATGTGTAGCGGATAGTATTATGGCTTTGGAAGGCGCATTGGATCAACAATTACCTCTAGAGATCCGTGCCGAACAGCTGAGGCTGGCGAGTGACGCGATGGCTCGGGTTTTGGGTGTGATTGATGTTGAAGATCTGCTTGATGTCGTCTTCGGAGAGTTTTGTATCGGGAAGTAGACCCGTTGTTCTGGTTCCGGGATGTTTCACGTGAAACAGGGCGTCAATCACCCTCAGACGACCATTCTTGAAGAACCTGTGAACTTCCCGTATGACCTGTTCAAACGCGAATTGGTGGTATCATGAAAACCAATAAAGCATGTGATGTTGTCGTCATTGGCGGTGGTCATGCGGGAACAGAAGCCGCAGCAGCCTCCGCGCGCATGGGTGCCGATACCATCCTGTTGACCCATCGCTTTGATACAATCGGTGCCATGTCCTGCAATCCCGCCATTGGTGGGTTAGGGAAAGGGCATCTTGTCCGTGAGATCGATGCGATGGATGGCTTGATGGGTCGGGTCATCGATCGCGCCGGAATTCAATTTCGGATGTTGAATCGCCGTAAAGGACCGGCAGTTCGCGGACCCCGAGCTCAGGCAGACCGTGCTCTTTACAAAGCCGCTATGCAGGATGAAATCTCGGCTATCGCGAACCTCACTGTAATTGAAGGTGAGGCAGCCGATCTGACGATGAGTGAGAATCGGATTACCGGTGTCCGTCTGGCAGATGGTGAAGAGATCTCTTGCGGTGCCGTGGTTCTTACGACGGGCACGTTCCTAAGAGGTGTGATCCATATCGGCGAAAAACGAATTCCGGCAGGACGGGTTGGAGAAAAGCCGTCTGAAGGTCTTGCGGAAACGTTGCTCTCAGCTGGATTTTCACTCGGACGATTGAAAACCGGAACACCTGCGCGTTTGAACGGAAAGACAATCGCCTGGGATAAACTTGAAAGTCAGCCTGCTGACGCGGATCCGGTTCCATTTTCCTTTATGACGGACACAATCAGGGTTCCTCAGATTGCATGTCATATCACGCATACGAATATCGAAACGCATCGCATTATCGAGGACAATCTGAAACGTTCGGCTATGTATGCCGGATATATCGAAGGTACAGGTCCGCGGTATTGTCCCTCTATTGAAGATAAAGTGGTTCGGTTTGCGGATCGGAGCCGGCACCAGATCTTTCTTGAACCTGAAGGGTTGGATGACGATACCGTTTATCCAAACGGAATATCGACTTCGCTTCCTGAGGACATTCAAGATGCTTTTATCCGAACAATCTCCGGATTGGAGAATGTTGAGATTCTCCAGCCAGGCTATGCGATCGAGTATGATTACGTCGATCCGCGCGAATTGAAGTCATCCCTGGAAACGAAACGGATCGGCGGTTTGTTTTTGGCAGGTCAGATCAATGGGACCACCGGATATGAGGAAGCCGGAGCCCAGGGCCTTATGGCGGGATTGAATGCTGCGCAAGCGGTCGCTGGGAAGGAGGCGTTGCGGCTTAGCCGTTCGGAAGCTTACATCGGTGTGTTGATCGATGATCTTGTGACGAAGGGCGTGAGTGAGCCGTATCGTATGTTCACTTCTCGTGCGGAATACCGATTGTCTTTAAGGTCCGACAACGCGGATCAGCGTTTGACGCCGGTTGGTATTCGATTCGGTTGCGTTTCGAGCGAGCGGCAGGCTCTGTTTGAGCGGAAACTGTCTGAGCTCAATGAGGCGATGTTAAAGGCAAAAGACATTCAATTCACCCCGAACGAGGCGGTTCGGCGCGGCTTTCAGCTGAATCAGGATGGGGTGAGACGATCGGTGTTTGATCTGCTGTCCTATCCGGATGTGACGATGGAAGCGATCAACCGAGAGTGGCCCGATTTCGGATCTTGTTCAAAGGATACCTTGGAGCAGCTCGAGATTGAGGCCAAATACGCTGTGTATCTTGAACGACAACGGCGAGATGCATCATCGCTTCAGAGCGATGAAAACGTTCGGCTTGCGACCGATCTCGACTATGGAAAGATTGACGGGCTCTCGAACGAACTCAAAGAAAAGTTGATGCGTGTCAGGCCTGAGAGTGTTGGCCAGGCTTCCCGGATAGAAGGGATGACACCGGCCGCGTTGACGCTCCTGATAGCCCGTTGCAAAAAACAGGATGCCGCGTGAACCAGAGTTCTAAGGCACCGACATCTTTCGCCAAGAAGCTTGTGAGTGATCTGAAGGTCGATGATGCTGTCTTAGAGAACCTTGAGCGTTTCGTTGGGCTTTTGTTTAAGTGGCAAACCGCAAAAAACCTTGTTTCACGTGAAACATTGTCTGAGGTCTGGGATCGCCACATCCTTGATAGCTCTGTCCTGAGTCGCCTGGTCCAGAGCCCCGCGGTCTGGATTGATCTTGGGAGCGGTGCGGGATTTCCCGGTCTCGTTACGGCGATATTGCAGAAGCGTTTTGATAAACAGGGGCATGTTCATCTGGTTGAGGCGAATACGAGGAAGGCCGCTTTTCTTCGAACAGTCATCCGAGAATGTGAATTGTCGGCCAGTGTTCACAACTTTCGGATTGAATCGCTTCCGAAACCACCGGATCTCACTGCCGACTTTCTGTCTGCTCGCGCGCTCGCACCGTTGGATGATCTGTTTTCTTATGCCTCTCCCTACTCGCAGAACGGTACGGTCTGCTTTTTCCATAAGGGTCGGGAAATTGACGGGGAAATAAAACGCGCGTCTAACACATGGTGTTTTGATCTGATAAAACATGAGAGTGCCTCTTCCGACGACGGATTTATCGTTGAAGTCAGGAATATTCGGGAAAAAGGCTGATCGCGTATCAAGGGTAAAGGATAGGGTCGATGACTGCGACAAACGGAATCCCCCGTGTGATTACGATTGCAAACCAAAAAGGTGGCGTTGGTAAAACGACGACGGCTATCAATCTTGGGACAGCCTTGGCGGCGATTGGTGAGCGTGTCCTGATTGTTGATCTTGATCCGCAAGGCAACGCCAGTACCGGTGTCGGCATCGATCAAGAGCGCCGCAAGGTTTCCACCTACAGTGTCCTCGTTGGAGAAAGCGGGCTTACCGAAACAGTTGTTGCGACCGATGTTCCGCGGCTGAGCGTTTCGCCGTCCACATTGGACCTCCTGGGAGTGGAGCTTGAAATCGCAGATGAGGCTGATCGGGTCTACCGGTTACGGGATGCTATCCGAGCGGGTGTCGTCGACGGGGAAGGAGTGCCGTTCGATTACATTCTTGTCGATTGTCCGCCCTCTTTGAACCTGCTGACCGTCAATGCCATGGCTGCATCGCATTCTGTTCTGGTTCCCTTGCAATGCGAGTTCTTCGCACTTGAAGGCTTGAGCCAGCTTCTGAAAACAGTCGAGCAGGTAAAAAGGTCCGTTAATCCCGGTCTATCAATCCATGGGATTGTTCTGACCATGTTCGATAGCCGCAACAATCTCTCTGGTCAGGTGGTTGCCGACGTGCGCGAATATATGGGCGAGAAGGTGTATGACACAGTTATTCCGCGGAATGTGCGTATTTCGGAAGCGCCGTCCTACGGCAAACCGGCACTTCTCTATGACTTTAAGTGCTCCGGAAGTCAGGCTTATCTCAAGCTCGCGTCTGAGATCATTCAGCGTGAACGGGCGCTTCGTGCGGCTTAAGTTGTTTGAAGTCCATCAATCAGGAAGCAACTAAGATTGGGTCTTAAGGGGAAGAGTGACGGAATGGCTGAAGCGCAAAAGAAAGAGCCTACCCAGAGGCGTTTGGGTCGTGGTCTTGCCGCTCTCATCGGAGAGATCGATAATGAAAACTCTGCTGTGGAAGCCGCGCGCAACCAGCGTCGGGTTCCAATTGAGTTTCTGACTCCCAATCCTCGTAATCCGCGCAAGGAATTTGCCGCTGATGAACTTTCGGATCTCGCTTCTTCGATTAAGGAACGGGGGATCTTTCAGCCGGTCATTGTCCGCCCTGATCCCGAGGGTCATGATGATCGATTTGAAATCATCGCGGGTGAGCGTCGCTGGCGAGCGGCCCAGATGGCGGGATTGCATGAAGTCCCGGTTCTTATTCATCGGGTGTCCGATCAGGAAGCCCTTGAGATTGCGATTATCGAGAACGTTCAGCGTGCTGACCTGAATGCGATCGAAGAGGCGCTGGGGTACGACCAACTCGCCCGGGAATATGGCTACAGCCAGAATGAGCTTGCCGATGTTATCGGAAAAAGCCGTTCGCATGTCGCGAACATGATGCGCCTTCTCCGTTTGCCGGTGAGTGTGAAGGATTACATTGCTCAGGGTAAGTTGACGGCTGGGCACGCGCGCACACTCATCACGGCTGAGAATCCGGAAGATCTGGCAAAGCAGATCGTTGATGGCGGGTTAACTGTTCGCCATGCCGAGGCGCTATCCGCAAAATCAGCGGGCCGTAAACCTTCCAAAAGTGCGAGGGCTGAAAAGGATCCTGATACCGTCGCGCTCGAGCGTCAGTTGTCTGATCACCTTGGATTGGTTGTTACGATCGATTCAAAGGGTGAAAAGGGCGAACTCAAGGTGAAGTACCGCAGCCTTGAACAGCTCGATGGTTTGATCCGTTTGCTGCAAGGTTGAAACATCCTGCGATTGATCAGCAGAAAGGGCCTAGTTGAATCTATTGTGTGCGTTTTTTCTGTTTTTCGCGCGGATCATCGCAGCTATGCGCACAAGGATCCCCTCAACGATTGCTACCGCGAGGTCCGGTTTCATTCTTGACTGAATGATTGCCTCCGAGACTTGATTTTGTGTTCGTTCGATGTCGTTCGTCGACCAGAGTTGAATTTGCTGTATGACAGCGGGTTTTCTGGAGAAATGAACTGGCGGACGCATTTGATCGACAACTGCTTTCGCAGAACTTCCCTTCTCGTAGTCATCGCATTTGATATTGAGCAGCAGTAGGTGTCGTTGCAGCGCTGAAGCTGTTTGAAATCCGTCCTGGCCTAAAAGGATGGCTTTGCGAAAACTCTTGAGGCCAGCCTCAACGTTTCCTGTCAGGATATTGTCGACAGTCTCATCCACCAGATTACTGGAAGCGTCACCGACAAGCATGAGAATGTCGGCTGCCGTCAGACGGCCTCCCTCGCCGGCATAGAGACAGACCTTCTCAACTTCGTTACGAGTGGTGCGACGATCTTCGCCAAGATGGGCGATCAAGGTCGTTATGGCTTCTTGGTCAGCGATTATCTGGTTTTCACTGAGTGCTTCTTCAATGAGGCGGCGCAGGCTGCGTCCATCATCCGCATAACACGGGATTGCGACAGCCTTTTTGTCCCGCTCAATGAGCGTCCTCAGTTGATGACCTTTTCGAAGGTTACCGGCATCAAGCACGATTTTGGCATCAAGTTGATCCTGATCGAGTGCAGCCTGGATAGACTTGGTGATGGGCCGGTTTCCCTGAATCCGAATGCGAATAAAACGATCTCCGCCGAATAAACCTACGGTTGCCGCTTCATCCATTAATCGGGCTGGGTCCGCCGCGATCTCGTCAGAATCAAGGGTCAGGGCAGCGAACGGATCTTCGTTGCCGGAAAGGACGTTGCTTTGAAGCTGGTTGACCCGTTCCGAAACCAGCCCCTGATCAGGACCGTAAACCAGTATAACGCGATGGTAGCCTGCAATATTTCTGATATAGGCGTCGATTTCACTCGCCTTGAGTTGCAAGACCTATCTCCAGCTTAGTTGTCGCCTCTGCTCGCCAGTGCGATCGCAAGTGCCTGGCGGAGTTTCAACGCGGCGGTTTTGGCTGCTCGTTCTTCCGCGTCTTTTTCCGAGCGAATATTGGCAAATTCCTGGTCAACGCGATCGAAACTTGCTGTTCCAGCCTGCGTGCCTTGTGCGATTGGCGCGGCCAGTCGACGATCGCGAAGAACATAATCAGCTGACACTGTGATGAAAAAGGCAGCCGGTCCGAAATCGATATCGCTGATGCCTACAGAGCGGACGCTTTTTCTTGTTTTCAAATCCAATTCGAACGGAAGAGACCCGGTTTGTTGCGTCGTTCCCGTTAGCGAAAACTGCAATTCGTTGCGCACCAATTGGTCAATCCTGCTTTGGGGCGGTGCAATGTCGATTGAGCGAAGCTCTTCCTGGACACTGCTTTCGTCAACAGAAGCGGCCGTCTCACGGGCAATTGGTTCACTCCCATAAAGCGGTTCAACCCGGCATGCTGAAAGAAGGGCTGTGGACAGACCCAATCCGATAGCGAAGACTGTTCGATACGATCTCAAATGAAACTCCGAGCGAAGCATTCGGTTCGACGGAACTCCTATACCACGACGTTGACGATCCGCTTCGGTACCACGATTAGCTTTCTCGGCGGCTTGCCGTCCAGTGCTTTTTGAACGAAGTCCTCCGCAAGAACAGCATCTTCAACGCTTTGTTGGTCTGCGTCGACCGCGACGGTTACACTTCCGCGCTTCTTGCCATTAACCTGAACGGGAAGCGTAATTAAATCTTCAATCAGAAGTTGATGATCGCAGGTTGGCCATGGGGCCTCAGCCAACAAACCTTTTGAGCCAAGCAGCGACCAGCATTCCTCACAAAGGTGAGGGGTCATCGGCGCCATGATGTTGGCAAGAATGGTCAGTGCTTCGGAATAGGCCGCGAGAACATCCTCTTTCATATCCGCAGTAAGCTCGATTCGTGCGAGGATGTTGACCAATTCATAGATGCGGGCAACCGCCCGGTTGAAGCCGAGCTTTTCGATGTCCGATTCCACATTGGCGAGCGCTCCATGCGCGGCTTTCCGAATCTTGAGTGCATCGGAACTGAAATTGGACACCTGCTTGACCTCGGGATCGAGGTTTTGGAATTCGTAGAATAGCCGGTAAACGCGCTGGACAAAGCGAAACGCTCCTTCCGCACCTTTTGACGTCCATTCAAGGTCTCGTTCTGGAGGGGTGTCCGACAGCATAAACCACCGTGCTGTATCCGCACCAAACGTCTCCAATATATCAGTCGGATCGACGGTGTTGCGCTTGGACTTCGACATCTTTTCGATACCGCCAATGGAGACTTCATCGCCGGTTTTTGTGTCGAAGGCTCGGCGGGCCCCGTCGACATCTTCAAATCGCAGTTCTGCTGGGCTTTTCCAATCGCCGGCGTTGGTTCGATAGGTTTCGTGAGTCACCATGCCCTGTGTGAAAAGGCCTTTGAACGGTTCATCAACCGCAAGATGGCCGGTCTTACTCATCGCCCGGGCGAAAAACCGGGAGTAGAGCAAGTGAAGGATCGCGTGTTCGATCCCGCCGATATACTGATCAACGGGCAACCAGGCATTCGCGACTTCCGGATTTGTCGGATCGTCCGCTTTGGGATCCGTGAACCTTGCAAAGTACCAGGATGAATCGACGAATGTATCCATCGTGTCGGTTTCACGACGGGCAGGTTTTCCGCATTTCGGGCAGGGGACATTCCGCCATTCATCATGACGATCGAGGGGATTGCCCGGTCGGTCGATCACGACATCGTCCGGAAGCTTAACCGGGAGATCTTCCGATTTGACAGGCACGACACCGCAGGTATCGCAATGGACAATCGGGATTGGACATCCCCAATAGCGTTGACGTGAAATTCCCCAATCGCGAAGGCGGAAGTTTACCTGGCGTGTAGCGGCGGGTTTTTCTGAAACCGTGCGTATTTCAAGGCGGCTCGCAACCTCTTCCTTGGCCGCGTCAATGGTCAACCCATCGAGAAAGTCTGAGTTTGCCAGCAGTCCTTCTTCTGTGAACGCAACGTCGCCGACCTCGAAGCTTTCCGGTTCGGTGCCTTCCGGAACCACAACGGGTCGAACCGGGAGACCGTATGCTCTTGCAAAATCAAGGTCCCTTTGATCATGGGCCGGGCACCCGAATATTGCGCCTGTGCCGTAATCCATGAGGATGAAGTTTGCGATATAGACTGGCAATTCCTGGTTTTCCACGAATGGGTGGCGTACCGAGTACCCTGTCGCGTAACCCTTCTTCTCGGCAGTCTCCAAGGCGGCAACACTCGTCCCCAGTCGACGGCACTCTTCGACAAACTCCTGCAGTGCGGGGTCGTCTTTGGCAATTGTTGCCGCGATCGGATGCTCTGGCGAAAGAGCCATGAAGCTTGCACCGAACAATGTGTCCGGACGCGTGGTGAAGACTTCTATTGATTCATGATCTGCAGGTTTGGGGCCCGAAAATTCGAAGTGAATCCTGAGGCCCTCGGAGCGTCCGATCCAGTTGCGCTGCATCAGGCGAACTTTTTCCGGCCATTCCTTTAAAGAGTCAAGTTTTTCAAGGAGATCTTCGCTTTCCTCGCTGATTTTGAAGAACCATTGGGTTAGATCCCTCTGTTCAACGACGGCACCTGATCGCCAGCCTCGACCGTCAATTACCTGTTCGTTGGCAAGCACCGTCTGATCGACGGGATCCCAGTTAACCTTCGATTCTTTCCGATAAACGATGCCTTTTTCAAAGAAGTCCAGGAAGAGCTGCTGCTGTCGGTGATAATAATCCACATCGCAGGTCGCAAATTCACGCGACCAATCGAGGGAGAGCCCCATTGCCTTCAATTGAGCCCGCATGTTTGCGATGTTTTCGTAAGTCCATTCTTTCGGGTGGACCTTGTTTTGCATCGCCGCGTTTTCCGCAGGCATACCGAATGCGTCCCAACCCATTGGATGCAGGACATTGAATCCTTTAGCCCGTTTGTAACGGGCCACCACGTCACCCATCGTATAGTTTCGGACATGGCCCATATGGATCCTACCCGAGGGATAAGGAAACATCTCGAGGACATAATATTTCGGACGGGGGTCATGGTTTTCGGTCACAAAAGTGCCGTTGTCATCCCAGACCGACTGCCATTTCGGTTCGGCAGCTCCGGGGTTGTAGCGCTCGGAAATCATTGCAGGTTGGTTAGCTCGCTCATTCATTTTGCAAGACCTTCAACAGAAATCAGGCACAGAATCAACCTGAGAATAAGACGGGTGAAGGATAGGCTGGCAAATTGCCTCCCCGCTCTATATGGCGGTGTCTTATCGAAGGAATTGTGAGGATGTTGGCGGATATGACAAGCCTTGAGAATGTGTATCGTGAAATTGACGCGGCAGCCAATGCATCGAACCGTGACAATTCCGATATTACGCTCATAGCAGTTTCGAAAACTTTTGGTGCGGACCGGATCGAGCCCGTCCTAGGTGCTGGCCAAACGCATTTTGGCGAAAACCGCGTTCAGGAGAGCTTGAAAAAGTGGCCTGACCTTAAAGCCAAATATCCGAATGCGGTGCTTCATTTGATTGGTCCCTTGCAATCCAACAAGGCGTCTGATGCTGTCGCGCTTTTCGATGTCATTCACACGGTTGATCGCGAAAAGATTGCCAAGGCGCTCTCTTCAGAAATGGAGCGTCAGGGCCGGAGATTGGACGTTTTTATTCAGGTCAATACCGGGCGTGAGCAGCAAAAAGCGGGTATCATGCCGGAGGAAACCCGCGCATTCGTAGAACGCTGCCGGACAGTCCACAATCTTTCAGTTCGCGGTTTGATGTGCATTCCACCCATTGATGAGGATCCCCGGGATCATTTCGCACTCCTTGCGGAATATGCGCGTGAAAGCGGTCTTTCGGATCTTTCCATGGGAATGTCAGCCGATTTTCCGATCGCAATTTCATGCGGTGCGACATATGTGCGCGTTGGCAGCGCAATATTCGGCGCGCGTGATGGCACTTAAACCCCTGAAGGTGGTTTTCAGGGCTCGATGCGGAATTTTGTCCTTGGGGTCATGCGCGCTAATAAGCGATGCATCACATTCATGTGAACAGCGACACACCCTTCGGTCGGCAGAAAACCCGGCCTGGCAAGATGAAGAAAAATGGCACTGCCAAGGCCCTTGATCCGGGGTCGGATGTTGTAATCAAGAACGACGACGATGTCGTAAAGTGCATCATCGCGGCGAAGCTGTTCGTGAGACGCACTATAAGGCAACCGGACTATTTTATTGTAGTTCCGGTCATTAACATCGTCGCACCATCCCTCATCCTTGCCGATTGCGCGTATCGGAAGTAGCGATTTTGGGCGCAAAATCCTGTCCGCCCTGTACAAAACATACAAAGGGCGTAACGTCCTAGCGGGTGTTTTACCGTCGCCTTCGCGCTTTCTGTGGCCAACGCCGCCTTTCCCCAACGCACACGGAAAGAACGATGCTTCGTGACTCATCACGAAAAACCCACATGAATGTGATTTCGACTTTATGCGAATGAACACGACTTTTGTCCCAGCACCTCATATATCCGTGAGGTGCGCAGTTTACCGGCCACGACGACGTTCGACCAAACGCTATCTGTACATTGTTGTTCATTGTTGGTGAAGATATACCTGCCGGAGCCATTGATTTGGGAGATCGAGGAAGGAATTCACGAAATGACCGCTCGTAAAATCATTATTGTCGATGATGACAAAGATCTGTGCGAAGCTCTTGTCGAGCAGCTCAGCCTCTATGAAGAATTCGAGATTGAAAAATTCGATAACGCTGCGAAAGGTATTCAGGCTGCGCGCAACGCTCATTGCGATCTTCTGATTATGGATGTCGGTCTTCCTGATATGGATGGCAGGGAAGCGGTTAAACTGCTCCGGAAAGGTGGCTTTAAAGCGCCAGTCATTATGTTGACAGGCCACGATACTGATTCCGATACCATTCTCGGTCTTGAGGCCGGGGCAAATGATTATGTCACAAAACCGTTCCGCTTCGCCGTTTTGCTGGCGCGTATTCGGGCCCAACTCCGCCAGCACGAACAAAGCGAAGATGCAACATTTACGATTGGTCCATATATTTTCCGGCCGAGCGCGAAGATGCTCTCCGATGAAAACGGGACTAAAATCCGCCTGACGGAAAAAGAAACATCTATACTCAAGTACCTGTACCGGGTTGGTGAAAAACCTGTAACGCGCGATGTTCTGCTCGAGGAGGTCTGGGGTTACAATTCAGGGGTTACAACCCATACTCTGGAAACTCATATCTATCGTTTGAGACAGAAAATCGAACGGGACCCCTCGAATGCGGAATTGCTTGTTACGGAAAGTGGGGGTTATAAACTCAACCCGTAACATATTGACGGCCAGGGCGCCTTTTGCCCGGTTGTACGGGTAACGCGATGA
>JBCDCZ010000105.1:0-13726 GCA_039180865.1 Pseudomonadota bacterium | reverse complement strand
TATACCGGGTGATCGGGTCAGTTTGCTATACTTAAAAAAGATTTAATTTCAGAAGCTTGAGACTTGGATCTCAGTAAAAGGTCTGTTTGAGCTCGCAGCCGTCGATCACGGATATGTCAAAACCTGTGAGCGAAAAAAGCGCACGAAACGCGTGCAAAATTATGAACTTGAGATGTCGCGGGTGTTGAAGGAATCGCGATTTGTGCGGTGTCGGGATCCTTAAAAGGCAAGATAGAAGCGCAAGCTGACCCCTTCTGCTGTGACCTTAGAAGTCTGATAATCAAGTCTCTGAAGCAGGCCGCACCCCGGCAGGAGGGAATTCGTTAATGTAGGTTTTTATGCTCGCGATAATCGACGCGCGGGGATAATTCTTTCGATGGACCACGCCGAGTTCGCGCAAATTGCCGTTGTCTTCGAATTCCATATATTTGAGCCCCAGCCCTTCGCGCGTGAACTGATTTGAGGCGATGGCGTTGACCAAAGTGCAGGCATCGCTGAACTGAAGGTTTCGGCAGACTGTCTCAAACCGCGCGCGATCGAGGTCGAAGCCGAGTGCCTCGGCAACTTCCGGCGTTGTGACGGGAAGATCAGCCTCTAGTTCATACCCGAACGGAACTTTAAAGCGTATCAGATAGTCGCCTGGTACATCCTTTGCCCGGATTGTAGCGCCGGTTAGTACCGGATGATCATTTCTAGCCGCCAGATAAAGCGGTTCAAACCAAAGCGATATGAAGTTGAGCGCGTCTTCGTCATCCGCATCATAAAGCGCCTGGTGGGTTCGCCAGGCAAGGAGGGCGCAGTCGATGTCTTGCCGCTCGACCATCTCAGCGAGCTGCGCGGGTTTGTCTTCAATGATTACCACGCGTAGGGACGGGTAAATGCCGGACAGCATTTCGATGAAGTATTGTGTCAGGTAAGGTGCCAGGGTGGGCGTCATGCCGAGCCGCAGGGGAACCGCTTCAACATCGCGAAATTCCATCGCGGCTTCGCGGATACCGTCGGCGAGCAGATTGATCTGCCGAACAGCGTCGACAACCCGTTCCCCGAACTTCGTCAATTGAACGTCACCGGGTTTGCGGTCGAAGAGATCGCTCCCAAGTTCCTGCTCAAGTTTTCGGATCTGGCTGGAAAGGGCGGGCTGGCTCACATTCGTCGCGTCAGCGGCCCGACTGAAGTTTCGGTACTTCGCCACTGCCTCGACATATTTCAGGTCACGTAAATTCATCAGATACTTTTCGCGACTGAACCATCCCAGAGCGCTCGACAATGCGATCACCTGTTTTATCTACTAGGACGTAACGACGGATTGGGAAAATCAAAAAAAGATTATGTCAAAGCTGCGACCGTCAATTCACGCTCGATATCGTTTTCTGGATCGGCTCCGCAAGCGGGTGTTGCTCGCGCTTGTCGGTGTTTTGGCAAGTTCACTGGTTCTTGGAAGTCTCGCGCCTGCGTTCGCGCGGATTATGACCGTCGAAACTCTGGATGTCGCACGCTATCTTGGAACCTGGCATGAAGTGGCTCGGTTCCCAGTGTTTTATCAGCTCGGCTGTTCGGATTCGACAGCGATCTACAAACAGGTCGATGAGGTGAATTACTCGGTGACCAACACCTGCAAGCATGGCAGTCGGACGGTCGAAATTAACGGTGACGCTGTTGTGAGCGGCGTTGGC
Organism: Pseudomonadota bacterium; assembly: GCA_039180865.1. Lineage (GTDB taxonomy): Bacteria > Pseudomonadota > Alphaproteobacteria > Rhizobiales > JACESI01 > JBCDCU01. The sequence goes on along the minus strand of JBCDCZ010000105.1, from coordinate 12,053 downwards.
AAGTTCAAGGTGAAGTTCTCAAGCTTCTTCACGTTCAGAGCCGAATATTGGGTGATGTGGGTGAGCCCGAACTACCAACTGGCAGTTGTCGGTGTGCCGAAAGGAAATCGTGGTTGGATCCTGGCACGATCGCAGAACCCGTCGCCTCAGCTGCTCAATAAGGCTCTGCTCATTCTGGAGAAAAACGGCTACGACGTGTCTGATCTCATCTGGAACGATGATAATTTGAAGCCGTGAGAGCTCGCCGAGGGAAAGCGGCGGGTGGAATTTCCAGTCTTCAGGTGCCAAAGCTCTCCCCGCGAAGGGGAAAGCTCTGAACGTGACAGCATTGGTGCCGGATTAGCCGTGGCAGGCGCAGCCTTTGTGTCCGCAGCCTGACCCGTCCGGGTGGCCTTTCGCGCACTCGTCGCTGCAATAATTACGGTCGTTTTTCACGATTGCGTCTTTGATTTCGACAATGCAGACGCAGTCCGCACACGCGCATTTCTGTTGTTTGACATCGGGCATTTTTCGTCTCCTGTTTAAGTGTCTTCTGAGTGTTCGTCATCGTGCATGAACACGTGATTGATCATGATCTCCAGCACGTTATGCACGCAGGCATCGGCCATTGAATAAAAGACCTGTTTCCCACGCCTTTCCGACTTCAGGATGCGTGCAGCCCGCAAAAGCCGGAGATGGTGACTGGTAAGCGACGCCGACACGTTTAACTGTTCAGCGATGTCTCCAGCCGATATCTCGTCTTCCATACAGGCGACCACGATCGACAGACGGGTCGGATCTGCCAGCAAACCGAAAGTTTCTGCGAGCTGAGCGGTCTGATCAGGGCGGATATCAGGAATTTTCATAACCAACAATTAAACGATTGTTCAAATGTTGTCTATATCAATTTGAACGAGAGGCAGGAGTTTTCTTGGCAGCATCTCAGACGGTGCTGCGGAGGTCTCCGATGAAACGGTTGCGATTAGTTTCTGTCGACCGGTTTCAATCCGGGCAGGAAAGGGTGGCGTGAGATCAAATGCTCATCGCGAGAATCCGGCTGATCTCGCTTAAGCCGCGGCCCGATTGTGTCATCCATTCGTTGAAAGCGGCCTGCACATCCTGCATCGCTTTTTTCGAGGTCGGCGGTTTCTCCACCACCCCGTCGGCAATAAGCCGGGCGGTGACGTCCTTGGAAAGGATGAAGCTGTCTTTTCCCATGCCGCGCAGAAAATATTGTGATGTGGTTCCGCCGAGACGGCTTCCACGCTTTTTGAGGAGATCGAGAAGTCCGACATAATCGGTTGAAGGCCACGAGCCGATCGCCTTCGCCGCGCTGCCATGTTTCGCCGCAAGGTCGAGAAAGAATTGAGCATTCTCCTGAACCGACCGGATTTTGGAGCCGTATCGCACGATCCGAGCATCGTTGACGAGCCGGTCGCAATCCTCATCACTGAGCATCGCACAGCGACCAAGATCGAAGCTGTCAAATGCGGCTTCAAAACCGGGCCACATGCGCTCCACGACTTTCCAGTTGAAGCCCGCCTGAAAAATGCATTTGGTGGCTTCTGCGAGATATCGGTCATCACCGATCTTGCACAAGACACCGACGGTTTTCGGTTTCTGAAGGCTTGCTTCAAGCGCCTCGATACCGCCTTTTCTGTCCGCGGCGATCGCGTAGATCTCGTCGAATGGTCTCATGAATTCCATCGTCCTTTCGGCTCGCGTATTGCATTCTGCCAGATGATCAGAACGGGAATTGTGAGTTCCAGGATCATCGCGCCAATCGCGACGGGGCCGGGCGGTCCGATAGAGATGTATGACAGAAGACGGCCGAGCCCTCCGAGGAAAACAACAAAAACGGTAATCCTGAAGAGGCCTGTTTCCTGATGAATGCGGGGGATCAGCCACCAGATGTGCATCGCCAACCCGAAATAGATGCCGGATTGAAATCGGAACTGACTGTTCAGGGTGGGATGGCGAACCGCAACGGGACTAAAGCGGCTGATCCCTGTCCAAAAATTGTAGAGGCCATAAGAGCCGGGGACGAGGCTCAAGCAGGCAAGCACAATTTTCAGTCCGAATTTCATGTCCGGCCCTCTGATGACGGATTGGCGATGCGCGGGGGTTGCACGGAGAAGTGTCAGGCCTTTTTCGTCGAAAAGCCGAACAGATAATACATGCCGCACCGGCTCAGGATGCCGGTACCGGCCCAGGCCAGCCCCGAGACGGTAAGGGCAATGCTTGCCCATTCCGGTGTGGCGACATTCCCGAGCCAGGGCAGCGCAGCCAGACCAACGCCGGATACAATGCGAAAGATACGGTCCATTGGTCCGACATTTTGATCGAATGTGTAAGTTAGAAGACGAGAGAGTTTCATGAATCTATCCTCTTTGGAGCAGTTAAAGAGGGTCACTGCTCCAGTTGGTTGGATTGATGGTTCGAAGCTGAAAAAGGCGATCGGGTTCAGAGGTTCATGCCGCTTCGTGGGTACCCGATTTCACCGTCCGCTCTTCGCGGTAGGGAAGACCGTTTGCAAGTGGCGCAAAAGCGTCATCGATCGGGGTCAATGCAAGCTGGTTGGCATAGTTCGACATCACCTTGGCGGCGATACAGCCAATGACATCAAGCGCCTGAGCGCGCGTGAAACCTGCATCCAGAAATGTGTTCAACTGACTTGTCGCCATCCGGCCCTGATTGCGTAAGACGAGAAGGGTGAAATCCCTGAGCGCTTCGAGTTTCGGATCGTTGAAGGCTTTATCCTGACGCACTGCGTTGAGCTGCTCGTCGGTGTTGTTGAAGAACTCCATCTTGCCGAAGGCGGTATGGCCGGCAACGCAATACTGGCAGGCATTCGCATGGGCCACCGCCGTTTGTACAATGTTGATCTCCTGGCGGGTGAGCGTGGAATGCGCGAGAAGATTGTTCTGAAGCTGCCAGTAAGAAACGAGAAGGGCAGGCGATTCTGCAAGGATGCCAGCAAGGTTCGGAACAACGCCGAAATTTTCCTGGTACCAATTGAGCGGCTCAATCGCCTCGGAAGGGGCGGTGGTCGCATCGTGGATTGGGAAGTCGCGTTCTGTAAGGGTTTTGGGGGACATCGTCTTTCCTTTGGGTGTCTAAGTGGAAACAACGACAAACTAGGCTGGTTTAAATTTGCACTGAACAAGCAACCTTGCTATCGATCTGGTGCGTTTATGGACCAGCGAGCCCGATGCAATCCGATTGGAACGATCTTCAGATTTTCCTGGCCGTTGAACGCGGGAAAACGGCGCGGGAGGCAGCAGCGCGCTTAAAAGTCAGCCATTCGACCGTTTTACGCCGTCTTGACGCATTCGAACAGCGGGTGGGGGCGAAGCTCTTCGATCGCACGCCGGACGGCTTTCTATTGACAGAAGCCGGTTCGAGGATCATCGCCCGTGCGCAACAGGTTGAAGCGGAGATGCTGGAACTGGAAAGGCTGGTCGATGGACACGATGTGCGTCTAAAGGGGCCGATCCGCCTGACGGTCCCTCCGCCGATCGCTCAGTTCCTGCTGTTGCCGATGCTGATGGAGTTTCGTCGGCAATACCCGCTCATCGATATCGAGCTCGTCACCACCTACGCCTATTCGGATCTCTCGCGCCGCGATGCGGATCTTGCCATTCGCTTTTCCGAAAAGCCTGAAGAACATCTGGTCGGTCGCCGTCTGCCGCCGTTCCGGGACGCCGTTTACGCATCGCCGGATTATGTCGAAGACCATGTCGGCCCCAATGCCACAGAGCCCCCGGAATGGATAAGCTGGCCGGATAGAGCGGCGTTCCGGAACCGCACAGGAACGACGCCTTTCGCCGATAGTCCCGTCGCCTGGATTCTGCCCACCCTGCCGCTCCAATCCGCGGCTGCCCGAAACAGTATGGGGATGGCGTTCCTGCCTTGCATCGTGGGTGATTCAGACCCGTTGCTCGTCCGCGTTCCAAATAGCGGTCTGCATGACGGTCGGCCTGCATGGCTGCTCACGCATCCGGACCTGCGTCACATGGAAAGGGTTCGGGTATTTTCAAAATTCCTGGCCGAAGCGATCGTGGCTGAAAGCGCTTTGGTTTCCGGCGGAGCGTAACGTCGGAATCGAGCGATATGGCCGATCTATCTTATGTTCGCGGCCTCAAATGGCGCTCAATGAGTGCCTGGCTTTCGTTGATGAGGTCTTCTTGAAGGCTCTCACTGGTTGATTGCTTCCAAGGCGTAAGAGCCTTCCCGGTAAACTCGATATAGCTTCCGCTTGGATAGGTTTTCTGGCCTAGAAGCAGATTGGCAAGGGTGGCGCCGGATTGCTCTGCGCTACTGACACCGCGCATCACATGCCGTAATGCCGGCATAAGCCTTGTCCAGGCAAATTGTTCGAACGCACTACGATCCCGGGCGAGGGCCGTTCCGGGCATCAGGCCCGGATCATAAGCAATCCACGTTCTGTCCTGGTCCGTGCGCGCTTTGAAAAGGACATGCATGATGTTGGCCATTTTAGAGGTTGCATAACGGTCGAGGCATTGTTGGGAAGGACTCGCATCAGCGTCCATTTTACCGTTCGCCACGTCTTTCGCGGTAAGGAATACGCCTCCGCGAAAGCCGAACCGGGTTGCGACCGGATCGCCTGGATCATGGGTGCCGCTCGCTGTCACCACAATTGGCGCGCTCGGGGCGCATTTTGAAGAAAGACGCTCGCCGATCAGATAGTGCGACAGATGGTTTACCGCAAAGGTTGTCTCGATCCCATCGACCGAATGGGTCAGGCCGGTCGTGATTTGTGTTCCTGCATTGAATCCCATCGCTGAAAGACGGTGATCGCCGAGATGCGTCTCAACTGCCTCACAGAATTCCGAGACGGATTGCAGCGACGACAGATCCAGAGGCAACACCGTGAGACGGTCTGTTCTCAGCCGTTTCAGATTGTTCGGCTTGTTTGAATTGCGTACTCCCGTGATGACAGAAACCTCTGGATTCCTGAGTAACTTCACCATGGCTTCATAACCCAAGCCTGAGGTAATTCCAGTCATAAGAATGATGTTGTTACTCATTTGATTGGTCATAATGCTTAGCCATTTACTACGATATTCGGTATATATAGTACGGTATTCGTATCAATCAAGAGTTTTCTTGAACGGTGATATTGCGCACCTCGCGCTTTAGGTGTTTGGTCCTGCTGATGCATGGGGTGCAGGCTCTTTTGATGTGAGAATAAGTAGGCAAAGTGACGAAGAACGAAGGTCAGGACCTGAAACCTGAAGAACGGCTTGCTGAAGCGATCAGGACTTTGCTGCGCGTACTCACAGTCAATGCGCAGGACAAAAACGGCGACGGCCGACTCGATCTTTCGGGAACGGAATTGCACCTCCTTGGCCGCGTTCTTGAAGAGCCGGGGCTTATGGCAAAGGAGGTTGCTTTCTATTTGGGGCTGACACCGACAACGGTTCAATCGATCATCGAAAGGCTTGAAAAGCGGGGACTTTTAAAACGCGGTCCACATCCGAATGATGGACGAGCAATTGCCCTTAGTCTGACAGACACTGGTGAAACGACAATCACGAATATCCATGCACGGGATATTGAGAACAGCGCCTTGATGTTATCGATGCTGCCCGCTGAGCGGCAGAAAGCGTTTACCGACGATCTTATGACGATTGCCCAAGCAGTGACTCGCCGTTTCGGCGAGCCAGATTGAGCGCGTGTGTCGCAGCCCCTTCTCAGTGGTGTTGATCTGAGAATGGTTTCTGGGGACGCGGATAGATCGGTAAATGGGGTATCCAGACATAATCCGGTTGCTCGATCACATACATGAACGCTTTTGCGATATCATCAGGACGGAGTGCAGTGGGTTTTGGCGTGTCGAAAAACGGTGTGTCTGTCATTCCAGGATGCAGACAGGTAACCCGCCCGCCGGCATCACCGAGTTCCGCACCAAGATTGTCGGCATAGCCGCGGATGAACCATTTGGTTGCGGAGTAAACGGATCCCCAGACAGTGCCCTGTGCGGCAAGCGAGCCAACCAGGACGAAATGACCCTTCGAGGCTTTGAGATGTGGAAGCGCGTATTTGGCCGTGAACGTCACACCCAAACAATTGACATCAATCATCTCACGAAAGCTCTCCGGATCGCCCGCTTCGGTTCCGCGCGATGAAGCTCCGAGGCCGGCATTGGCGAAGACAACGTCCAGTCCGCCAAAACGGGAAACAGCCTTTTCAACCATCGCTTTCTGCTGGGTGGCGTCTGTGACATCGCAACTGATAGCGAGCGCGTTGTCCGAACCCAAATCATCAACCAGTTGATCGAGCTTTTCTTTTCGACGTGCGGCGAGGGCAACCTTATGCCCCGCCTTAACGGCATAGCGGGCGCAGATTTCTCCAATGCCCGATGATGCGCCGGTAATCAGTATGATCTTAGACATGATTTCGTCCCTGGATTACGATGCCAGCCGAGACGTGTCTTCGCGAATGGCGTCCATGACCAGGCTGGCTGTTTGTTGTGCTGAGGCCGGATTTTGACCCGTAACGAGGTTCCCGTCACGCACGGCAAAAGATTGGAAATCGGGTGCCGAAACGTAATGCGCGCCCAGCTCCCTGAGGCGGGTCTCGAGGAGGAACGGCACAGCGTCCTGAAGCCCGACCGCGTGTTCTTCACTATCCGTGAAGGCTGCAACCTTGCGCCCCTTCACGAAGGCTGATCCGTCACGTGACCTGGCTGACACCAAACCGGCCGGACCGTGGCAGACGGCAGCGACGATTTTACCGTCGCGGTCGAACGTTTCGATGAGGCTCGCGAGCTCTTGGCTGGTTGGATAGTCAAACATCGTGCCGTGGCCACCTGGAAGGAAGACCGCGTCGAATTCACCTGCGGCATGATCCATGAAGGATTGTGTGCTCTGGACCGCGTTTTGAAGCGCGGTATCTTTCAAATAGCGTTCGACGGACGCGTCGTTTTCACCCTCTGGAGCAATGCTGCGCGCATCGATTGGAATGCCGCCGCCGCTCACGGATGAGAGTGTCACGTCCGCGCCGCTATCGAGAAACGCGTAATAAGGCGTCGTCAATTCTTCGAGCCATACGCCGGTCGGCTCGCCATTATCCATTTTTCCGGCTGATGTTGCGATGATGAGAATTTTAGCTTTGTCCATGAGGTGCTCCTTTGTTCGAATGGAGCGATAGCATCATCTTGACATCAGTTAATCTAAGAGTATTTGCAGTATGCCATAAAAAAAATAATGGGTAAGTATGTCCCTCAGAAATCTTCGATCCTTCCTGGAGGTTTATCGCAGCCGCTCGATAAGCAAGGCCTCGCGAAACCTCGATCTCACCCAGCCTGCGGTCTCCCAGCATATTGCCTCGTTGGAGACCCAGTTCGGTCGATCCTTGTTTGAGCGGCAAGCGCGGGGTGTCGAACCGACCGCATTTGCAGTCGAACTCGCAGTGCAAGTCGGCGATGGGCTTGATCGTGCGGAGGCAGCGCTTTCAACGATGAAGGCGCGTTCGACGGTTTTGTCTGGAACGGTTCATGTTGCAGGGCCTTCAGAATTCATGGCCGAACAAGCGGCCTTTAGATTAAAGCCGCTTCAGACATCAGGTTTGCAGGTCAGAGTTCACCTCGGTGGCAAGGCATCGCTCTACAATATGTTGCTCGACGGCAAGGTCGATGTCGCTTTCACAGCGTCTGCCCCGAAAGACGAGCGTCTCGCGTCTAAACGGGTTGGTTCAGAGGTTTTGCTCGCGGTTGCAGCGCCCGATATGGCGGACAGAATCGCCAAGGCCGCGGATCTGGAGAACGCTTTGCAAGCGGAACCCTTTGTCGCCTACGATATGGATAAGCCGCTCATCAGAGACTGGTGCCAAATGAACAATCTCGATATTGGCGGGGAATTGCCTGCGATGACAGCACCGGATATCCGCCTCCTGCGGGCGTTTGTTGTGGCCGGGATCGGTTGGAGTGTAATTCCCGACTATCTCTGCGAAAAGAGCATCAAATCCGGTGCGCTTGAGCTTATCTCCGCGCCACAATCGGCGCCGTCGAACGCATTTTATCTGGTATGGGTTAAATCGGCTCTTCGCCATCCAAGGGTTGCTTTCACAAGAGATATCCTGATCAACGCCTGGTAAATCGACAGCTAGGAGCGATTGTCGCGAACGAGGAAATCTCGGAGAGCTGCGAAGGCCTCGTTCTCCAGCATGTCTTCCCGGTACACCAGATAGTATCCGAAGCCTTCACGTCCGAGTGCCGGGCCGACACAGGTTAGTTTGCCGGAGGCGATCAGATCGTCCTCAATTCCAATTGTCCCGATACTGATCCCATCTCCGGCGCAAACCATATCGAGCATTGTTGGATAGCTTTGCACTCGGGTCAGGTGGTCGAAACCGGGGAAACCGGTGCCCGTCATTTCGCACCATCGCCGCCAGTCCATCCAGCCGATCGCGTTTGGATCGCCATGATCCAGCAGGAGCTCAGGATCAATCGTCTCGACCGGGTTCTCCGCGTCGAACTCTGGATGCTTCATAAGAAAGCCCGGTGACGCAATAATCTGGCATCTTTCAACAAAAAGAAGATCCGCCCGGTTTTGTTCAAAATCTCCATTCCCAAAACGAATGGAAAAATCGACCGCCGGCTCATCGAAAAAACGATAGTCGTCCGCGGTCACGAGATTGATGTTCATTCCGGAGGCGACGCGCATTCTGCTGATGCGCGGCATAATCCAGAGATGCGCGACGCCGAATGATGCCCCGGCGACGAGTTCGTTGTTTCGTGGTCTCCTTAGCGCACGAACGCTAAGCTCCAACCGGTCAAAAAGGGATGTTGAGACCTCAGCAAGTGCTTTCCCATCCTCAGAAAGATCGACAACATTCCCATTCCTTGTAAACAGGCGCGTCCCGAGCCACGCTTCGATGTTGGAAACGTGACGGGTAATCGCTGGTTGCGCGACGGAAAGCTCTTGGGCAGCTCGTGTAAAATTCTTGTGGCGGGCTGCTGCTTCAAAAGCGAGCAAAGCATTGAGAGGTGGAAGACGTCGTCTCATAGAGAACCATTCTAGATAACAAAAAAGCATTAGAGAATGCCAATTTTTGGGATCGCCGTAAAGCGCCTGCTCGGGCAGTATTTCGGAGGAACGAATGGGAGGCCCGCATGAATCACGTTTCATTCAGACACATGAAAGATGGAACGCGAGAAGATTATGAATTCCTGAACGAGCACGCGATTGCCCACGCCCGAGGAACGGCGGATAATCTCCTCAAGGGTCTTGTCGAACTGGATGAAGGCTTGTCCGGTTATCAGCTCACGCGCCTCGGCCATTCCCTGCAATCAGCAACCCGTGCTTGGCGCGACGGAGCCGATTCTGACTGGGTGGTATCAGCGCTCCTGCACGATATCGGCGACATCTACGCACCATATAATCACGACGAATATGCGGCCACGATTCTAAGGCCATTTGTGCGCGAGCAATGCTGCTGGTGTGTCCAGACCCATGGCGATTTCCAGATGATCTACTACGGCCATCATCTTGGAGGTGACCGCAACAAACGCGACCGGTTCAAGGACAATCCGTACTACGAAGATTGTGTGCTTTTTTGTGAACGCTGGGATCAAGCCAGTTTCGATCCAGACTATGAAACCCTACCGCTCAGTTTCTTTGCACCCATGGTGCGCATGGTCTTTGCACGCGAACCCTATCATCCTGATGTCATGCGTGCCGGCGTCCGCGAACCCCTGATGGTCGCCGCGATTGCTGCTGACCGAAACGTTCGATAATCAACCGCTTTGGGAAAGACAAAAGAAATGCGCCGAGACAGCCAGAACCCCACGTCCAGCACATCATCGGCAGAGAACCTCAGGGCGCTCGGTGCGGATTACTATGTCAGCGACGAGGTCTTCGCTGAGGAAAAGGAAAAACTGTTCTTCAAGTCCTGGCAATATGTCTGTCACATCAGCCAATTGCAGGAGCCAGGCTCTTACGTGACAGCAAATATTCTGGGTCAGAATGTGTTCGTGGTGCGCGATCAGGGGGGCGAGATCAGTGGCTATTGCAATATCTGCCCTCACCGGGGCCACAAGCTGTTGGAAGGGGCGGGGAGAAAAAGCGTCATAGTCTGCCCCTACCACCACTGGAGCTTTTCACTGGACGGGTCTCTGCGCGGAATGCGATCGATGGCCTCAAGCCATGCTCCTGAGCGAGAAGATGTTTGCCTTTTCACCGTCCGCGTAGATCGCCTGCTCGACTTCATCTTCGTGAATCTTGATCGCGATGCCCTGCCGATCGCCGACTTCTGGCCGGGTGTGGAAGACCATATCAGGGAAACCTGCCCGGACGCCGGTGACTATGTCATGACGGGAACTGCGGCCGCGATCCATCAGGTTGACGTCAATGCCAACTGGAAGGTTCAGATCGACAATTACCTTGAGTGTCAGCACTGCCGCCATGGCCACGTGACATTCACGGACCTCCTCGACATCAATAACCAGTATTATCTGCTCAATAAAAACTCGGCCTATAATTTTATTCCGGGTTCCGGCAAAGAAGACAATTTGGCTTATCCGATCGATCTCAAGCATGATCGGAAAGATCTCCATTTCTGGTTTCTCTTCCCAAATGTCGGGATTTCCCAATTTGCCGGCCCACCCAATCTGACGCTGTTTCAGTGGAACCCGATCAGCCCCGACCGGGCATTCCGTCAAAGCATCAATCTGGAAGTAGCGGAACCCACCGATCCGGGCATGCGGGAACGGCAGGAAAAGCGGACAATATGGGGCCGCGATGTTCTTCAACCTGAAGACATCTCATTCTTGCTGTCCGTTCAGGAAGGCATGAAGCAGCGGTGTTTCGACAATGGATGGTACATCGTCGATTGGGACAACATTGAGTTTTCCGAAGCAATGATGAGGCATTTCCACGACACCTACCTTGAGCATATGGGCCATGCGACCGCGTCGCCGCGCATCGCAGCGGAATGAAAGCGGATCGGTGGTTAAATTGTAAGAGCGCTGACGCGTAGATCTAACACGCTATCAAAGCGGGCCAGGTTGCGGCGTTGCGCTTGGAAAAGACCCGGATATGGCCGATCCGCGAAAGCCCGAAATCGGACGGTAGAACGTGCTGAAAATCGATCTTATGGCCTTCATAGAGCGTCTGCAGTGCCGACACCATCGCGGGTGTGACTGTCTTGTCGTCCGCCATGCTGACTGCCCTCATATGGCAGCTCTCGGGCAGGGGCGGCGGGTTCGTCGAGGCGCTCCCAAGATGTTTCCAATAAAAGCTACGAGACAGGCAGAAGCGCCGCCATTGCCAGTAAACGCTCGCTGGAAGATCAGAACCAAGACCGGTGAGCTTGCCCGGCATATAGCCTTTGAGCCTCGTGAAAAGCGGACCGCCAATAAACCAGAACCAGATCACGGCCGGCATGTAGGACCATGGATGCTTCAGGAAATAGGCCGGGCCGCTGCAAACGGTAATCACCCGTTCGACGCGGCCAATACTCTCATGCCAGCGCAGATACATGCCGCCCAGCGAATGTCCGACAACCCAGATCGGTAGATCCGGAAAGCGGGTGCAGACATAGTTTAGCGCCGCATTCTGGTCTTCAATGCCCCAGTCCGACATCTTGATCTCGACAGAGCGTATCGGATGATCGCCCCGACTCATGCCCATGCCGCGATAATCGTAAGTGAGTACGGCGGCATTCCGTTCGTTGGCAAGCCAATGAGCGAAGTCGGAATAGAATTTCTGCGAGACGCCGGTCGCCGGGTGGAGGACGATGGCGCGCTCTGGGCTATCTGTTGTTTTAAAGAGTCGGCCGCTGATATGCGCGGCCCCGACACGGACTTCCACTTCATCAGGAGTTATTCCGTCAGACATCCGAGTTCCATTCTATGGTGATTGACATAGAGTTCTCTCTAGACCAATCGCCATAGAAAGTCTATAGGTGAATTATGCCGCGTTCATCAGATGCCCGCCAACGCTTTATCGAGACTGCCGCTCTCCTGTTTCAGCAAAGGGGTTACAGTGCCGTCGGCTTGAATGAGCTCATCGAAAAATCGCAAGCTCCGAAGGGCTCTTTCTATCACC
>JBCDCZ010000104.1:0-13740 GCA_039180865.1 Pseudomonadota bacterium | reverse complement strand
GCGTTTCAGCGCCCCTGGAAATGCGCTAAGTTGCAACTAGGGGTTTGGGGCTTTGTGGGCGCGTATGTCTGCCGGCCACTCGAACAAGAATAAAGGTTGTCTTGGGCGATGTCTGACCAGCGAAATCCGGTTGATCCGACAGATGAGAGGGAACAGGAGGACGACCCTCTTGCTGAGCTTGCCCGGATTGTCAGTTCCGGAACGGTTTTCTCAGAGTCCTTCAATGATCAAAGGGCCCTGACCGATCCCGCTTTCGAGCCACCGCTTGAAGCGGATGTGGCAAAAATCGCCACGCCGACCGGGGAGCCCGCTGCGCCTGAAAAACCTGAGCCTTTGTTTGAACACGAAGGCGGCGATGTCGTCAGTTTCGATTTGAGCGACCCAACTGCAACCGAAACACCCGCATCTGAAATAGAGACGGACGCTACCGTCGAACCAACCAGCGGCGGGCAAGAACCTCGACAGGACACCGATGTCGATCTCTTCCTTGGTGAACAACTGGAAGCGGAACTGGCTCTGCAACTGGCCTCTGACACCACCCAAGAAGCTGGAGAGGCCGTTCTCAACGACAATCTGGACGCCGTCCCTCCGTCGGTAGACCCGCTCCCGGATCTACCGGTGTTAGGAGCAACTGAAGCGATCAGTCTCAATATCCAGGATGAGGACCCCCTGGAGTTTTCCAAGGATGAAGGCGGGCAGACTGAAACCATTGCCGCCGAAGGTCCGGACGAAACCGGTCCCCGTCTGGTGGGCGAGCCGGAATTTGAGGATGAGGAGACAGTTCTTAGAAAGATCGATGTCTTCGACAAAGAAGACATCTTTGATCGCGAAGATCTTCTGCCGGCAAAATCCGAAGAATTGCCGGATGAAATCGACGAAGTTAACCACGCGATTCTGGATCTGTCACCCGCTCGTGATAGTGGTGCCGAAAATTCGGCACATTCCGATGCCAAAGCTTCTTCGCATGATGGCGACGATGAATTCGATCCGATCGGCAGTTTTATCCAGGACGAGATCGCGAAAGCCCACAATGCAGTCGCTGCGGCGAATGATGATGAGGCAATCGCCGCTCCCCCAGTTGCGGATCCCAAGGCGACCGAGGCTTCAATCGCGAGTGCGCTTGATCAGGCGCTTCGCATGGATGCTCTGTTCGATCCGCTTGATGATGACCCATCGGACAGAAAGGAAGCAACGAGAGAGACTTCCGCTCAAGCGAAACCAGCACCCAATGAAGAGCTTGAACCGCTCATAGACTTCGGAGAATTTGAAGCGGCGTTGTCTGAGCCTGATGACAAAGGTGGCAATTCAGAACGGACCGGAAGCACAGCCCGGGCCGATCTGTCAGATAACATATCCGTGGACGGCCTTCCTTCCGACCTGCCTGACGACTTTTCTCCCGACTTAGGCCTGGAGACTGAGAATTCAGGTGAAGGCGGCAAGGCAAAAACGCTGTTTATGGCCGCTGCGGCATCTCTTCTCCTGCTCGCCGGTGTCGGCGCATATTTCCTGTTTATCCCGGCATCTGACGATGGTGTCGTCGTCGTGGCCGCATCCGATGATCCGGCCAAGGTTCGGCCGGAAGACCCAGGCGGCAAACTCATTCCCAATCAGGATAATCCGGCTTACCAGACGCTGAATGGGGACCAGAACGGAAGTGAAGCCAGCACGCTTGTTGAAGAAGAAAGGCCACCACTTCTGCTTAACAACGATCCGCCGCCCGGCAATCCTCGGATTATCGGTTCACCCAGCCCAGAAAACGGCACCGCTGTAAGTGCGACGCGGCCACCGCTTGGCCCAAGAACGGTTGATACGGTTGTCATCCGGCCGGACGGCACACCGGTCACACCACCGGCGGATGCTACGGCAGCAAGGACAGATGACGAAATACAGCGTGCCGCAGAGGCTGAGGCACGGTCCATCCTGCGAAACGCTCTTCCTCCAGTCGATTCAACCAGGATCGCGCCATTACCCGAAAGCGCCGATGAGCCTGCGCCGATCGTTGTTGCGGCTCCCGAAACGCTCCCGACCGCAGAACCGACGGATTCTCCTGCTGCTACCGATACCGATAGTGCGCCCGCAATTGAGACGAACATAACGCCTTCGACCGCGCCGGTGCCTGTACCGCGTGCAAACGATAACAGGACCGTTCAAACTGCCGCAAACACTCAAAGCCCGCCAGCCGAAGAACGGACGCCGCTCTTCAGCAGACCTCCTCCAGTTCCCGCGGCAAGGACGCAACAGCCGGTTGCTATACCAATTGAGCAGGCAGGCCCGACCGGACAAGACACGCCACCACCTGCGGAAGCAGTGACCGCATCGGCTCCGGCTGGTTTTGTTCCCGCTCCAACCGGCGGCGGGAACTTCATGGTTCAGCTTTCTGCGCGCCGCACCGAAGATCAAGCTCGCCAATCGTTTTCAAGGCTCGTCAGCCGCCACGGATTCCTCTCGTCCTACCAGCCCGATATTCAGCGCGCTGACCTTGGCGAGAGGGGGATCTATCACAGGCTGAGAGTTGGCCCATTCTCAAGAAACGACGCCAACGGATTGTGTCAGGAATTAAAGGCAAACGGGACCGACTGTATTTTAACGCGGAACTGATTTGTGACGGTCCTAACCCCGAAGAAAGCCTTTATTACCGGATTGGCTGGTCTCGAAGTGAGCCCGGATGAGAGGGCTTTCTTCCATGATGAGCGTCCCTGGGGCTTCATTCTATTCTCCCGCAATTGCGAGACCGCAGGGCAGATTAGAGACCTTGTTCAGGACCTGAAAGAGTTGGGTGGCAGCGAAAGCGTGCCGGTTTTCATCGATCAGGAAGGCGGACGCGTTCAACGGTTGAGACCGCCGGTCGCGCCGTCTTATCCGCCGGGAGCTGCTTACGGGGCCCTTTACGAGCGCGATCCAGAAGCCGCTCTGGAAGCCGTCCGGCTGGGCGGCCGCCTGATCGCATGCGATCTGGCAACGCTCGGGATTAATGCGGACTGCCTTCCGGTTTTGGATATTCCCGTCGAAGGCGCCCACGATGTCATTGGTGATCGAGCCTACGGAAAAGATCCGAACATTGTCTCAATCCTCGCGCGAAAGGCCGGGGAGGGGCTCCTCGCCGGGGGCGTTCTTCCTGTTATCAAGCACATCCCCGGACATGGTCGCGCCGGTGCCGACAGTCACCTCGAGCTTCCGCGCGTGAGCACATCCCTTGAAGAGCTGCGCAAGACCGATCTCGCGCCGTTTTCATCGCTCAGGGACTTTCCGATGGCAATGACAGCGCACGTCGTCTATGAGGCCATCGACCCGGAGCGACCGGCCTCCACTTCAGACACCGTTGTACGAGATATCATCCGTAAAGATATCGGTTTCGATGGCCTGTTAATGTCGGATGATGTTTCCATGAACGCACTTCATGGGGAAATCGGGGAGCGTAGCCGCGCTTGCTTTGCGGCCGACTGCGATGTTGTGCTTCACTGCAATGGCAAGATGCATGAGATGCAAGCTGTTGCGGATGTCGCTCCGGTCCTTAAGGGTCGAGCGCTGGAGCGGGCCGATGAAACGCTCGGCTGTTTGAAGGCACCCGATCCGTTCAACGAGGCCGACGCCCGGCACAGGTTCGAAAATCTATTCTCGTGATCGTCGCGCAGAAGTTGCATCGCAGTCGCGACTGCAACGATGAAGACCGCCGAGACCAGAAAGGTGAGGGGATCACGCGAAATGGATAAAGACGCTGACTTGTGGGAGGCCGACCGCCCTCAGGCCCGAAACGATGATACTCTCGTGGTCGATCTGGAAGGTTTTGAAGGTCCGCTCGACCTGCTGCTCCATATGGCACGCAACCAGAAGGTCGATCTGCATAAAATCTCTGTTTTGAAGCTCGCTGAACAATATCTGCGCTTCATTGAAAAGGTCCGCGAAATGCGGCTGGAGCTTGCCGCCGATTATCTGGTCATGGCGGCGTGGCTTGCTTATCTCAAATCAAGACTTCTCTTGCCGGAACCGACTGAGCAAGAGGAAGAAAACGCCGAAGACCTCGCAGCGATCCTGGCATTTCGGCTGAGGCGACTGGAGGCGATGCGCAAAGCCGGCGCCTCCTTGATGAACCGTGACCGGCTCGGACGGGAGATTTTCGCGCGGGGCGATCCAGAACCCATCGAAATCGTGAAAAAGAGCACATACGCCGACACGTTGTACGACCTCCTCACAGCCTATGCGACCCAAAGGCAGCGCCAAGCGGTAAGTGTCGTCAAAATTGCACCCCGTACGGTTTGGTCACTCAAGGATGCTAGGAGCATCCTGACGAGACTGATCGGCGAGATCAAAGATTGGGCGCGTCTCGACGATTATCTGTTTGCCTATGTAGTGGACCCGGAAGACAGGCGCACCGCCCTTGCGAGCAGTTTTACGGCCAGTCTCGAACTGGTGCGCGAGGGGCTTCTTGAAATTCGCCAAAGCGGCGCGTTCGAGCCCGTTTACATGAAAAAACCGGATCCGGACACAGCCGGCACAAAATCGGAGAACGACCATGTCCAAGGATGAGGAAGCGGTTGGCGAAACAAATAAACCGGAAGCTTCATCCAGCTCACCGGGCGGCGTTGTCATACCGTTTCACGGCGGCGAACCTGTCGCTCAGGAAGACGAAACACAGGTCACGAACTTGCGCATTCTGGAAGCGCTGCTCTTCGCCGCGCGTGAACCGACCTCAATTGCAACATTAAGGACCCGTTTGCCAGACGGAACGGACGTGGAAGCTCTTTTGGAAGAACTCAGCCGGCATTATCGCGGGCGCGGTGTTCAGCTCCTTAAAGTCGCCGGCGGCTATGCGTTCCGGACTGCCGATGATCTGTCTTTACTTTTGCAGCGGGATGTGGAAGAGCAAAAGAAACTGTCCCGTGCAGCGCTCGAAACATTAGCCATCATTGCCTACCATCAGCCAGTTACACGCGCCGAAATCGAAGAAATCAGAGGTGTTTCGATCTCGAAAGGAACCCTCGACGTCTTGATGGAGACGAAATGGGTGCGCATGCGCGGACGACGCAGAAGCCCCGGTCGGCCTGTGACCTATGGAACAACACCCGACTTCCTTGATCACTTCATGCTCGACCAGGTCGCAGACCTTCCCGGGCTTGACGAATTGAAAGGCGCGGGACTGCTCGACAGCGCAATGCCAGCCAATTTTCAAATGCCGGTTCCAAGTGACAAGGATGAGCTTCAGGACGATGAGGATCCCCTGGACGATGGCGATGAACATCTTGGTGACTTGATCTTAGATGAGGAAGACGCGTAGAACGGCGGTGAATGGTAAGTCCACCGGACCGAAGGCGTAAGCTTTGGACGCTCTAACAAACGCTTCAATCAATGACGGCACTGTTGGCACCGCGGGCACGGACTTTGCCGGAAGCCTGCGTTTCAAAGATGTTTCAAGACGCTTTGGTGATCATTGGGCTCTGCAAGGCCTCTCGCTCGACGTGAAACCCGGTGAGACCATGTGTCTTCTGGGGGAATCCGGCTGCGGTAAAACGACGGCCCTCAGGATCGCTGCTGGTATTGAACGCCAGACCAGCGGCACAATAGAGCTCAACGGTGTGGAAATCGCCGGGCCAAAGAGCTTCATGCCTCCCGAAAAGCGCAACATGTCCCTGGTGTTTCAGGACTATGCGCTTTTTCCTCACATGACGATCCTGCAAAACGTAATGTTCGGTCTGTCTACGTTGCGGAAACCAGAGGCGGAAAATATCGCGCGAGAGACACTAGCGCGTGTGCGTATAGAAGAGTACGCGGCGTCTTATCCACACATGCTCTCTGGCGGTCAGCAGCAACGTGTCGCGCTCGCCCGCGCAATCGCGCCACGCCCGCAGGTGATGTTTCTGGATGAACCCTTCTCTGGCCTTGATAGCGTGCTGCGCGACACTGTCCGGGAAGAAACCATGGCAGTTTTAAGGGAAACACAGGCTACGAGCATCATCGTCACCCATGACCCTGAAGAAGCGCTCTACATGGCTGATCGCATAGCGTTGATGCGGAACGGGCGGATTGAACAGATCGGCACACCACAAGAGCTCTATTTGAAACCCGTTAATGGTTTCGCGGCAGGATTCTTCGGTGGTATGAATGTGTTCCCCGGAACAGTCGTCAAAGGTAATGTCGCGACTCCGCTTGGGACCTTTGCTGCGATCGATTTTGAAAATGGCGCCAAAGTGGATGTTATGGTGCGTATCGAAGGGGTCGAGGTCTTCGATACATCAAACGGCTCAGAGCAACCCACTGGTCGCGTTCTCAGCCAGCGGTTTGCCGGAGAAACAGCTTGGATGTCGGTTCTGGTTGACGGAGGAACTGACCCGATAACCCTTAAAAGAACGGCGAGAAAACAACTCAAATCTGATCTCGTTTCTTTTGTTGTCGATCCCGCAGCCGTCCTTATATTTACGACAAGTGCAAATTAGTGATTGCAGATGTGCGTACTTCAGCGCTATCAAGCACGCTAGCTAGTCCGTGGTCAGTGAAAATACGACACCACGGCTGAATTTCGGGAGAGAAGACATGGCAATTAGCGCATGGCAGATTATTTTGGTCGTTCTCTTGGTTGTTCTTCTGTTTGGAAGAGGCAAGATTTCGGCAATGATGGGTGACGTCGCCCAAGGCATCAAGAGCTTCAAAAAGGGCATGAAAGATGACGATGGCCCGTCCATCGAACACAGCCCCACTGAAACAGTCTCTGAAGACGCTAAAGACAAAACAAAGGTCGGTTAAGACGCCCTAACTCACGGCTTAGCCAATCTGAAATACCTCCTGGACGCTTATGTTTGATCTCGGCATGACCGAAATGCTGGTGATTGTCGTCGTGGCAATCATCGTGGTTGGTCCCAAGGACCTTCCTGGTATGTTGCGGACGATTGGGAAATATGTGAGCCAGATACGGTCGATGGCGCGTGAGTTTCAGGGCCAGGTCGATTCAGCCCTGAAAGAGGCTGAGCTTGACGGCGTCACGGATACTCTGCGCGATATCAAGAACCTCAACCCGGTCAACACAATCAAATCCGAAGTTGATGACTATATGTCGGGAACCGGATCGTCTGACGGACCTGATGAGGCCGATATCAAGCCTCCGCCTAAAATGTCGCCAGACAAAGCAACCGCAACCGCTGAGCCGATTGAGAGCTCGTCTTCAACGGCTGCGGCCACTTCGACGAGCAGTGCAGTTAAGTCCACCGCTAAGAAGGGCACGGCAAAAAAAGCTTCGGAGGCTGGCGAAGCGTCCGCCACCACAAAGCGGGCCTCAAGCCGAACAGGAACGGCCAAGAAGGCATCGCCCGCTAAGAAAACAAATGGCGCGGCGAAACCTGCGGAGCGAACACCAGCGAAAGCCTCAACGCGAGGCGGTGCAAAAAAATCGGCGGCGGCCAAAACAAGTAAAACCAGCACATCCCGAGCTGCTAGCGCGGGGAAACGGTCTTAGGAACAATCAGCGGTTATGGCGACGGAAGAAAACCTCGACGATTCAAAAGCCCCGCTCATATCGCATCTCATTGAGCTGCGCACCCGCCTCATCCGTTCCGTCATCGCAATTTTTATCGCCTTCATTGGGTGCTTCTACTTCGCGGACGACATCTTCAACATTCTTATAGTCCCGTACGAACAGGCTGCCGGCGAAGAGCGCGAAATCCGCTTCGTGTTCACCGCACCGCAGGAATACTTCTTCACCCAGATGAAGATCGGGCTTTTTGGCGCTTTGTTCCTGGCGTTTCCGGTTTTGGCAAGCCAACTTTATCTTTTCATGGCGCCCGGCCTTTACCGCCATGAGCGTGCGGCATTCTATCCTTTTCTGATTGCTACGCCGATCCTGTTCTTGCTCGGAGCTTGCCTCGTTTACTTCCTGATCATGCCGCTCGCGTTGACGTTCTTCCTCGGCCTTGAACAACGCGGCCCGGGCGAAATCCTCATCGAGAACCTGCCGAAAGTTTCGGAATATCTCGGCCTGATCATGACCCTGATTTTCGCCTTCGGATTTGTTTTTCAGTTGCCGGTGGTGCTCACGCTTCTTGCACGTGTGAACCTGATTTCTGAAGAGACCCTGCGTAACAAACGCAAATACGCGATCGTCATTGCCTTTGCGATGGCCGCTATCCTCACACCGCCCGATCCGATCAGCCAAATCGGCCTTGCATTGCCGACCCTCGTTCTCTACGAAGTCTCCATCTTTTGCGTGCGCATGGTGGAACGCAGGCGCGAGGCTAATATGATCGATCCTGAAGAAGCGTAGCGACGCTTCGATATCGGCCCGCGGCTCCTGCATATCGCCTGCTCATGTCACACTTAGCAGGACACGACCATGCTCGATATCAAGTGGATCCGAGAGAACCCGCAGGCGCTTGATCGCGCTCTTGAGAGCCGCGGCGCTGCATCGCACTCAGCCGAAATCCTCGCACTCGACGATGAACGGCGGTCCCATCTTGCAAAACTCCAGGAAGCGCAGGAAAAACGTAACGCCGCGTCAATGGCGATTGGCGCTGCAAAAGCATCCGGCGATGAGGAAAAAGCCCAGGCTGCCATCAAAGAAGTCGCGGAATTGAAAACCTTTATCCAAAGCGGAGAAGACGTGGAACGCGAGATCAATGAACGGATCGATGCGCTTCTCGCGACAATACCGAATGTGCCGCTTGACGATGTGCCGGTCGGCACCGCGGAAGAGGACAATGTCGTTTACCGCACACATGGCGAAAAGCCTGAGTTTTCTTTCGAACCGAAAGAGCACTTTGACATTGGCGAAGCGCTCGGCGGCATGGATTTCGAACGCGCTGCGAAACTCGCTGGCAGCCGTTTCGTCGTCCTGAAAGGCGCAATTGCGCGTCTGGAACGCGCACTCATCCAGTTCATGCTGGACATTCAGACCAACGAAAACGGTTATACCGAAGTCTCCCCACCGCTGCTTGTGCGCGATGAGGTCATGTACGGCACCGGGCAATTGCCAAAGTTCGCGGAAGATTCCTTTCGCACAACGGACGACAGGTGGCTTGTTCCAACGGCAGAAGTACCGCTGACCAATCTCGTTCGTGACGAGATCCTTGAAGAAGCTGATCTGCCAATGCGGATGACTGCGTTCACACCGTGTTTTCGGTCCGAAGCGGGATCTGCAGGGCGAGACACACGGGGGATGCTTCGCGTTCACCAGTTTCCGAAAGTCGAACTCGTCAGCATCACCAATGCGGAACAATCGATAGATGAGCTTGAGCGTATGCTCTCCTGCGCTGAAGAAATCCTGAAGCGCCTTCACATCCACTACCGGATCATGACGCTGTGCACGGGCGATATGGGCTTTGGCGCCCGCAAGACCTACGACATTGAAGTCTGGCTTCCGGGCCAAAACACCTACCGCGAGATTTCATCCTGTTCGGTATGCGGTGACTTCCAGGCGCGCAGGATGGCGGCGCGCTACCGGTCCTCCGAGGACCGGAAAGTAAAGTATTGCCACACATTGAACGGATCCGGTCTTGCGGTAGGACGCACGTTGATCGCTGTTGTGGAAAACTACCAGAATCCGGATGGCACCATCCGTGTCCCGAATGCTCTTAAACCCTATATGGGCGGTATCGACACACTGTCTTAGATCCGGATTCAGAAAGGCGGTCCTTCTTGCGTATCCTCATAGTCAACGACGACGGATATTACGCACCAGGTTTCGAAGTGATCAGAAAGGTCGCCGAGGCGCTTGGAGACGAAGTCTGGGCCGTTGGTCCCGAAACCGATCAGAGCGGCCTTGCGCATTCCTTGACGCTCAGTCATCCGCTGCGCCTGACCAAGCTAGGGGACCGTGATTACATCTTGCGCGGAACGCCGACCGATTGCGTTATCATGGGCGTGCGCGAATTGATGCCCGAGCCTCCGGACCTTGTTCTTTCAGGCGTTAATCTCGGCCAGAATATCGGCGATGACGTCACCTATTCCGGCACGGTTGCCGGGGCAATGGAGGGGGCACTTCTCGGAATCAAATCGATTGCCCTCTCGCTTCGTGTGAACTGGGGCGATGAAATGGTGATCCATTGGGATACCGTCACCGAACATGCTCCTGGATTGATCCGGTCTCTCCTGCACATGAATTTCGACAGCCAGATGTTCGTAAACGTCAACTTCCCCGACCTTCCACCCGACGACGTAAAGGGCGTTGCGGTCGTGCGGCAAGGCTCGCTTGAACACAGCCTCTACGCCGAGCACCGGAGGGATGGACGGAACAAGCCTTATTATTGGCTGCGCTTTTCTGGCCGCGAATCTGATGCAAATGACGATACCGATGTCGGAGCGATCCAGACCGGCAAGATTACCGTCACGCCGCTGCGCCCCGATCTGACATTCGATGCGGGTATAGAACGGCTAAAAGGCGTCCTCGTGCAGGAATAGGCATTTGCTCACCAAGATCGTCTCGGTGCTCGCTCTGGTCTTCGCGCCGTTGTTCTTTTCGTCCAATCTTCTATTTGGCAAGATCGTCATCCCGCATGTCGAACCTTGGACGCTCGCTTTCATCAGATGGTCGCTGGTCGGTTTGATTCTGCTGCCCTTCGTTCTGCCCCTTCTGCATCGATACCGAAAAGCAATAGCGGAGCAGGGGACTTTGATTGCGATCATGGGTTTCTTGGCCATGTGGATCTGCGGTGCCTTGGTCTATCAGGCGCTCCTTACGACGAGCGCAACCAATGCGACCCTGATCTATCTTTCATCACCGGTGATTATCATAGTCATAGAGGCGGCAGCACGTGGACGACAAATCGCGCTGCGCGAGGCAATAGGTATCATCCTCGCAAGTGCTGGAGTTGTCTCGATTCTCGTAAAGGGTGATCTCCAAAACCTGTTCAATCTTGCCTTCAGCCAGGGCGACCTTCTCATGGTTCTGGCGGCGATCGCCTGGGCGACGTATTCAACGCTCCTGAAATCTCACGGCATCGCGGCCATACCGAACCTCTTGTTCTTGTGTGTGGCAAGCCTTGCCGCGGCAGTCCTGCTCTTGCCATATGCTCTTGTTGAGATCGCCTTTATTCGTCCCGCGCCGAGTGATCTCTCCGTCTGGGCCGGGATTGCTGGCATTGTGCTTTCATCGTCACTCATCGCCTTTCTGGCGCATCAACAGGCTGTCCGTTTCGCAGGGCCTGCCATTGCCGGGATTTTCATGTATCTTTTGCCGGGCTACGGTGTTGGGCTGGCTGTTTTGGTCTTGGGAGAAACGTTTGAGACCTATCATCTGGTTGGCATCCTTACGATCTTGGGCGGAGTTGTGATCGCAACTTTCCCGTTATCGCTTATTAAGAGATGGCGAGCGGCAGGGGCTCATCAACCGGCCGAATAGCAAGGAATACCTTCGGTTTGGCAGCAGGAAATTCTAACGACAAAGACGCGCTGCAGGAAGGACTGGACAGGCTTGAGATCCCTGGTCTGACACCTGAGGCGACGATGGGCCTTCTCCTACGCCTTCGCGAAGAAGGCATCATGGATCCCGCCATCCTGAAAGCGTTCGAAACGATCCCAAGACGTCTTTTCCTGAATACGGGCTCAATACCAGTACCGCCAGGGCCGGACAGGATGGCGCCGATATCCTGCGGACAGGTCCAGACCGCTCCCTTGGTAATCGCGCATGCCCTCAAGGCTCTCGATTTGCGGCCCGATATGCATGTTCTCGAGATCGGAACGGGATCGGGCTATCAGACTGCTCTTCTTTCACAACTCGCGTCCAGAATCTTCAGTATCGAACGGTTTCGTACTTTGGTCATCGAAGCCAAGGTACGCTTTGAAACATTGCGGATTAAGAATATCGACATCCAGCTTGCCGATGGGGAGCAGGGATGGCCCGAAGACGCCCGGTTTGACCGGGTTATTGTCAATGTCATTATGCCGAACCTGAACCTCGACATCGCCAATCAACTCAAGCCAGGCGGTATCGTTGTCATGCCTCGCCATCACAACAATATGGCGCAATTGGTGCAGTTTCGCGAGGCGAATGGCCGCTTCGAAACCTCCCCAGTCATAACAGGCCATTTCTTACCGATAATTCCGGGAATTGCCGCCCGGCTTTAAATATTTATTTAGGTTACTGATTTTTAATCGACTCAGTTTTCATCAGGAATTGAGTTGTGTCATGCGTACTCGTCGATCATCCCTGAATCGTCACGCCTTCATTCGCTTTGCTATTCTTTCCGTATCAGCATGCGCGTTGGCAGCTTGCTCGGAAAATGCGACACGATTTGCCGATCCTCTCTTCACCGGATCGCTTTCCGATGAACCGGTGAAAGTCGATAAATTCGGCAATCCAGCACAGGGCTCAAACTTTGCTGCCGCCACACCGCTGCCGCCGTCAGCACCGCCGCCGGATCAGGTTTTCCCGCAGCGTGTCGATGTCAACGGCCAGCAGCCGAGGGTGGCGAACACATTTACGGCTCGCAATGTCTCAAGACTTGCCCGTGACAGGGACTTCCGTCCGGGTGAACTCGCGAATGGTCAGCAACAAATAGCAAGCGCTCCCGCAACCTATAGCCCAAGCGGGTTGCACAGTTCACGCGCCGGAACGTCGACCGGAATCAGAAGTCAACCTTTGCCGCCGGTCCAAAGTATTCCGCAATCGGCAGTCCTTGCTGAGGTTCCGTCCACCACCGCCGCGCCTGAGGACGTAAGTGCGCCGCTTCTCGCGCGCCGTGCGCCAGCGGTAGAGCCAGCACAACCTACAGCAATCACGCCATCCGCTGCGATATCGCAATCCGTACCTGAGCAAACGGCTGAGGCTCAACAGGAAACCGGCACCTCCTGGACACGACTTTACTCGCCGGTGCCAACCGCATCGCCGCGGTCACGCAGTGCGTTTAATCGATCAGGCAGACCTGCAGCCTATTCGCCGCCATCCGGCAATCTTCCAGCAAATGTTGATGCGCTCACCACAAGCTCAGTAACGCGGAGCAACGGTCCGCGCATAGTGCGTGCCGCTGAACAACCGCGCCAGGTCGCACAGCGTAGTGGCTCCGGCACCCATACGGTGAAATCCGGCGACACGCTGGCATCGATTTCCCGCAAGACCAATGTCCGGATCGCGGCATTAAGATCGGCCAATGGGATCGGCAATGACAACGTAATCCGTGTCGGCCAAAGGCTTGTCATTCCCGGCGCAACATCCGCAACAGGCGGCGCCAACACCAATCAATTGGTCCAGACCGTCAGCGCACCCGCCGTAACCGCGGCACCAGCCGGACGCGTCCAGACAGCGTCTTTGCAGCGCGTCCAGCCTGTTCCGACAATCGCTCCGCAAAGACCAGAAAAAGCCGCAGAAAAAAAACCAGCTCTGACCGAAACAAAACCGGCAGAGCCCGGTGGTCTTACACGTGTCAGCGTCGATGCGCTGCCAAAGCTTGATTCCAATGGAAAAGTAAAACCTTATTCAAAGCCCGCGGTGAGAGAAATTCAGGTCGCTAGCCGTGAGGTCGACGACGGTCCGCAAACACCGTCCCGCGCCACGCGGTTCCAGTGGCCCGTGCGCGGCGACGTCATCTCAGAGTTTGGCGGCCGCCTGAATGGCAATAGAAACGACGGAATTAATATCGAAGCGCCGCGCGGAACACCTGTGCGAGCAACAGCTGGCGGCGATGTCTTCTATGCTTCCGATGACCTTAAAGGTTATGGCAAAATGGTCCTTGTCCGTCACTCAAACGGATTTGTCAGTGCCTATGCCCATGTGGATAATCTGAAGGTCGAGCAGGGCGATCGCGTGCGTCAAGGTCAGGTGATTGC
>JBCDCZ010000103.1:0-14272 GCA_039180865.1 Pseudomonadota bacterium | reverse complement strand
TCTGGCCTCTGGCGAATTAACTCATTTTGAGCTCATAAATATTGTCTTTCCAATCACCCGGATACTTATTGTCGCTCCACAGGTGATATCCGACAATCACCATGTCCCGATATCCGTAGTCGCCTTCGGCAACGATCGGCGTAACGTCATGCAGGACTTCGCGATCATCGACCAGAATACCCTCTCCAGCCACCAATGTCGTTCCGAAGATTGGAGGCGTATCATCTCCTTCAAAGATGTGAGAGATCCCACCGGTGACATTTTCGCGGGCAACACAGCCCATATAGACATATTCCGCACCGTCGCGATGTTTGCCTTCCGGAGCAGCGACGCCATCATTCAAGGTCTTGGCATGGACACGGAACTGATGGACGTTGATCATCCATTCATCTTCATCGACAAGCCAATTGTCTTCGATCTCTCTGAATAGAATTTGAAGAAGTGGTTTGAAATCGACTTCAATATCTTCAAAATAGCGCTTCATTGCGCCGTAGGACTTGTTGAACTTTTCGCCCTGTACATAGACCTGAGTCTTAAGCTTGTGAATTTCAGCTTCACGTTTCTGACGATCGTATCTCGCATAATATTGGCCAAGCCGACGTGTGCGGCCACCAGTAACCGGGTGATACCTGTCTTCACCGAGATTGTCGTAAGACGGTTGATAACATGTCAAATCGGCGCCGGTTTTTAGGGTCGTATAGTTCTGAGGATTTTTTACGGTTACATCGCCTATTTTCTTCAGCATTGTATTTCCTTTCCTATTGTACTTTGACGCTTCGCGTTGAATTCACGGTGCACGCTGCTTAAGCGGCTCCAAGGAGTTGTTCTTGATGTCTGAATAGGGGGTAGTAACAACGCGGCCGGTCTGGAACGTGGCCCCAGTGCAAATCGCCGAGATCAACATTTGAAGGCAAAAGACTCGCACCAAACACCGGCATGATTGGCGAAACGCTCACTGCAACGGCTTCAAGGACGCCCCATAGGGAAACAATGCGTTCGCGATCAGTGCTTGTTTTGCATTCAGCGATTTCCTGCGCATACCAATCGGTGAAATTGAGTATCAACGCAGCCGCGTCGCGCAGTCCGATGGTTGTTGGATGGAAGCGTTCCGAGAGATGAGTGTTAAGCGTATCAATGGCTGATCGATGACATTCAGTTAAACCCCCGACGGTGGCGCCTTCGATATCATTGGATGTAATCAGGCGGTTCAAACCCTTGCCGATTTGCCTCCATTTTTCGGAGAACGTCAGCTTGGCAAACCTTTCGAACGAGGTGTTCACAAAATTACATGTTTGAAGCTCTGGATTGGTATATGCCAAATACAATCGGATCTCGTCGGAAGAATAACTTTGTATTATATCGCGTATCCAGACCACATTGTTCAAGCTGGTTGAAAACTTAAAGTCGTTTAACTCATAAAATTCATTTGTGATAATGCACTCGGGGACGAGAAGCGGGGTTTTACGAATGAGTGAAATTATGATGTGCGGAATTGCAAAGAAATAACCGTTGTCAACCCCCAAGAATTGATAGAGTTTTACATTCTCTTTGTCTTCCCAAAAACTTATACCAGACCTTGCATCTGATACATCTTCGACCGCTCGCATAAAGCCCGGCAGCAACTCGGCCCAGCCAGTCAGCACGTGCCCGTCGTATCCTGGAAAGGGGGCCGGAATGCCCCATGATGAAATGCTGGTCACAGCGAAATCCGGGAGCCTCTTTGCCATGATTTGCTCAACAAGACGGATAATATTCGGTCGCCACGTATGTCGGTGGTCGCGGTAGTACTCTTCGAGAAGGTGGCGATGTGGTTCCAACTCCAGGACCAACGCCTCACGATTTCGCAGGACCAACCGGTCACTCTCGTCAGCTGAGCTTCTTGGATCGATTATCGTGTCCGGGCGTACTGGATGCGCACAGGCCTCACAGACCGATTCCGCTGTTTTGGCAAAACAGTTGGGACAGAACCCGGTAACAAATGAATAATCACAATACCGGCATTGTTTCTCGCTCCAGAGAGACGGGAGCGATTTTATTTTAAGCAGTCCTTGACGATATAGATCGAGGTAAAACTCTTGAACAACCTTTCGATGGCGCTCGTCAGGAACGACAAAGGCATCGTAAGAAACTTTCGCCAGATTGAGACTGTTCTGGATCTGTGCGGAGCATTCTTGAACCATCTGCTCCGGCGCCTGCCCACGCTTTTCAGCACTGCTGAGAACATAGGCTTGATTTGCATCCGAACCCGTAACAAACATAACGGGCTCCTTATTCAACCGCAGAAAACGGGCCGCTACGTCAGCATTCAGATATGGGCCTGAGAGATGACCCACATGCAAATCACCATTCGGTGTGGGAGGCGTCGCGGTAATTATATTCATTGGCATAATAGCGATCCTTTTTGAAAGGCATGGTGAATCTCAGAAAGTACGGATATAAAAAATTCAATTTCATCTTCTGTATTGTAATAGTAAGGAGATATACGAATTAAATATTTTTGAGATTTTCGACGCATATTTATTTGTGATATTCGGATGTCTAACAGACTTACATTAATCTTTTGTTTTTCGATAAATTTTGCAAAAAATGGTTCACTTTTTTGATCAATATAAAAAGTAACCATCGAAGATTTTTTATTTCCACAATCAGCAATATTGATCCCTTCAATATCGGATAACTGTTTGCGTAAAATGGAGCTGAGATTTTGATTCTTACAATTTAGAAAATCGAGTTTGATGTCGTCGTGATATTCTAAAGCTTTTTTGAATGCTAGTTTTCCGGAATAATTTGTTTCCCAACTTTCAAAGCAAAGACCATTTCTAGCTATGTTATAGTCGTTTTGGTTATCCCAAACGAACCCTGGAATATTTAATAGCTTTGGTTCGGCCTGATTATGCTCGATTGCTCTTTGTAAGGATGTTGAGCGATAATAGACGCCACCCAGTCCTCTCGGTCCTCTCAGGTACTTCCTGCTCGTGAAGGTAAGCACATCACATCCAAGGTCCTCGACGTTCAAAGACAGCTGGCCGATCGTTTGTGACGCATCGATCACATAAAGCAATGTGTCGGACACAATACCCGCTTGTTTTGCGGAAGCGATCACTCCTCCGATTTCGTAGATCGGCAGAATAATAGCGTTATGGGTCGGAACATGTGTGATCGAAACGAGAGCAATGTTATGGCCGTGCACTTCGAGCAAATGGGCTAAATGAGAAAGTGAAACATTGCCGTCTTCATCCAATTCGATCAATTCGATGGAGCAGCCGGTTTCTTTTTTTGCTCGAAGCATTGCCACGAAATTATTGGCATACTCGTATTCGGTCGTGACGATGACTGATGCCACCGACAATTCAGTCATCGAAAAAGCAAGGTCCCATGCACGCGACGCGTTCTCCAACAGCGACACCTCCGAACCGTTACAATTCAGCAGGTCACCTATTTTGTTATAGAGATCATCGAATCGGTCTGAGGCATCTCGTTGCGCACGATAACTTCCTATCCGCGCTTCCTCTTCTATCGCTGCGAGATAGGCGTCCATAACGCAATCCGGCATCAACGACGCCCCAGCGTTGTCGAGATGCACAACACCATTACAAGAAGACGTTTCTTTTCGACGTTCAAGCAGATGATTAACGTAGCTCTTAGAAACTATATTAGATGTAATGGATGTCGTTTGTTGAAATGGATGATACATTTCCCTCTCCCTTTCTCGCAGGCTACGAAAAAACAGAGGGAATTCATCTATATAATAAGATATACAGAGAAATATATTTTATTCTATATTTTTGAAAACCATATTATGGTCATAATAAATATATACGCGCGAAGGCTGATTATTATTATGCCAGAGTAATGTCCCAGAATTTCAATCAAATCCTTTAAGAGAAGGAGCGAACCTGACACAAGTTCGAGAAGCCAGCGTTTTTCAGAGATAGTTCGATCCGGCTTTCTTTCACGAACGCACTTCGCCGGAAGGTCTTCAGCAGTTTTATCGAATGTGTTGCCAGCCCTGATTTTGCGTATGATCTTCTCCCGTCTTTTCTCCTCCAAGGAGTCAATCCTGGCGGCGGTTCGTAATTTGGCGTCATCACGTTTTGCGCACGGGCGAGCGTGACAGCGGGGCATGCGCCTGGCAGAAGCGTCCTCTGCTTGCCGTCGAAACGATAGGCCATCTTCCAAAGCTTCGATCCGGTTGGCATCACCAGACCATGAAGGCTACCGCTATCGCTGTATTCGACCAGCGTTTCCAGCGGCTTAAGATTCTTGAGTTTGGTATCTGTCAACATGATTTCGGCCTATCGTGAGAATGCTTTCAGAAGCGAGACCAAAAACAACCCAACAATCGAGACCAACAAGCTTGTTTTTCCAATAGTTCTTTAAGTCAATGAAGGGGAGATTGCTGCCGTTGGTTGCGGTGCGGAACTGAGAAGGAAGAAAGACAAGAGCTGACCTTGGAACAACTGATCCGCAAAAAATCGAATTTCCGAAGTGCGGCCATAGCTGCCGTTTGAATTCATCCCGCGTGCTGAATTGCGATTTAATGAGAGCTGACGTTAAAGCTAGCCACGCGAATTCATCTCAAAGCTTTCGAAATGCGGCCGAAAATGCCCCTTATTATATTTCGCTTAAGTCCACTTGAAAGACGTAAGGCGCAAGCAGATGTTTGAAGCGCAACCAGGAAAACACGAAGGCCCGCAGATTAATCCTTCGTTCACGGGATTGCGTCGGCCACGCCAGCCCTGTTGTGGGTCTTTGTCAGCGCTTCCCCGCACCGGCAGCTAATCGCCCAAGCAATCCTCGCCCCTCCAAGCCTGGATGTAGCAGCCGACATAATATTCATTGATCTTTCTGCACATTTTGGAATACGTAACACTGAGCTCTACCGCGATGCCGTGGTCGCCGCACCTTTCTTCGCCACATGTTTTGTCCCTCGTCTTCGGAGCCTGACCCCTCGTCAGGAAAAAAGTTACCGTCAGCGAGAAACCCGACGCGATACCGGACCGTCAGGCAACCAAAGCGGCCGTTCTGCGCCTCTGTCGCAACCGATTATCCGAGGATCGAAGTCTTCGCAGTTTTCGATTTTCAGTGGAGGATGGCAAAATCCAATCCTGACCAGTGTCATATGCCGCACCGTGAAGTGTTGCAATGGCGACACAATAGTTCTGCTAGATACCGGTCGACCCACGCCGAGACCTTGACGGCCATTCGCGCTTGAAAGCTAGATGCACGCTAGCCAGCCAGCCACGCATGCGAAGCCAGCTAATCAAACAACACTTCAAGAGCGACCTACGGTTTTCCGGCCCACTGAAAGCACAACCGCCGGTGGACACGGGCTGGAAAGCCAATAAGAAACAAAGACCTGTCGATCTTGAAAACATGGTAGCGAATAGATGGCAGATCCGGCCCTTACAACCTTTGTCAATGAACGAGAGCGCCTCATCCTGATAGCGCTTCGCATGGTCAAGAGCCGAGCCGTGGCTGAGGAATTGGTACAGGACAGTTGGTTAAGGTGGCACGAGAAAAGTTACCCGTCAGAAAAGGCTCTTCCGATATTCAGACGGATCGTTTCCAACCTCGCGCTCGATTGGACCAAGTCTCGCAAGGTCGAGGACCGTGTCTTGTCCGAACTTATGCTGGTTGAGGATTTTGACTTCGATCCGGAACGGATTTTTATCGCACGCGAAGAATTGGATCGTGTCGTAAAGGCTCTTGAGAAACTCCCGAAAAGAACGATCGATGCGTTCTCGATGCGATATCTGGATGGAGCGACCTTCGCCGAAATCGCCCGGCAGCTCAACATTCCAAGACCGACCGCCTACTCGCTTGTCGAGAAAGGGCTTGCCACAATTGCCTACGTCTTCAAGGCATGAATTTTTCAAACATTCCAGTCTTCCAATCGTTGTCATAATAGGTGGCTCAGCAAGCAAGGACAGCGTGTCGTGCCGGATGATGACGAAGAAGAAGACCTGGAGGAAATGCGCCGCTCCGAGGAAGCGGCAAATATATTCAGGCGCCTTGAAGAAAACCCCGATGATCTGCAAGCGCAAAAAGACCGCGACGCATTTCTTGCACGCGGCGAAGCTGAACGCGCGACCTACAAGAACCTTTTGAGGTCACTAACGGTTGCCAAACGTCTCCTGAAACCGAAACCGAAGACCAATCCAAATATCATCATATTTGTTGTATTCGCACTCGGTGCGGTGCTCTATCTGATTTCCGGACCGGTTTCGATCTATCTGATAGCCGATGAAATAACCGCGCTTGAGCAACGGCGGATTGAACTCGCCTCAGGCGACATCGTCAGCCTTGATGGATCAAGTGCGCTTATAGACCGCTCTGACAATGACGTGCGAACGGTTAAGCTTCTAAAGGGCGCAGCTTACTTCGAGGTTTTCGAAAATAACAAACCATTTGTTGTCGACGCGGACGGTCTCACTGTGACGGTTGTCGGAACCCAGTTTGAAGTTGTACGGCACGATCAGGAAGTGACGGTTTCCGTCTCCGAGGGCGACGTCGTCGTGACGATTGAAGGCCAGGATTGGGATTTGTCAGCAGGAGACCGGATCCGCTGGTCAAGAGGTGCTATCCCTGTCAAAGACCAAAGAATTATTGCGAATATCGGATCCTGGCGAGAAGACCTTTTGGTCACGGATGGCATGACCTTTGACGAAGTTATCCAGACCCTCGACCGTCGGCTCTCCGGCCCTGTCATCATTCTGAGTGACAATCTTGCCAAAAAGACGTTTAGGGGCCGTTTGAACCTTAAAACACCGCTCATCTCGCTCAGAGCCCTCGCGGCAACGACAGGCGCGCAGGTCAGGTCCGCAGGCCCCATAGCAACGATCGTTTCCGAAAGATAATACAAGCGCCCAAATGACCTGTTACCCGCAAAGACGGACGTCGTTCCTTGGGCTCCGAACACCTGCAGATTGAGGATTTAGAACTTCTTCGGCGACTATTGGACCCTGAAAGAAACTTTTTTTCAGACAAATGGCGCGTCCAGTCGTTTCCCCAAATGAAGAACGGATTTTCCCGTGATGCAAATGGGGTTTGCGCGCACTATGAAGAAACTGCTTGTTACGACGGCTTTGTCGACCGGTCTTGTGGTCCTGGCGACAACTCAGGGGCACACCCAAAATAGCACGGTGATTGATGTTCCCTCACAACCATTG
Organism: Pseudomonadota bacterium; assembly: GCA_039180865.1. Taxonomy (GTDB): domain Bacteria; phylum Pseudomonadota; class Alphaproteobacteria; order Rhizobiales; family JACESI01; genus JBCDCU01. The sequence continues at coordinate 7,100 of JBCDCZ010000103.1, read as the reverse complement.
GGAAGCGCGATCAGTGAGCTCAGTGGCGAAACCGGATTGCCTATTGTTGTCGATGAGGGTCTGGTTAAAGGAAAAACCAGCAGGGCTGTAAAAGGTGATCTTACAACCCGCCAGGCTCTTAAAATGATGGTCGCCGGGTCGGGTCTTTCCGTTCTTGAGCTTCCGGATCAAACCTTCGCATTGACCGAGGCAGCTTCATCGCAAGATGGCGACGTCCTGCTTGATGAAGTTTTGATCACAACAAGACGCACGGCAGAAGAGATCAGTGATGTGCCAGGCAGCGTTGCCGTTGTGACCGGGCTGGAGATAGAGCGCTCAAATGTTCAAAACACAGTCGAAACTATATCCAGGGTGCCAAATGTGAGTTTGACTTCAGGCACGCCAGGCGAGGTCAATTTAAGTATCAGAGGGATAAGCAACACGATTGGTGGAGCGGCCAGCAGCCCAGCCAATGGTGTCTTTCAAAACGGTATCTTGTTAAATCCTGTTGGATTTACGACCGCACTTGCCAACGCCCAGGTCGATCTGGAGCGTGTTGAAGTCGCTTTCGGCCCACAAGGAACGGCATTTGGGCGTGGAACAATTGGTGGGGCCATAAACTTTGTAACAAAAAAACCAACCGATGAATTTGAAGCCTCTTTTGAAGGTGAGCTTGGTTCCTTTCCTGACGGCCGTGGAGTGGCGATCATCAACACACCGGTCATTAAGGACGATCTCTTGAATACCCGGCTTGTTGCTTTTGGCGGAGCCTCAGATGGCTTTATCGATTTTGACAGCATCTTCGGACCGGATTCAAACAGAGATAATGAAGCGGGCTTCCGGCTCAGCGTACGGTCGCAACCAATCGATAAGCTGACGTTAGATGCAAGCGTTTCTTATGACATTTTGCGTTTCGATGCGGACCGCTCAGCAACATCGGGTAGTATCACAGCCGATGATCCAACGACGCTTGCGAGCTTCATAGAACAAGATGCAATTGAACGCCTTCTTGGCTCATTTGAGAGCGTTTACGAAACTGAATTCGGTTCATTTAAGTCAACCACTTCTTTCTTACGGTCGGAATTCGATGGCGACGAGGATGGTGACTTTACCTCAGCCGATTTTCTCGTGTCATCCTTTGAGCAAGATGAAAGGGCGATCGCACAAGAGTTCCGGTTTGAGAGTGAGCGTTTCTCCCTATCGGAAAGCCTTGGAACAGCTTCACTTAATCTCGGAACCAATATAAGCTTTAATGAAAACACTATTATCTCAACAAGTGATCCGGGTGCTGCTCTTTTTTCGTTATTCATTGCACCTGGCTTTCCCGATGATGGCGGCCTCACAGTAAGCAGTTCGTTCCAGGAAGTGTTCACTTTCGGCGTTTATGGCGATGTTCGCTGGAACCCTATAGAGCGCCTTGAACTCGCAGCCGGTGCCCGGTTCAGCCTTGATGACGTCTCGGTGAGCGGTGAAACGATTTCCACAGGCGCATTGTCGGCGCTTGCGCCGCCGGTCCCTTTCGAAAGCGAAACTGAAACTTTTACGTCGGTTACGCCGGACGCCTCGATCAAGTACAACTGGACCGATGATTTGTCCACCTATGTCGCGTTTTCGACTGGTTTTCGTCCAGGCGGCATTGTCTCGTCTGCCTTCGGCTTTACACCCTTTGAGGAGGAAAGGGCACGGAACATCGAAGGTGGTTTCCGCGCACGATTGTTCGACAATAAGCTCAGTGTAAGCGGAACCGGGTTTTTCATCGATTATGACGACCTTCAAGTGGCCGCCCTTGAAGTCGTGGGTGGCCTACCAATCGAGACCATCACAAATGCCGCAACAGCACGTAGCGTTGGGGCGGAAATCGGTGTTGCGGTTCGCCCGATCGACGGATTGAACATTGAAACCCAGACCGGTCTGAATTTCGCTTCCTTTACCGATTTCAGCGCTGCGCCGGACTTTGATCTCGATGGGACACCGGATGATCTTTCCGGCACGGGCTTGCCAAACGCACCGACCTTTACGACGTCCATCGTTGGGGATTACGAACACCCGCAAGAAATTGTCCGTGGAGCTTCCGCTTTCATTCGCGCAGAATATTCTTTTCGTGGAAGCACATCGATCCTGCTCAATCCGGCAGACGCCACAGCTGATTCATTCAGTCTTTTGAACCTTCGCGGCGGCCTGCGTGGCGAGAGTTTTTCGGTAGAGGGATTTGTAGAAAACGTTCTGGATGCGTCAACGGTTACAGGAGCATCACCAATCGGTATTGCCGATACTTTCGGATTGGACCAAGAACTCGTGATCGGCCCGACCCGGCGTTTTGGTGTACGTGGTAAAATTACGTTCTAAAATCCAATTTGGGATTTGAACAAACTGAGGCTCCGCTAACTTTTGACGGTCAGATCTGAACCATGACGTTAAAGACGGTTAGAAGGCAGCTCCAAACTAACGCCCAACGATCACGTTGCTACTCAAACTACACATTATCTTCGCCTGGGCACAACTGGGATCGACCTCTCCGCGGGGAACCTATTCAAACCTGATATTTTAAGGCTGGTAATGGCCAAGCCCATATGCCGCACCGCGAAGTGTTGCATTGGCGACACAATAGTCCTGCTAGGTACCTGTCGACCCGCGCCGAGACCTTGACGGCCATCCGCGCTTGAAAGCTACATTATAGCTTGTCAGCCAGCCACGCATGCGAAGCCAGCTAATAGAACAACATCTTTGAGAGCGACATCCTGCTTCGGGGCTCATTCAGAATGAACGAACCTTGAAGACCGAAACACCACGTAGTCCTGTCGATCTTGAAATCATGGTAGCGAATGAATGGCGGATCAGGCCCTTACAACATTTGTCAAAGAACGAGAAGCGCTGATCTCAGTCGCTTTGCGGGTCGTCCATAGCAGAGCCGTTGCCGAGGAACTCGTGCAGGACAGCTGGATCAGATGGGAGGGCAAAGACTACGCGCCGGATAAGGCGCTCTTCATTTTCAAACGCATCGTTACCAATCTCGCGCGGGACTGGACCAAATCGCGTCGCATCGAGGAAAAAATCCTGACGGACCTGATGCTCCTTGAAGACATGGATTTCGACGCGGAGCGCATCGTTATCGCCCGTCAGGAACTTTTTCGCGTGGTACGAGCGCTTGAATCTCTTCCAGAAAAGAGCGCGAAAGCCTTTCATATGCGATATGTCGACGGCAAGTCTTATACCGAGATTGGGAAGAAACTGGGCGTTGTGCGGTCGCGGGCCTTTAGCTTGGTTCAGGATGCAATGGTCTACGTTGCATGCGTTTTGAAAAACTAGTTTTTTGAGAACAATCGCCGTTCCCAATCGTTTCATAAGTACAGGGGTAATCTAATCGGGGTCGCTCGCCATGCCAGATCCTGATGATGTGGATCCGGAAGACATCAAACGGGCGCGGGAAGCCGCCAGCATCCACCAGCGCCTTGATCTCAATCCCGACGACCTGGACGCCAAGCGTGACAGGGATGAATTTCTGGCGCGGGGCGAAGCAGAGCGCGATGCCTATGCGCGTATAGCAAAAGGCGTTGAGATTGCTACGCGTGTCGGGCGGGCAAGGAAGCGGAAGCAGAAAAAACCCCCGCAAATCATCTTGTTGCTCGCCGTGGCGATCGGTGCGGTTTTCTACTTCTTCTATCAACCTGCTTCGATTTACCTCCGAGCTGACCATATTACCGGACTGGACCGACAATCGGTACAGCTTGCGTCCGGCGCTGAAGTGACACTCGATGCTTCATCGGCAATCATCGACAGGTCTGACGGCAAAATCCGTCGTGTCGAGCTTCTCAAAGGTGCGGCCTATTTTGTCGTTGAGCGTGACCCCAGAGGGTTCGCGGTCGGGGTTGACGGTATCATTATCGAAGTGACCGGCACTGAATTCGAAGTGACAAAACTGGATCACCAAATCCTCGTCGGCGTCGCTGAAGGCAGTGTGGACGTCGACATCAACGGTAGGCGGATGGCACTCAGCGCGGGCGATCAACTCAGATGGTCACCGGGACAGGAACCGATTGTCACGCAAGCACCGCTCGCAAACATCGGTATCTGGCGTCAGGATGATATTGTCGCGGATGGCATGACATTCAGTGATGTTGTTGAAATCCTGGACCGCAGGATCCCGGGTCCGGTCTACATTCTCAGCGATGATATTAGCCAGACCCCCTTCGGCGGGCGATTGAACCTTAGCGATCCAGCCGCGGCACTGAGAACAATCGCTGCAGTTAAGGGTGCAAATGTCAGGTCTGCAGCACCTTTGGCAACGATTGTGGTCGGCCCCTGAGAACCGTTTTTTCAAACCATAAGGCTGCAAAATGCACTTGCGTAGAGCCTGCCGCAGACTTCACGGGCATGGATGCGAAGACGAGCCGTTGGGCCTGATGCTGGTCATTGAAGCTGAGTCAACGCGTCAAGTTTTTTTAGAGAACAACCCCGATTCCCAGTCGTTTGATTAGTAGGAAACGAATTTTTCCGTAGACGAATGGGGACAAGGGTATGTGGAAGAAAGCGCTGATGACTACGGCGGCATCCGTCGGTTTGATGGTGATGGGAACGACATCCAATGCATCACAAACAACGCACCAAATTGATGTTCCGGCGCAGTCTCTCAACGCGGCGATTAATGAATTGAGCCTCGAAACGGGCCAGCCGATTGTTGGTGATCAACGGTTGATGGCGGGCAAAGTGAGCAAGGCTGTGAAAGGTAACCTCACCACACATGAGGCTTTGGCGGCCATGGTGGCAGGGTCGGGCTTGCATGTGCTTGAACTACCGGACAGAAGCTTTGCCCTTCAGGAGGTTGCTTCATCGCAGGATGGAGATTTTCTTCTCGATCAAGTCGTTATTGAGGGGGAACGCAGCGGGCGAACACTGAAAGACACGCCCGCCAGCGTGACAGTTCTCTCCGGAGAAGAGGCGGATCAGGCGCAGAATCTGGACACCACTGCGGTGGTGGATGAAGTTCCAAACGTGATCTTCGAAGCCGGAAACAGCCTCGCACCCGTTGTACGCGGCATTGATGGCTCGGCCGGGATTTTCGGCGCAACAGCCTTTACCACAGGGGCCCAGCCGCGCGTCAATGTGATCGTGGATGGCGTTGCCCGGCCGTTGAACGTCAGCGGTTCGATTCCGACGATCAGCTCTTTGTGGGATACCGAACAGGTGGAGGTCGCGCGCGGTCCGCAATCAACGCTCGGCGGGCGGAACTCGCTCGCAGGCAACATTCGGATCCAGACCAAAGATCCGATCCATGAGTTTGAGGGATCACTGCGCGGTTTCGGCTATACCGAGCAGGGAACGTTCGGTGGCGCGGGCATGCTGAACGTACCGATCGTCAAGGATCAACTCGCCCTTCGCGTCACAGCCGAAGCCTCCGACGGGGAGAGCTTCATCGACTTCACAAGCCCGGCTGCTGCGGACATGACCGAATTTCTGGAAGACGAGGAAATGCGTCGCTATCGTGCGAAACTCCTGATCACCCCAGACGCTATCCGCGATCTTGAAGTTGTCGCGACGTTCGAACGGATCGAGTCCTTCAAATCGTTTCTCCAAGAGGCCGATGAAGGTCTCTTTGTGAACAGTGGATTCCCTGTCGGGCCCGCTGAAACAACTCAGGACGTCTTCAGCGCCGAGGCCCGCTATAATCTGACAGAGAACATCACATTTGAGGCAAGAGGGTCTTATCTCGAAAACCGGCTGGATTTTGTTAGTGTGTCGCCGATCAGCTTTGCATCAGACGATTTCGATACAACGACTATTTCTGCCGAGGGATTGGTGCGGTTTGAAGATATTAGTGTCGTCAACCGCGCGGTTTTTGGCGTAACCTATGAGCGGCAGGAAGAGAGCGCTACTGCTACGAACCCTGCTCCCTTCCTTCCCGACTTCATCCTCGATGGCGAGATCGAGAATATCGGCATCTTCGGTGAGGTCGAATTCGGACTGACGGACCGTCTCGCACTTATTGCCGGTGGACGGGTTGAAATCGACGACCGCAGCAGGGCGTTTGCCTCCTCGTTCGGGGCTCCCGAAATCCTCGATGTCTCGGAGACGGCTTTCCTGCCGAAGGTCGGGCTCCGCTACGAAGTGACGGAAGATGTCTCTGTCGGGTACCAATACTCGGTGGGCTTCAGGCCCGGAGGCCTAGACTTCGACGTTTTCGATCCCTCAGCGGGATCGACCATCTTCGATTCCGAACGCCTGAGGCAGCATGAGCTCTACACAAGGTCCAGCTTTCTTGGCGGTCGCGCGACGCTGAACGCAAGCGCCTTCTTTTACACCTTCGAGGACGCTCAGGTCGCTGGCGCGGGTGGTCTCACGATAAACGGCATCGCGCTTTTTGGTAATGTACCCGACGCGCGTGGTTTCGGCGGTGAGGTTGAGGGGAGCTTCGAGATTGTCAACGGCCTGGTCGCAAGCGGCGGGATAGGCCTTTTAGAGACGGAAATTACGGATGCCGGTCCGGTTCTCGCGGCATTTGAGGGCTCAGAACTTGAGCGCACATCGAATGTTACCTTCAATTTCGGCCTTACTTATGTTTCGGATCTCGGTTTCGACGCATCGGCACGAGTCCGCCATATTGGCGAAGTCGATACGGTGTTTCTTGGCGGTGAGCCCGTGCCGTCTTACACCGTAGTCGACCTCAATGCGGGTTACGAATACAAAATCGATGATAAACGGACATTCCGGCTTGAGGGTTTCGTGAACAACGTAACGGACGAACGGATCATATTACAGCGCTTCTTCGGAGAAGAATTGCTTGGCCGCCCTCGAACATTTGGGATTGGTGGCACGCTAAAGTTTTGACGGGTGACGTATAAGGATTGCTCAATTGAGCTGGAATTATGATTTAGCGGAGGGTGAACGGGGTTAGCCAAAGACCAAAACCGATACGCCTCTACCCTGGCTATTATCCTACTGCCCAGTAGCCCGGTAGCCCAATAGCTCAGTCGGCAACACACCCCTTTTCGTCTTATGGGTACTGCCGGGATCGACCTCTCCGCGGGGAACCTATTCAAACCTGATATTTTAAGGCTGGTAATGGCCAAGCCCATATGCCGCACCGCGAAGTGTTGCATTGGCGACACAATAGTCCTGCTAGGTAC
>JBCDCZ010000102.1:0-14366 GCA_039180865.1 Pseudomonadota bacterium | reverse complement strand
TTCTCCCAGAACACGTATCGTGGTCAGGTTTCCGCGCATCGCAAAGCGGAAAACGCTCGGAACTTTACGCAATGCGATTCTCTTCTGATTGGAGACCAATGCGGTTCGCATACTGTGCCTTATATCGAGGCGAAGAATGCGTCGGCACAGTTCGAACACGAGGCGACAACCTCGAAGATTTCCGAAGATCAGCTCTTCTACTGCATGCAGCGCGGGATCGATGAGGAAGAAGCGACAGCGCTTATCGTCAATGGCTTTGTCCGCGAGGTCATCCAGGAATTGCCGATGGAATTTGCCGTTGAAGCCCAGAAGCTGATCTCCATCAGCCTGGAAGGCAGCGTCGGGTAAACAGCGCTTGCAAAGGTGTCGCGTTGACCGCTGAGGCGTGGCGACACCTTCGCGCCAATGAACAGGGAAGCCGGATCGGATCGCCGCGCTTCAGACAAACGTTTAGCGAACGAGAAACATCATGCTTGAAATCAAAAACCTCCATGCGCGCATTGCCGAAGACGGCACCGAAATCATCCGTGGCTTGAGCCTTTCCGTTGAACCGGGCGAAGTGGCCGCGATCATGGGGCCGAACGGCTCTGGTAAATCCACGCTTTCTTACATCCTCGCCGGTCGCGAGGATTACGAGGTGACGGAAGGCGACATCCTTTTCAAAGGCGAGAGCATCCTTGAAATGGATCCCGCAGAACGGGCTGCAACTGGCCTTTTCCTTGCCTTCCAATATCCGGTTGAAATTCCGGGCGTTCCGACGATGACGTTCCTTAAGACCGCGATGAATGCCCAGCGCAAGGCGCGCGGTGAGGATGAACTTGCAACACCTGATTTCATCCGCCTTGTGAAGGAAGCGGCAGGTAAACTCGCGATCGATATGAATATGCTGAAACGCCCTCTTAATGTCGGCTTCTCCGGCGGCGAGAAGAAGCGTGCGGAGATCCTGCAGATGGCTTTGCTGCAGCCGGAATTGTGCGTCCTTGATGAAACCGATTCAGGGCTTGATATCGATGCACTGAAAGTCGTTTCCGAAGGTGTCAATCAACTGCGTGCTGAAAACCGCGGTTTTCTCGTGATCACTCACTATCAGCGCCTTCTCGAGCACATCGTCCCGGACAGCGTTCATGTTCTTTACAAAGGACAGATCATTGAATCCGGCGACAAGTCACTCGCTCTGCAGCTTGAAGAAAACGGCTACGCCGACATCATCAGCAAAGCGGCCTGACCGGAGGGGTGACTTAATGAATGTGGTTCAAATGAAAAAGCTGACCCCAGCCGAAGAGGCACTCATCGAAGCGTTTGAAGGACGTGGTGAAGCGTCGGCCGAAGCTCAGGCCGCCATGACCCGGCTCAGGGCGACAGGTCTTCCAACACGTCGCGTTGAGGCGTGGCACTATACCGATCTGCGTCAGCATCTGAAAAACGTGCCGCCACTTGCCGGACGTGCGGACGAAGGAAACGCCGAAACGCTTGCAAAGAGCGACAAGACGGCGATTGAGGCGGCGAGCGTTCCGGTTCTTGACGGACACGTCTTCACGGAACTTGCCGAGGATGCGCCTGAAGGCGTGACGCTCTCGCGTTCCGAACGTGTTTTGACGAGTGACATACCGAACGAGAACACGATCGGCCTCATGGGACAGGCGCTTGGCGGCGACTGTTTAGATATCACTGTTGCTGATGGTGCTTCCGTAGACACTCCAATCGGGATCGGCCATTTGGCGAGCGATCAAGCACAGCTTGCGACAAGCCAGCATGATGTTCACATCGGTGCAAAAGCGAGCGCAACAATTATCGAGCGCTATACCGGTGGTGATGGAACTGCCTACCAGAATACGGCGGTAACCAATCTGTCCGTCGGACCGGGTGCTGATGCCAAATACCTCATCGTTTTTCAGAATGGTGACGCCGCAACCCATCTAGGCCAGATCAATGTATCGATCGAAGCTGACGCGAAACTGACCCTCTTTGTGGTGAATGCGGGCGGGCGTTTCTGTCGTCAGGACCTCAACGTGAAGGTCGCAGGCGAGGGTAGTGAGTTCATCCTGCGCGGTGTCAACCTTATCGGCGATGATCAGCACATCGATCTCACCATGGACCTTAACCACGCGGTGCCTCACACGACGTCGGAAGAAATCATCCGAAACGTAGTCGTCGGTAACGGTAAAGGTGTTTTCCAGGGTATGATCCGGGTCGCCCAGATCGCGCAGAAAACAGATGCCCAGATGGCATGCAATACGCTGCTTCTTTCTGACGACGGCGACTTTTCTGCGAAACCGGAACTCGAAATCTTTGCAGACGATGTTGCCTGCGGCCATGGCGCCACTTTCGCCGACATCGAACCGAGCTATATGTTCTACCTAATGTCGCGCGGCATTCCGGAACGGGAAGCCCGCGCCATCCTGATCAAAGGTTTCGTTGACGAAGTTGTCGAGGATCTGGACGACGAAGCGCTCGAAGAGGCTATGATCGCGATCATCGACGCTTGGCTTGATGACCACGCCTGATTGCGCAAACGGGGGGCGCGAGGATGCAGATGCTAGCTGAAAGCACGATGACTGAAGCTTATGATTTGGCGCGGATAAGATCGGATTTTCCGATTTTATCTCGCACCGTTCATAACAAACCACTCGTCTATCTGGATAATGGTGCTTCTGCGCAAAAGCCGAAGGCAGTGATTGATGCCGTAAGCCACGTTTATTCCCATGAATATTCGAACGTGCACCGCGGTCTCCATTATCTGTCAAATGCGACGACGGATGCTTATGAGGCCGCTCGGGAGAAGTGCCGGGCGTTCCTGAATGCTGGAAGCATTGACGAAGTCATCTTTACGCGCTCGTCAACCGAGGCGATCAATCTCGTCGCGCACTCATACGGCGGGGCGAATATCGGCGAGGGTGACGAAATCATTCTCTCCATCATGGAGCATCACTCTAATATCGTTCCGTGGAACTATCTTCGCGAACGCCACGGTGCGGTGATTAAATGGGCGCCTGTCGACGAAGACGGCAATTTCCTGATGGATGCGTTTAAGGACCTTTTCACCGAGCGCACCAAAATGGTTGCAATCACGCATATGTCGAACGTGCTTGGAACCGTGGTACCAATCAAGGAAATCTGCGCGTTTGCCCATGAGCGTGGTGTAAAGGTCATGGTGGATGGCAGCCAGTCGGCCGTTCACATGCCGGTCGATGTCCGCGATCTTGACGCAGACTTTTACTGTTTCACCGGCCACAAACTGTATGGCCCGTCAGGGATCGGTGTGCTTTACGGCAAATTGGATCTTTTGAACGCCATGCCGCCTTTCATGGGCGGCGGTGAAATGATCAAGGATGTGACCGAAGATGGCGTCACTTACGCCGCTTCTCCTCACCGTTTCGAGGCGGGTACCCCGCCGATTGCCCAGGCGATTGGTCTTGGCGCTGCAATTGACTATGTCGAGAGTATCGGGCGGGATCATATTGCCGCTCACGAGGCAGATCTTTGCGCCTACGCCATGGAACAGCTCAGCGCTATGAACAGCGTGAAGATTTTTGGTAAGGCCACAGGAAAAGGTGCAATCGTCTCTTTCGAGCTGGAAGGAATCCATGCTCACGACGTGTCGATGGTGATCGACAGATCCGGTATTGCGGTCCGGGCGGGAACGCATTGCGCGCAGCCGCTCTTGCAAAGGTTTGGCGTAACCTCCACATGTCGTGCAAGCTTTGGTATGTATAATACACGTGAGGAAGTCGACGCCCTTGCAGCAGCTTTGAAGAAAGCCCAAGATTTCTTCGCGTAAATGTGCATTTGAGCGAAATTCAGTGGTATCGGGGCATGAGAATGGACGAACAGGTGCAAAACGAACACGTATCGACAGAGGCTGTCGTCAGCGACGCAGGCGCTGAAGCCCAGAATTCAGTTCCAGGGTCCGCTATTCCCGCAGATGAACTGGAACGCCTGACGACCGATATTATCGCTTCATTGAAAACCGTTTACGACCCGGAGATCCCAGTCGATATTTATGAACTCGGGCTGATCTACAAGGTCGACATTTCTGATGACCGCGATGTCGAGGTTGAAATGACCCTGACGGCGCCCGGATGCCCCGTCGCCGGAGAAATGCCGATCTGGGTGGAAAACGCAGTGGCTTCGGTGGATGGCGTTGGATTGGTCAATGTTAACCTGGTCTTCGATCCTCCGTGGGATATTTCGCGCATGTCAGAGGAAGCGCAGGTTGCGCTAAACTGGTACTGAATCCTGAGGAAAATCGCATGTTTGGTGGAATGCAACTGATTACCGCGACGCCTGCTGCCCGCACCCGCTTGGGTGAACTGATGCATGGCCAGGACGATCGCGACGGCATCCGCATTGGCGTCAAAAATGGCGGCTGTGCCGGAATGGAATATACCGTTGATCTCACCAAAGGCGGTGAGCCTGGCGACGACGTGGTCGATTTCGATGAAGGCAAGATTTACATCGATTCAAAAGCCATTTTGTTTCTGCTTGGAACAGAGGTGGATTTCGAAGTGACGAAGTTCCGTACCGGCTTTGTGTTCAACAATCCTAATCAGACCTCTGCATGTGGTTGCGGAGAATCGGTCGAACTGACGCCAGCAAAGCTGCCTGAAGGCATGACACCGAGCTAAGGCGCGCCAACCAATCGACAGTCTGAAATTCGGCTTAGCTTGTCACGCGACGTCGCGCATGACGGCGTTCGTCTCGGTAATGAGACGGTCGCGCCCGGAATTCTTTGCGGCATAAAGGCAAAGGTCGGCCCGGCGAATGAGGCTTGGGCCCAGTTCATTCGGATGAAGCGTTGAAATCCCGGCGGAAATCGTAATCCGTCCGAGGTTTTCGCCGGTTGAGCGTTTGACAACATCGCGTCGTGAGACGGTTTTGCGGATGCGTTCTGCGACGACAGTTGCCTGTTCAACATTGGTCTTCGGCAGGATAATTGCGAACTCCTCACCACCGTAGCGGCATGGAATATCCTGCGTCTTGACATTGCCTTTGATGGCGAGTGCAACAAGACGCAGTACCTGGTCACCTGCCTGGTGACCCCATGTATCGTTGAACCGTTTGAAATGATCGATGTCGCACAAGATGAGGCTCAGAGGATGACCAGATTCCTGATGGGCGGCGACTTCAAGCTCGAGATTGCGATCGAAATGCTTGCGGTTGCCGATCATGGTCAGTGAGTCCATCACGCTTTCTTCGCGAATCTCCTCGATGTGCTTTTTGAGCGTCTCGATATTGTCGCGGGCATTTTGCAGCTGGACTTCAAGATCATCGTTACGTCTTTGGATCGATGTTGTCTCAATGATCAGTTCGCGGACAATCTTCTTCAGGGCTTCCTGATCGAGCGGTTTTTCAAGGTTCTTTGTCGCTTCATTGAGAATTTGCTCGAAAGCGCGTTTGGTTTGGCCGGAATGATCAATGATGGTTAGAAGCCGGTCGACTTCGACCGCGAAATCCTCGCCCATCTGATCGAGTTTGTCGCCGATCGGGTTCTTTGACAGATAAGTGTTGTGCAGCTCCTGAACCTGTGTCGGAGAGACGCGCCCATATTTCTGGTACATCGCGTCAATAGCGCTCACCAATTCCTTATTGATGCCGCTCAGATAGGAATACCAGACTTCATAGGAGTGTGGGTATGCCGGAACCTTGTTCTTCTTGATATGCGAAAGCGCACCATCAGCGAATTGAACAGTTCTCTCAAACTCTTTGTGAATGCTCATCCCAAGGCTTCCCACAGCTTACGTGGGCACAAAATAGCCTTGATTAATTTAACACTGGGTTAAGTAGTTTGGCATTTATGAGTTTGCCAGCATGGAAGCTGGTGAGAATGCGGCGATACTCAGACTATGCGCTCTTACGGCTGCGAATTGGCCGAATAAGGAACTCCGGAACATGGTCACCGAGCCCAATAACGGGCTGGTCCTGGTCTTTGCGCGATGGTCTGCGGTTTGCCTTTTCGTCTTCTGAGGCGTCCCGTCTGGCTCGTCCGCTCTCTTTCTTTTGTTTTGATCCGTCCTTGGCGGCTTTGGCGCGTGATGTGCGTTCTCCGCCTTCCGAACCTGATTTTCCACGACCGCCGCGGCGCTTCGGGCGTTTTTCACGCTCTGCAGCAAAGTCGACGGCGTCATTGAGCCAATCGATCTCAGTCTGGATGAGTTCGAATATCGCCTTCAAATTCTTTTCGTCATCCTGACTGACGAGCGTGTAGGCGGTTCCCGTCCGTCCTGCCCGGCCGGTTCGTCCGATGCGATGGACATAATCTTCAGCATTATGCGGAACGTCGAAGTTGAAGACGTGGCTGACTTCCGGAATATCAAGGCCCCGGGCTGCGACGTCACTGGCGACGAGAAGCGGAAGCTTACCGGTTCTGAAGTTTTCAAGAATGGCCGTTCGCGCGAATTGATCCATATCGCCGTGAAGGGCACCGACTTGGAATTCATGGCGTTCCAGGGATCTGAAGAGTTCCGAAACGTCTTTCTTGCGATTGCAGAAAATGATCGCGTTTTTCAGATCCTGAGCGTCTGCCAAAAGGTCGCGAAGCTTTGCCCGTTTGTCCCAGGATTCACCGGTTGCTGCAACGAGATGTTGGGAAACCGTTTTCGCAGTCGTCGCTTGGCGCGCAACTTCAACCCGGACAGGATTGCTTAGAAACTTATCGGCAAGGCGCTCAATTTCGTCCGGCATGGTCGCTGAAAAGAACAGTGTTTGCCGTGTGAAGGGAATAAGCGACGAGATGCGCTCGATGTCGGGAATGAACCCCATATCGAGCATCCGGTCTGCTTCATCGATCACGAAGATTTCGACACCGGTCAGAAGCAGTTTGCCGCGCTCAAAATGGTCAAGAAGACGACCGGGGGTTGCAATGAGGACGTCAGCTCCGCGATCGAGCTTCTTCAGCTGATCCTCAAAAGAGACACCTCCGATGAGGAGTGCGACGGTCAGCTTGTGGTTCTTGCCATACTTGACGAAGTTTTCTTCAACCTGCGCGGCGAGTTCCCGCGTCGGCGTCAGAATGAGCGTACGCGGCATGCGCGCCCGCGCGCGCCCTTTTTCAAGGAGCGTCAGCATTGGCAGAACGAAACTCGCAGTCTTTCCCGTTCCGGTCTGGGCAATCCCAAGAATATCGCGACGTTCGAGCGCAGGGGGAATTGACCCTTCCTGGATCGGGGTCGGGCTTGTATATCCGGATGCAGTTACTGCTTCGAGAACCTTCGTGCTAAGCCCGAGTTCTTCGAATGTTTTTTCTGATGTTTCAGACAGGGTGTTTCACCACTAAATTGTACGGAATTTGTTGCCGCGGACCATATGGATATTTACGCGAGAGTCAAACCCGTAAAGACATATATTGGCTCTTCTTTACAGAACTTTGAACTGAATTTTTCAAGAAACTCTCCTTTTGGTGAACGAAGCGTCGTGTTAGCAATCGCGTCAGATGCGAATTAACGGGGGTACGGTTGGACGCAGGCGCATCAGAGCGGGACAATGGGTGCGACGGCCATCGCGAAGTCGCCGTTTATGCACCACGTGACGACGACGGGTCCCTCTCAACAGCTTATGTTCAGCGCATTGACCAAGCACTCAGCGAAGGTGATGTCGCCTCAACCTTGCTTGAGACCCGATCCTTGCATGAATCGGACTTGGCGGACCTTCTTGAAGCGCTTTCGCAAACGCGGCGTCTCCAACTTGTGCGTGCAATGGGCGACGACTTCAGTTTCGCAGCGCTCACGGAACTGGATGATGACGACCGCAAGACAATCCTTGACCAATTTACGTCTGATGAAGTGGCCGAGGCCGTCAAGGACCTCGATAACGATGATGCCGTCTATATTCTGGAAGACCTCGACGAGCCTGAGCAACAGGAAATCCTCGCCAAGCTTCCGTTCGCAGACCGTGCAGTCTTATCAAAAGCCCTCGATTATCCTGACGAGTCTGCCGGTCGCCGCATGCAGAGCGATTTCATCGCGGTGCCGCCTTACTGGAATGTTGGCCAGACGATCGATTACATGCGTGAATCGGATGATCTTCCCAACGATTTCTATGAGATATTCGTCATCGATCCGACCTATCGTTTGGTGGGCAGCGTCGCACTCGACAAGATCCTTCGTACCAAACGGCCCGTCTCGATCCGCGACATCATGATCGAAGACCAGATGGTCATCGATGCTAATGTCGACCAGGAAGAGGCTGCCCGGATTTTCGAACGCTATGACCTTATTTCGGCCGCCGTGGTTGACGACAGCCGCCGTCTGGTTGGCGTGCTGACAATCGACGATATTGTCGATGTGATCCATGAAGAGGCTGAGGAGGATATTCTTCGGCTTGCAGGCGTCGGTGATGAAAGCCTTTCAACCAAAGTTTGGAGTGCGGTTAAAAGCCGTTTCACCTGGCTCAGCGTCAATCTTGTCACGGCGGTCATTGCATCGCTTGTGATCGGTCTTTTTGATGCAACCATCGAGCAGATGGTGGCGCTCGCGGTGCTGATGCCGATTGTTGCTTCCATGGGGGGAAATGCCGGAACACAGACCATGACCGTCGCGGTGCGCGCGCTTGCGGTTCAGGATATGGATAACTTCAATTCACGCCGGATTATTTTGCGAGAAATGGCTATCGGCCTGGTCAATGGCCTGGTGTTTGCCGTGATGGTCGGCATTGTTACCATAATCTGGTTTCGCAACGTGGAGCTCGGAGCGGTAATCGCCGTCGCCATGATTGCGAACCTGTTTGCGGCGGGGCTTGCGGGCATTCTGATCCCAATCGGCTTATCGAAACTCAAGATCGATCCTGCGATCGCGTCGTCGACATTCGTCACAACAGTGACGGATGTGGTTGGGTTTTTCGTGTTTTTGTGGCTTGCCGGCTGGTGGTTCGGCCTCATGTAATGGGCGTTGACATGATCACAAAGGATCGGCGTCATGCAGGAACGCGTCTACGTCTCAATAACCGGCCTCCAGGTGAGAAGTGTTTTTCAAATTCTGCTCTTTTACCGGCACGCGGTCGCATCTATGGCTCAGGCTCACCAGGCGCCTGGCAACATCAGTGCCGAGGCCAGAACGATCAACGGTATTCGGCATACGTTGAGTGTCTGGGAGAGCGAAAGCGCGATGCGGAAGTTTCTCTATCGCGGCGCCCATCGAAACGCGATCAAGGCGTTTCCCGCAATCGGGACCGGTAAGACATTCGGATATAATACCGACACAATCCCGACCTGGGACGAGGTCCATTTACTCTGGCTTGAAAAGGCAAGGGGTTATGACGCCGAGCAGGCAGATCATTCTGGCAATTTCGTTTGAGGGACGCTATTTCAATCACACCTGTTATTCGATCGAAACGAAAGACGACATTCATGAAGCCTCCCGCATCCCATGAGCTGAGACCATCCTTCCTTGATGACGAGAAAAAGGAGGACGACGAGAAGAAAGAGGCGATGCCGGGCGTTGAAAAACACCTGTTTGACAGTCGAACCGTTCTTATCACTGGTCAGATCACCCAAGACCTTGCACGTGATACAACGGCCCGTCTTCTTGCGCTTGCGCAGGCGTCTGACGATCCGATCACTGTCATTGTGTCGTCGCCAGGCGGTCATGTGGAATCGGGTGATATGATCCACGATATGATCAATTTTGTAAAACCGACAGTCAACATCGTTGGCACCGGTTGGGTGGCAAGCGCTGGTGCGCTTATCTATGTGTCCGTTCCCAAAGAACAGCGTATGTGCACCCCCAACACACGGTTTCTCCTTCACCAACCATCCGGCGGTGCCGGAGGGTCTGCCTCCGATATTGAAATTCAGGCGCATGAAATCATCAAAATGCGGCGCCGTCTGAACCAAATTTTTTCCGACGCTACGGGCCAAAAAATCGAGCGTATCGAAGAAGACACGGACCGTGATTATTGGATGACTCCTGAGGAAGCCCTTGATTACGGGCTGGCAGGCCGCATTATTAAGTCTGTCGACGACATCGGGTAACTCACCCGGGCGTCAGGGCGCGAGCTGACTTGCCGCTCTGACGGATGCGGCGAGGAGGCGGCAATCATGACAAAAATCGTATCGGCGCGGGGGGCCGAAATCCCCGCGCTTGGCCTTGGTACTTGGGAATTGCGCGGCGATGAATGTGCCCGCATCGTGCTTGAAGCTCTTCGGATCGGGTACCGTCACATTGATACGGCAGCGATGTATCAGAACGAAGAAGCTGTTGGTGCGGCTTTGATGGCGAGCGGGATCCCTCGCGACGATATCTTTGTGACAACGAAAGTCTGGCTCGACGAGGTCGGGCCGGGAAGTCTTCAAGCCTCTGCTGAAGCCAGCCTTTTGCGCCTTGGTCTCGAACAGGTCGACTTATTGCTTGTGCACTGGCCGCCTGGCGGAATGGCCGTTGCCGATATGATCGAACCTCTCGTTGATGCCCAGCAGCGTGGATTGACGCGGCATATCGGCGTGTCGAATTTTCCGACAACTCTTCTGCAAGCGGCTGATGTGGTCTCAAACCAGACGCTTGTCACCAACCAGTGTGAATATCACCCCTACCTCAATCAGGACCTGGTTCTCTCAATGTGTCAGCGTTTTGGGCTTTCTTTCACATCGTATTGTCCGATCGGGCGCGGCGAGGCTTTTACAGAACCGGTCCTGACAGAGATTGCTCGGGCGCACGATAAATCACCCGCCCAGATTGTTCTGCGCTGGCATGTTGAGCAGAACGGTGTCATCGCGATACCAAGGACCCGGCGTTCGGAAAGGCTTGCAGAAAACCTCGACATTTTCGATTTTTCGCTTGCAACCGATGAAATGGAAGCGATTTCGGCGCTAACCAACAAAAACCATCGGATTTGTGATTATGGCTTTTCACCGCAATGGGACTGATCGCGTTTAATCAGGGTCGGTTGGTTTTTTGGGTAGAGACAGCCGATAAATGCCTTTGAAGTTGTCGATATCGACCGGCGCTCCCTTGCGGGTAATCTGAATAACACCTGCACGAGCGAGTTCCACCGCGACTGATTTGATTGATTTCATCAACAATCGCCATTGTTTCTCATCCTTGCCTGCGACGGCGCGGGCAACCTCGGAGGGACAGATGGATTTATCGGGGCCGCGTGCCTGCGTCAGGTCACGAATCTGCATTTCGATTTCAGTTTCGCTGCCTGATCTTTGATCTGTTGCAGGGTTACTCCGTGTCATCTTGTGTCATCCGGCAAGCTCAGCCGTGCTGCTTTGACGGAACCCGAATGGAATTGTCTTCTATAGAGCACAAACACGATCAATGTGGTCGCAAGTATGAATACCACCGGTCCAATAAACCAGCCGATAAAGCCAAGGGAAAAGAAGAACGCACGCAGCCCTCTGTTGAAATGGCTCGCTGCCTCCTTGTTCATACCGAGTGCTGCTTGGAGACAGCGCTCTGATTTGGCCTCGTCCTGCTCACTGGGCATCGGTATCGCACCCAGGAGAATTGAAGCATAACTCCACAATCTGAAAGACCAGCCGAATTTGAAAAAAGCGTAGGCGAAGATCAGAAGGAGCCCGATGACCTTCAGCTCCCATTGCGCGGGCTGGGTCGCGATAGCGATGGGTAGATCGTTTAGGAGCCGCGAGACTTCCTCGGTTGAACCAAGAAGCGCAAAGCAGCCGCCAATAGCGAGAAGTGAGGCGGATGCGAAGAAGGCGGTCCCGTTCTGAAGGCCCGTGATGATGGACGTATCGATGATTCGCAGTTCCCGCGTCAAAAGAACGCGCAGCCAGGCCTCTCGCTGCTTGTCCATGTGCCGTGAAAGTGATTTATGCGCATTCGGCCCGCGCTCCGCATACCAGGAATAGACGATGCTGGCGCCTAAGAACCATGAAATCGCTACAAGATCCAGAACGGAGAAAATTTCCGCGAGCAAATTTAATATGTGGAAATCCATGCGTGAATTGCGGCTCCAGTGCGGCAGAAATCGTGTCTTGTCGTGACAAGCCCTCATTAACACTTGCGTAACCATAAACAAGATCGTATTAGCGGAAATCCGGGGTGCCGCACATGCGATGCACCGGAGGGGAAAACAAACTGGGACAATTCAGACAATGGACGAACAAGACGTTCAAAAATCATGCTGGGGCGTGACCACTTGGGCTGTGGCCATCTTTCTCGGCGCGTTTGCAGTTTTTTCTATCTTTGGCGCAATCGAACCCTCTGCGGTTGCAGTCGTCAGTGAATAAGCAGCGTCGCTTTGATTAGCGAAGCGAGAAAATCGGTAAAGGACCTCGTCGAGACTGCCAATCGGCACGTCAAAACGTTCGGGCAGGACGAGGCCCTTGAGCTCCTCGGAAAAGACAACGTTCAGTTTGTGGACATTCGCGATGTACGCGAACTGCAGCGGGACGGGATGATCGATGGGGCATTGCATGCGCCGCGCGGAATGCTTGAATTCTGGATCGATCCTGAAAGTCCATATCACAAACCGGTTTTTGCCGAAGACAAGATCTTCATCTTTTATTGTGCAAGCGCGTGGCGGTCCGCACTTGCCACTCAGGCTGCGCAGGAAGTTGGTCTTCTGAACTGCGGTCACCTGGAGGGAGGCTTTCTTGGCTGGAAAAAAGCCGGAAAGCCCTTTGTGGAAAAAGACTGACCTTGTTTGGTAATCGGGTGTCGCAAGCGCTATCTTCGACACATGGTGATGCATTTACAAAAACTCTGTGTCGGTGCCGACAGCATCGAGAGTCTCCAAGCCTGGATTGACTTTCGCGCGGACGAAGCGCGTCGACGCGGGCTGCCGGTCGAACAGTTCCACACAACCCGTACCATGCCGAAACAGCGCGACGCCATTTTGGAGGGCGGATCGCTCTACTGGGTGATCAAGGGGGTTATGCAGGCCCGCCAGCATATTCTCGATCTGCGTGAGAATCAGGGTGATGACGGGATCGTTCGCTGCGATATCGTTCTAGAACCGCGGATCATTCAAACGCAGCTCTGGCCGCGCCGTCCATTTCAGGGTTGGCGTTATTTAAAACCGGAGGACGCACCGCACGATCTCGGTGCGATTGATACGGCGGAGGGAGCGTTGCCGCCTGAGTTGCGGCTGGAACTTGCGGAACTCGGCCTTCTATGAGCAGGAGCCAACCCGTTCGCTTCACCGATCCGACTGAAATCTGATTGGCGGGCCTTGTTCAGGCGGGAATATTGTCGATGAGGCGCGTGCCTCCGAGCTTTGCGGCGGCCAGAAGGCGTAACGGCTTACCGGCATGATCTGAATCGGACGCAACCTCTTCGAGCGTTTCAGCGTTTCTTAAAGCAACGTAATCGACCGTGAACCCTCTCGCTTCAAGTTGCGAGCGGGCGCTGTCCAATGCGGTCGAAATAGGAATTCCGCTCCTTATGTCACGGGCACAGGCTTTCAGGCTTTCAATGAGGGTTGTGGCCTGCGCGCGCTCTTCGCTTGAGAGATATTGATTGCGCGATGACAAGGCGAGACCGTCGTCTTCCCTGATTGTCGGTGCACCGACAATCTCCACCGGAATATTGAGATCGCGGACCATCTGCCTGATGACCAGGAGCTGCTGATAGTCTTTCTCGCCGAAGATTGCCTTGTCAGGAAGAACGGCAAGAAGGAGCTTTGCGACAACTGTCGCAACTCCCGTGAAGAAATGAGGCCGGAAATCGGTTTCAAGGCCGAGGGCAGGGCCCTTCAGCGTAATTTCAGTCGCGAAACCTTCGGGATACATGTCGTCGATACCTGGTGCGTAGACGGCCTCAACGCCAAGGGGCGATAAGGCTGCAAGATCGGTATCGAATGTTCTTGGATACCGCGTGAAATCTTCACCTGGCCCGAATTGTGATGGATTAACGAAAATTGATACGATCACCTTGCTCGCCGTCTTATGGGCTTCCTCTACAAGAGCCAGATGACCGGCATGAAGGGCTCCCATTGTCGGGACAAGGGCAATTGTCTCACCTTGTCGCCGCAGGTTCGCAACAAGGGTACGGACGGCGCCTGGGCTGGGACAAACCTGCGGTTCTTTATCTTGCATGGTGGCGGAGGGCTTCGTTTGATATGTGTGGCAAGTCTCGGTTCAGGCCTTATGTCTTAAATGCAGCATTGGGTCGCGTCCATGGCGTTTCAATCTGCCTTAGATGTGACGGTACAATGGTTTCATGTGCGTCTGCGTTGCGATACCACCAGGCGAAGTGTCAAGGAGCAACAGGGTGAGTAGCGAAAAGAACAGCAAAGAGGTTACTGCGCGATCGAGCGCCAGTGAGATCTCTTCGTTTGTTGAGAAAGCCCGTGCGCTCGCTCCGGTTCGTGAGGCAAGACAGGCGCGGAAAGGCCGTCTTATTTTTGCGCTTGATGCAACCATGAGCCGACAACCGACATGGGACCTTGCCTGCAGTCTGCAGGCT
>JBCDCZ010000101.1:0-14368 GCA_039180865.1 Pseudomonadota bacterium | reverse complement strand
TCTCCGTCGCTGATACGTCTTAGATCCGCAGGTTCCTTGATTGTATCGAGAAGTGGGGTCTCGGGCGCTTGCGGGGCAGGAGGGTTCGTCATGATGTCACACATCCAATCGGTTACTATGATCGGGGCACCTTAGTGTTGCCGCCCGTATTCACAAGCCTGCAACGTCGCGTTGATCGCACCCATACTGTTTGGGCACGGCAAATATTCGAAGCATATCTAACGGGAGATTTGCACAAAGGCAATTTTGTTTGCCGTTAGCCCAAGGATATAAAGATCGTGCTAAAATGTCGCAATTTCAATGGTAGAACACCGGATCGACACACTACGCATAATAATGGGTGTGAAGAATTCAGGATCTTACTCAATGTCAACTGCGTCTTTACCTTCAGCATCGCCTCGAGCCGAAAGTCTAATTTTCTCGATCTTCATCTCTGCGGCCGACAACAATTTCTCGCAGTGTCGCTTTAATGCCTCACCCCGCTCATAAAACTTGATGGATTGTTCAAGATCGACATCACCTTGTTCAAGTCGGCTTACAATTGTTTCAAGTTCTTTTAAAGCCTGTTCGAAGGCAAGGCCCGATAAACTCTCGTCCGTTTCCGACGGTTGAGTGGTGCCGGTCTCGCTCATCATTCATCCCTTCATCAAGGTCTCGACATGGGCAGAAGTCGAAACACTGAGGCCTTCGAGGTCATAACCGCCTTCTAGCGTACTGACCACACGATTGTTGCAAAAGCGGCCAGCCAGTTCCATCAGTTTGCCAGTTGCCCACCGGAAATCATCGGCCGTGAAGAGAAGATTGGCGAGCGGGTCGCGTTCATGGGCGTCGAAGCCTGCCGAGATCAGGAGGAAGTCCGGCCCGAAGTTTTCGACAGCTGGTAGAACGCGCTCATTCATGGCTTGTTTGAAGTGGCCGCCATCATCGCCGGAACGCAGCGGCGCGTTGCAGATCGTGCCTTTTGTACCGGTCTCGTTGAGGGCGCCCGATCCAGGAAAAAGCGGCATCTGGTGGGTTGAACAAAAGAGCACGCTATCATCGTCCCAGAAGATGTCCTGCGTTCCATTGCCATGGTGGACGTCAAAATCGACGATTGCGATGCGCTCGAAACCGTGTGCCTTTTGCGCGTGGCGGGCAGCAATCGCAACGGTGTTGAAAAGGCAGAAGCCCATCGCGATAGCCTTTTCAGCGTGGTGTCCGGGCGGTCGCAACGCACAAAAGGCATTGTCCGCCGCTCCCGTCGCCACCTGATCGACGGCGCGGCAAATTCCGCCGCTCGCGCGGTACGCGGCTTCGAGGCTGCCCGGTGACATGTAGGTGTCGCTGTCCAGTTGGACGAGATGGTCCTCCGGGCTCGCTTCCTCTATTGCTTCGATATAGTGATCCGGATGAACCAGTGCGGGTTGGTTTGCATCGCCCATCGGTGCTTCTTCTCTGACGAGATCTGAAAAATGGTCTTCCTCAAGGGTTTTCATCACGGTTTTGATGCGATCGACCCGCTCCGGGTGGCCAGCGGGTGTCACATGGTTTTCAAAAGCGTCGTGATGAATCAGAAGAGTGGCCAATGGAATACTCCAGACATTGACGTTCGTTTGCGCTCAACGGAATGACCGCCGGTTTGCCAGACTATCATAAGCGCGCTTTGCGGCGTAGCTCTCGTATCTTCAAAGCTATCTCACGAATACGGTATTCAAAGGTCCCGGCCAGAGGGGGCACGAAACGTCCATAAGCGATTGCCGCCATAAGTCAGCAAAGTGATCAGCGCCGTCGCAAGGATCTGAGCATAAAGATAGGGAAGACTGAGAACGTTCGTGAAGAGAGCCATCAAAGCGGCATTCAACAAAACGGCAGCAGCAGCAATTATGAGAAAGCGCGGTAGGGCTTCCGTATGGGCTCGGCTTGACCGGAAGGTGAAGCGCCGGTTGAGTGCGTAGGAAACTGCCGCGCCAAGAACTGCACCGAGAGCCGTTGCAAGAACCGGTCCGGTTACCTTCGTTTCCACAAGCGCAATCAGAAGAGCATAATGGCACGCCGTCGCCACAAGACCGCTTGTTAGAAACCGGCTGAATTCTCCCGCAACCTGTCGCATGTCAAAGCCCCGCCGCTTGTTTGAGACGGGACATCGTAAACGGCCTGAAACTCATCACGACAACATGTTCGCCCGCCGGAAGCTGAATGGCCCGAAAGATCCCCTGGTCTTTTTCGACGGGTACCGGCGCACCGTTCAACGTTGCAACCCAGCCGGGATAGTAGAAATCGTGAACAACAAGCAGGGCCGGAGCATCCGTCTTTGCTTGAAGCCGGATTTCACCTTGGCCGTATCGTGTCACTCGAACATCGCCACCAACTTCGCCACTGCCCAGAAGCACCGCGCGCGGCGCGGCATCGGGATTTTCGTAAAGATAAACCGTTTTACCCTTTCGCTCGATTGTTTCGATGAGGCGGAACCGGTGGTTTCCAAGGTTCGGGTCAACGTCCTCAATCGGTGCGCCAAGTGCCAGATAACGAAGACCCAGATTGTTCGTCATGGTGCTCTCATACCCAGTCATCGCCGCACCGAATGTGCGTTTGTTCGCGGCGTTATTTTGCATGCCGGGTGCAATCAGGATTTCGAACTCGCCGAGCCGGATCGGGTTGTAGCCGAGCACAGCGTGGAAGCCAGCGGCTTGGCCTATGTTCTGTACGGTTGGACCAAGGCCCAGTGTTTCGACACGATAGGGAACACCGGTTGGGTCAAGGGTCCGGGTTAGCTCTTGGAGGCGGGCGAAGACGGGGTCGCTTGCCGGATTTTCAAGGGCCAGATAATTGTCCGGAGGACGCGTATTGTTGCGCAGGCCTGACGTATTGAGGGCAAGATCGCTTGCAACCAGAGATATAAGCGCCACCAACAGAAGACCACGAAACGACGGTGTTTTGCGGGCAACCTCGATGATGACGATGACAGCGACCGCGCTGATTATCAGCAGCGCGAGACTTGGGAGCGCCGTGTCCAGACGATCGCGGCCTGACGCCAGGAGCAAAGCCGAAAACAGGACGACGGCGGCTGTACCCATTGCAATCAGCGCATTGCTGATTTTCACCGCACGGTCTTCGCGTCTGAGAGCCTGGTCGAGAAGAGCACCGGACAGGAAACTGACAGATACGCCAATCAGGAAGACGGCGTCAGCGGGGCGCCGAAAGAGATCAACACCGGGAACCCAGGTGTAGAGGAACCCATAGACCGGCGTGTAGCGGCCCAGGGCATAAAGGGTCAAAACGAAAGTGAGGGCTGTGAAGTATCGGATCCCGGGGGCGAAAAGCGCGCCCCGCCCCAAGCCCGTCCATATGATCAATGCTGCGGGCAGGATACCGAAATAGATGTGTAGCATGCCTCTATGCATTCGGAGAAATTCTCCGCCCCATTGCATGCCGCCGGGACCCCAATAAAGCCCGGCTTGGCGAAGCGAACCAAAATATTCTGCCATTGGGAATGTTAGGAGTGCTGCGGGATGCAGTGACTGAAAACTCGCTTCTTTGAGTTCGAATGCCGGCCGGTTGCTCAGGCTAGCAAGTTCGAGCAGCAAGATCAGTGGGACGGCGAGAAGAACGATGGCAAGAAGGCCGCCAAAACCTGCAGACACGACAGCGCCAATGCGGGAGCGGGGCGTATGCTCACCGGAGAGCGAGAAGACCCGCGATCCGAAATAGGTGAGCAGCACGAAAGCCCCGAGGAAGGCGACATGATTGCGGTCAACGAGCATCAAAGAGAGAGCGAGCCCGAACAGAAGCCCTCGCCATATCGCGCCGTCCCGAATGAGGCATTCGAGCCGCCAGAGCGCGATCCAAAACCACATCATGCTAACCGTCATCAGGACGTGCTCAAGCCGGATTGCAATGGCGCCGCCGAACATGGCGGTGAGAGCCGTCACCATAGCCGCCGCATGAGAGAAGCCCCGCGTACGGGCAAAGGCGAAAGCGGCAAAACCAACAATAAGCAGGTGCAAGAGATGAATCCGATCGACAAACGCCATCGATGGCTCCGGGCCGAAAAGCGCCGCCGGCCATAAGGACGGAGTAAAGAGGATCGATTGCGGATCAGCCGCCATTGGAAAGCCGGCGTAGTGGTAGGGGCTCCAAAGCGGACTTTCACCTGCAGCTAGGCTGGCTGCGAGAAAGCGGATCATCGGGTAGAAATGGTTTTTTGCGTCAAACGGGACGACCATCCCTCCGAAGAACCAGGGCGAAGCAAAAGCGACGAATACGCCTGCAAGTGTCAGCAAGCACAGGACATTCAGTGCACTTTTGCCCATCAAGGAGTGTCCCGGGAGAACGGTGAAGGAGGATTCTGTTAGACAGCTACACGCCTGATAGTGGCTGGTCCATCGTCTTTTGTTGCCGGTTCTTCGAAACCGACGTGTTCTTGTACGAGGTAGAGGGGACGCTGCTTCACTTCCATGAGAACGCGGCTGAGATATTCACCAACAATACCAAGCCCGATCAACTGAACACCGGCAAAGAAGCAGATTGCCGCCATCAGCGATGGATATCCGGGAACATTCGAGCCCCAAAGGATCTTTTCAAGAATAAAATAGCCGCCGAGCGCCATGGCGCTGATTGCCATTGCAAGACCGACAAAACTCCAGACTTTCAACGGTACCGATCCGAATCCCGTAATCGCGTCCATCGCAAAGTGCATGAGACGCCTCAAGTTAAAGCCGGACCGGCCCGCCAGGCGTTTTCCGATTTCGAAGGTCACCGATGCTCTTTGGAAGCCGACCCAGGCATAAAGCCCTTTTGTGAATCGTTCGCGCTCCGGCAGCGAAAGCAGTGCATTGACGACTTTTCGATCGAGAAGAACAAAATCTCCAAGCCCTTCCATGAGCTTCACGTGAGAGATAATCCCGAACACTTTGTAGAAGCTCTTGGCGAGGACACGTCGGATGAGTCCTTCATGGGCCCTTGAGGCGCGTTTTCCGTAGACGATGTCATTGCCGTTCCGCCAAAGCGCCACAAAGTCATCGAGAACTTCGGGTGGGTGCTGCAAGTCGGCGTCAAGCTGGATGACGGCTTTGCCGCGCGAATAGAAAAGCCCGGCATTGAGTGCCGCTTCCTTCCCAAAATTTCTGCTGAACCGTACAAGCTTAATCCGATCATCGGTTCGATTTCTATCAGCGATGCGGCGGGCTGTTCCGTCCGTGCTGCCGTCATCCACAAAGATGACCTCAAAGGGCATCTTCATGCCGTCAAGGACCGGAACGAGCCGTTCAAGCAACGCGTCAATATTGTCCTGTTCGTTTAGTGTCGGTATGACGACCGAAAGGGTTGGCTCTGCCGTATTCGGCGGACCCATTTGAGAAAGGGAAGGACGGCTCGAGATCATCTTCGCAACCACTTTCCTTACAACATGCTCACGACCCACTTTACTGCGCCAATATGCGCAGTTTAAGACGATCACCTGCATTATCTTACCGCACCCTGAGCTATTTTGACAATTGCGTGTGACAAAGCGGTTTGTCATTTTGTAAGCGATGACACGTCCCGAGAGGAGCATTGCCTTGGCACGATTGACGGTCTGTGCCGATGATTTCGGTCTGAAACCGGAAATCGATGAGGCGGCAATCGCCCTTGTCTCGGCGGGCAGGCTCAACGCTGTCAGCGTCATGGCACTTGAAACCCTCGGAGAAGAAAGCGCTGATCGCCTCGCGGAAGCGGCAAGTAATGCACCTTGTCCGGTTGAAATCGGACTGCACATAACACTCACGCAATATCAACCCCTAACAACCCTACCTGGCGTCACGCCAGACGGCATGATGCCATCGATCCGCGACATGCTTTTTGCGGCATTGCGAGGTGCTCTAAATCACGCACAACTGACAGCAGAGATCGAGGCGCAATACGATCGGTTCTGCGCAATGTTCAGCCGTCCGCCTGACTATCTCGACGGTCATGAACACTGCCACACCCTGCCAAGGCTCGGCGCGGAAGTGACTCGGATTGCGAAGGACAAAGGCCCATCGCTCAAATGGGTGCGTCAGTGTTCCGTTCCCCTATTCGACATCATGAAGACGCGAAATGCCAGGTTACGGGCGTCGATTGTCAAAATACTTTCCGACCGCTTCAAAGCCGAACTCGCAAAGGCCCGGCTTTCGAGCAACGACCGCTTTCTCGGTGTGATCGACCAGGTGGCCGCCGAAGAATTCCCGGTCTCAATGGCGCGTTTCCTCAAACTGGCCGCCCGGCGTGATGACTGGACGGTGATCATGTGCCATCCGGCAATCGAGGATCTTAGTGGTGATGCGGTAATTTTCGATCCGATTGCCGAGCGGCGCCCGGCTGAATTCTCCTATCTTTCGAGCGACCGCTTTTTGCAGGACATGGCGAGCGTCGGCTTGAAGCTTTCCTGAAACATGCGAAAAGAAGCTCCTGTCTTTGGGAACGGGAGGGAGCATGTCGGACGACATTCTTTACGAAGAAAAGGACGCAATCGGTTTCATAACCTTCAACCGACCGCAGGCGCGCAATGCGCTGACCTTTGAGATGTATGAACGCCTTGCGGATCTCTGTGCCTCCGCGAAACCGGATGGAGCGATAAAGGCGCTGGTGATTTCGGGCACTGGTGGGAAAGCGTTCGCGGCAGGAACGGACATGACACAGTTCCGCGCCTTTTCAACGCCAGACGACGCACTCGCCTATGAGCGAACAATGGATCGCGTGCTGCGTGATGTTGAAATGTGTCCGCTTCCAACGATTGCGGCAATCACTGGTGCATGTACAGGCGGCGGAGCCGGCATAGCTGCGGCCTGCGACATCAGGATCACCGATGCACGCCTGAAGTTCGGCTTTCCGATTGCACGCACACTTGGAAATTGTCTGTCGATCGGCAATCTCAACCGGCTTTCGAGTTTAATCGGAACCGGGAGGCTTCGCGAAATTCTCTTCACTGCACGCCTGATCGAAGCCGAGGAGGCAGCCTCTATCGGATTGGTAAGCGATGTTCTGGCGGATGCCGAAGCGGTTATGGAGCAAGCGGTTGAACTGGCGGGCGCGCTTGCAAGCCATGCCCCGCTCACGCTGCGCGCGACCAAAGAGGGATTGCGGAGGCTTCGCACGGAGGGTCCCGGCGCGAATGGCGACGATATCATTGTCGAGACCTATATGAGCCGGGACTTCAAGGAAGGCATGGAGGCATTCCTTTCAAAGCGTAAGCCGGAATGGCAAGGCCGCTAGAGCCGGATTGCGAGCGTTTCGGGAGGAGGGAATATGACAGGGAGCGGTTTCGGACCACTCGACGGGGTGAAGGTGATCGAACTTGCTCACATTATGGCAGGTCCGGTGTGCGGCATGATGCTTGCCGATATGGGCGCTGATGTTGTCAAGGTGGAAAAGCCATCAGGAGATGACACGCGGCGCATGGTGCCACCCACCGTAAATGGCGAAAGCGCTGCCTTCATGATCATGAACCGCAACAAGCGCGGAGTGTGTCTCAACCTGAAGGAAGAAAGCGGGCGCGGGGTCCTGCGCCACCTTCTTGCAAGCGCTGATGTCGTGATCGAAAACTACCGCAAGGGCACAATGGAAAAGCTCGGCCTCTCTTACGAAGGCCTCAAGGCGGACAATCCGGGCCTAATCTATGTCGCCATTTCCGGTTTTGGACAGACCGGGCCCTATGCCGGTCGTGGCGGGTTCGATCTGATCACCCAGGGCATGTCGGGACTGATGTCGATCACCGGGGAAAGGCCTGGCCGTCCGCCTGTGAAGGTCGGTCCACCGGTCTCAGATACGACGGCGGGTATTCTCGCTGCCATGGGAGTCTGCGCGGCGTTGCAGAGCCGTGCAAAAACCGGCGAGGGGCAGATCGTCGATACTTCGCTCTATGAAGCTGCAATCACGCACACTTATTGGCAATCGGCGATCGCTTTTGCGAGCGGAATCGATCCAGAGCCAATGGGCTCAGCTCATCCCTTGAACGCACCTTATCAGGCCTTCGAAACAGCAGATGGCTGGATTACCCTTGGCGCGGCAAATCAGGCGAACTGGGAACGCCTCGTCGATCTCATTGGAGCAGCGCACCTGAAAGACGATCCGCGCTTTGTAACCAATGCGGACCGGATGGCGCACCGTTCAGACCTTGAGGTGGAACTCACCCGGATCTTCATCGAACGCCCATCGGACGATTGGCTTCAGCTTTTGAATTCGGGCGGGTTTCCCGCCGGTCCGGTCTCAAGCATCACCGAAATGCACGAAGATCCGCATACCCAGGCGCGGGATATGGTTGTCGAAACCGAGCATCCCGTTGCAGGCTCCACGAAAGCGATCGGACTGCCCGTTAAGTTCTCCGCAACGCCCGGCAGAATTGTGCGGTCTGCTCCGCAGCTCGGGGAACATACGCGCGAAGTGCTCAGTGATGCGGGTTACAGTGAAACGGAAATTGCTGCCTTTTTGGAGGACGGTGCTGTGATCGGTTGACGTATGCCGGTCAGGTCGTCAGCGGCTTCAGGCTCACAGACGGTGGGGGCGGCATATCTTCCGGTACGAAGAAATCCGGTTGTAATGGCATCGTCGGATCGACGCGATAGGGATCGAAATCGCGCATACCTTCATCATGAAGAAAGCTGTCGTCGATCAGAAATTGGCCGGTGAAGGATTTCGAATCCTTCAGGAAAATCGCATGCGCCGCATCGGCGATAATGTCGGGTGTGCGGCTTGCCTTGATCATCTGATCGCCGCCGAGAAGATTGCCAACGGCGGCCGTCGCAATTGTGGTTCTTGGCCAAAGCGCGTTGACCGCAACACCAAGGCGCGCAAATTCTCCGGCAAATCCCAAGACGCAAAGGCTCATGCCGAATTTTGCCATGGAATATCCGACATGGGGCGCGAACCATTGCGTTTTCATGTCAAGCGGCGGCGAGAGCATCAGAACATGCGGATTGTCAGCCTCGCGCAGATAAGGCAGCGCCAGCTTCGTCGTCATGAAGGTGCCGCGTGCATTGATCTGATGCATGAGATCGAAGCGCTTCATTTCGAGGGAAGGCGTGTTCGACAAATTGATCGCTGAGGCATTGTTGATGAGAATATCAATGCCACCAAAGGTTTGAACGGTCTGATCGAGCGCAGCGGCAACGCTTTCTTCCTCCCGCACGTCGACCACGATCGCAAGCGCCTTGCCACCTGCTTCTTCGATCTCCTCGGCCGCCGTGTAGATCGTCCCTTCCAGTTTCGGATGCGGCACGGTCGTTTTGGCGGCAATGACGACATTCGCGCCATCGCGTGCGGCGCGCAGGCCAATGGCCTTGCCGATGCCGCGCGAAGCGCCTGTGATAAAGAGTGTCTTTCCTGAAAGATCAGCCATATGCCCCTCCCTGGCTTTCGTCCTTTTCTTGCGCGTTCGCTGTCCGCTCTTCCTCAGCTGGCTTTCTTCACGAAAGAAGGCGGGCGCTTTTCCATGAAGGCCATGAAAGCCTCACGTGCTTCGTCAGACTTTAGACGCATGGCGAACAGTCGCGACTCCTCTTCGATCCGCGCAATGATGTCTTCGCTATTGGAGCGCAGAAGGCCACGTGAAAGATTGAGCGCTTCCGGCGGCAGGCTTGCAAGCTTTTGTGCTGCTGCGAGCGTTGCCGCTTCAAGCTCACTGTCTTCAACTACCTGATTCACAAGGCCGGCTTCACGTGCCCTTTCTGCCGAAAAGGTCTCGCCAAGGACCAGCAATTCAAAAGCCCTATGATGTCCCATGATCTTGGGAGCAAGCAGGCTGGATCCGGCTTCCGGAACGAGGCCAAGGGTCAGGAAGGGCGTCTTAAGGCTCGCCCGGTCGGACGCGTAGACGAGGTCGCAATGCATCAGCATTGTGGTTCCAACGCCAATCGCCTTCCCGTCGACACCCGCAAGCATTGGTTTTTCACATGTGACGAGCGCTTTCAGGAAACGGATCGTCGGTGATGTGGTGAGATCCGTTGTCATGGCCCGCGCCATGAAGTCGGAAATGTCATTCCCGGCGGTAAAGATTTCGGGCGCTCCGAAGAATACGATGGCGCCGAGATCGCTGTCACCCATCGTTTCAAGCGCTTCGGCCATGGCTTGATACATGTCTTGTGTGAGCGCGTTCTTCTTTTCAACACGATCGATCCGCACGATACGGATGCCGTCTTCCTCGGTAATCTTGATGTGGTCAGTCATGACAGCTCCGCCCTAGCTTGCGAGAAGGTCTTCGGTGGCTGCAAGGACTCCTTGCGCACCATCAAGGACCGTTGCCCTGAGTGACGATGTTTCCGTCAACAGGTTCTCTGCAAAGAATCGCGCGCTCTTGATCCGGGCGTGCTCCGGTCCGCTCCCATTCATTGTCTTCGCTGATGAGAGAGCTCCCTTTGCGTGGAACGCGCCGCCCGCCGTGAGTGCGAAGAGTTTCTGATAAGGCGTGGCCCCGGCAAAAGCTTCAGAATGCGCCCCGGCTTTAAGCTGCTCAAGCATGTATTCGGTCGTCGCCTCAAGGTCATCAAGGGCTGACGAAAGGCGCGTTGCCATATGGCCGAAAGCCTCGTGGTTCGCCTGGCGAACGTCTTCGGTAATGGCGCGCATTTCGGAGATAAAGGCCTTGGCGCTTTCACCGTTGTCCATGCGCAGTTTGCGGCCAACGAGATCAATTGCCTGAATGCCGTTGGTCCCTTCGTAGATTGGCAGGATCCGGGAATCGCGGAGGTACTGCGCAGCACCGGTTTCCTCCACAAAGCCCATGCCTCCGTGGAGCTGAACACCAATTGACGCTGCTTCCACGGCGCCATCGGTTGAATAGGACTTTGCAAGCGGTGTCAGGAGATCAGAACGCGCCTGCCAATAGCTGCGCTGGTCTTCCGGGCCGTGATGGGCCATGTCGAGGGCGTGCGCGCAGGCAAGGCACAAGGCGCGCGAGGCCTGACCCATGCTCTTCATTGTCATGAGATTGCGGGTGACATCGGGATGAAGCACGATCGGCGCCATGCCGTTTCCATCATGGAGCGGCGAGGCGCCCTGCTTGCGCTCATTGGCGTAGGCGAGGGCATGCTGGTAGGCACGGTCAATCATGCCGGCACCTTGAATTCCCACATTGAGGCGCGCGCTGTTCATCATGGTGAACATGCAAGCAAGACCATTATGCGGCGCTCCGATCAGGTAGCCGATGGCACCCGCTTTCCCAGTCTCGTTGACGGCGTGATCGTCGCCGAAAATCATCGTGCAGGTCGGTGACGCATGGATCCCGAGTTTTTCCTCAATGCCGTTGCAGAAAACGTCGTTGCGCTTTCCGGGCGTGCCGTCTTCGTTCGGCAGGAATTTGGGAACGAGGAAAAGCGAGATTCCTTTGACGCCCTTGGGTGCATCGGGTAGGCGGGCAAGGACGAGATGACAGATATTGTCTGCCATGTCGTGTTCGCCGAAGGTTATGTAGATCTTTTGGCCGAAGATCCTGAACGATCCGTCGTCTTCTGGTTCCGCGCGGCTTCTGAGCGTTGAAAGATCCGAACCCGATTGCGGTTCGGTAAGGTTCATCGTACCGGTCCATTCGCCGGAAATCAGCTTTTCCAGATAAGTGGCTTTTAGGTCATCGCTGCCGTGCATTGTGACCGCCTCGATGGCTCCAATCGTCAGCAACGGGCAAAGCGAAAACGAAAGGTTCGCAGCGTTCCACATTTCATTG
Organism: Pseudomonadota bacterium; assembly: GCA_039180865.1. Taxonomy (GTDB): domain Bacteria; phylum Pseudomonadota; class Alphaproteobacteria; order Rhizobiales; family JACESI01; genus JBCDCU01. Next base: position 2,721 of record JBCDCZ010000101.1, on the reverse strand, counting down.
GTGGCGGTTGCAAGCGATGTCGGAAGGCCTTGGCCACCGAAGTCCTCAAGACCGGTAAGGCTGTTCCAGCCGGCTTCGCACCAGGCCTTATAGGTCTTGGCAAAGCCTTCCGGTGTCGTCACCTCAGCATTTTTGAGCGCCAGGCCCTGTTGGTCTCCCACAACATTAAGCGGTGCAATTTCCTCGTTCGCAAATTTACCCGCTTCTTCAAGTATCGCCGTCAAAAGGTCTTCGGAGAGATCTCCGGCAAGGTTTTGCTCCATTGCCTCGCCAAGGCCGATAACATTTTTGAGCGTGAAGGCAATTTCGTCGACTGGGGCTTTGTACATTGTCTCTTCCTCTCCCTCGGTGCCCGGTCCGTCTTCGCGCCATCTGGCTACGCGATACTGACTGGCACCCTTATTCCTCGGCGATCAATCTGTCCGAAAAGGCCGATTGTGACAACCGGAAGCGAGGACCACCGAGTTGTGCACAACGGACACCGTATGTTGAACATCTCTATCTTACGTAAACGTAAGGTTCAAGTCGTTCACGTCAATTAAATTACCGTTGAATGGTCGCAGGTGATGGTCGAGGGGATTGCCAGCCCAACCTAAGGAAGGTTAACGAACGCGGCGACCGAAAGGACAGTCATGGCAAAGATCATAAGAGCTGATGATGAGATAGCCGTTAAAACCGCATGCAATGTGCTTGAGCGCGGCGGTCTCGCAGCGCTTCCGACCGAAACGGTTTATGGTCTTGCTGCCGATGCTTGGAACGGCGAAGCCGTCGCCCGGATCTATGAAGCGAAGGGACGTCCCTCGTTCAATCCGCTGATAGCGCATATGTCCGAACTTCAGATGGCTGTCGAATATGGCGAATTCCCCGCCGATGCGCGACTCCTTGCCGAGCGGTTCTGGCCGGGAGCGCTTACAATAGTTGTTCCTCTTCGAGAAGGACACCGGCTGTCGCCGCTTCTTCTGGCAGGCCTCCCGACGGTTGCCATAAGGGTGCCGTCAGGATTTGCGCAAGCCGTCATAGCTGGCCTTGGTCGCCCTTTGGCCGCGCCAAGCGCAAATCTCTCCGGTCGGGTCAGCGCGACGACAGCCGATCATGTTTCCGAGCAACTCGGTGACCGGATCGACCTCATCGTCGATGGCGGGCCAACCGATATAGGCCTTGAATCGACAATCGTGTCCTTCGTCGGTGACAAACCCGTTTTACTCCGGCCAGGTGGCATTCCTATCGAAACTCTGGAAGAGGCGCTCCAAACCAAGATCATTGCTGCAAAAAACAACGGTGAGATCAGCGCACCCGGCATGATGGCATCGCATTACGCTCCCGGCGGAACGGTAAGGCTCAACGCTTTGGAAAGTCAGGGCGAAGACGCGGTGCTCAACTTTGCGGGCTCAACTTTGTCGGCTCCACTGATGCTCACTTTGAGTGCTTCGGGGGATCTTCGCGAAGCCGCGGCGAACCTCTTCGCATGCCTCTCGGAGTGCGATCGCCAAGGCGTGCGATCGATCGCTGTCGCACCGATCCCGCATGAGGGGCTCGGTCTTGCCATCAACGACCGATTGCAACGCGCGGCGGCTCCGCGCGGATAACGAGATATTCAAGCCGTCTTGAGAAGGCTCGCCGGTACCCATTCTTTCAAGGGTTCGCCACCTGTATAATGGTCCGGCGCTTCCGTTTCGCGAAAGAGGACATAGACGTCCTCGGCGACTACATTGAGTTCCTGTTTCAAGATAGCCGCGATTGCGTCGACGAGGGCCTTCTTGCGCTCGACTTCACGTCCCGGGCGAAGGTCTACCGAGATCAAGGGAACACCATCGCCAATTTCGGCGACGACGCCGCACACCGAAACATAATCATATTTCGTTTCCTTCGGCGCGAGCGTATCGAGGACCGCTTGCTTAACCCCGGATCTGATTCTCAACATGGTTTCGCGCGGTACGTCATCTGGAACGTCGATGCGGATAACGGGCATTGCGGGCTCCTTCTCCCGGTGTGGTTTAAAAGAGTGGCTGCCGACGCCTCCACTTATTCGAAGTCTGTACCTCTCACCTTGTAGGGGCGTTGATCACGCCAGACTTTCATCATTGTATCAAGGTCACTCGAACCGTCCTTCGGGAGAACGATTTCGACACGAGCGAAGATATCGCCGCGCGTCTTGTCTTTCCGGAAAAGGCCGCGTTCCTTGATTCGGAAAACCTGGCCGGAACTGGTCCCTTTCGGAAGCGTGAGGGCGACCTGTCCGGATAGAGTGGGGACTTTCACCTTGGCACCGAGCACAGCTTCATAGAGTGTCACGGGCAGGTTGATACGCAGATTGGTCCCGTCACGCTCGAACAGTGCATGTTTTCTGATCTGCACGGTGATCAGCGCGTCACCTGCATCACCGCCACCACCAGAACCATATCCCTGGCCCTTGAGGCGGATAACCTGACCGTCCTCAACACCTTTCGGAACACTGACCGAAACGGTCTTTCCGGTCGGTAGATCAAGCCGGACTTTCTCGTCGCGTGCCAGATCTTCCAGGCTGACAAAGAGTGTTGCTTCGGCATCGGCACCGCGTTGCGCAGTCTGCTGTCCTTGGGCGCCGGTCCCAAAGCCTGAGGCTCTGCCGAATTGATCGCCTTGAAATGGATCGCCGCGTGACGCTTTCCCGGAGCCGAAAATCTCTTTCAAAATATCTTCAGCGGAAAAGCCGCCTGCGGTGCCCTCGGCACGCGTGCCGTT
>JBCDCZ010000100.1:0-14435 GCA_039180865.1 Pseudomonadota bacterium | reverse complement strand
CGTGAAGCGTGAATTCCTCATACCATGCCGGATTCTGGCGATGATCAAGCATTAGCAGCCCCTGCGACGGGATCGAGGATCAGGAGGAAACGGGTTTCCCCCAATGCAACCGTCGGTGGCGAGCGGTGCAGAACGCCCGAGCGCTGACCTTCCGGCCAGTATTTTCCGCGCAGGATCGCAGGAGCACCCGTCGGTATGGTCAGGATCTTCGTTGGATCGGCACCATTAATGGAGACGCCATATTGGGTTCCCGGGCCGCGATAGGTACAAATCAGCCTGGCGGACGTTTCATCAACATGAAACTTGGGACGAGCATAGGTGGACCCGACAATCAGGCGAAGACGCAGCAAGGGTGCGGGCATTACCCAGGAAAACAATTCAGCAAGCGTTGCGATATCCGCGGCAAGCCAGTCGCGTTCTTCACCGGCTGGCATACCTGCCTTGGCGCAAAGGGTATCCATTGCGCCTGCAATCTTACCGGGTGCGAGAAACATCTGTGTTCGAGGAAGCAGATCGACGTCCATTGCGTCGATCCAGGATTGAAAACCGACCGGTGGTTGACGACGCCAAATAACAGCGGCGCATCCCGGGCGATGGAGCGTGCGCAAACCGGCGGGATTTTCCGCAATACCCACTCCGATTGCTGCTTCTGTCACGAGTTCGCGGGCAAAGCTCATAGGATCCTGCTCGTTCCTTGGCCTGGTGTGGCTCCTCCAATCTCATGGGCCCGCTTGCCGCCAACGGAACCATGAGCAACGCCCATATAAAAAGGGCGGGTTTCCCACCGTAGCCACCTTGTTATAACATCACAATATAGCTTTCGTAATTCTACCCACATTGCGGAAAAAACGGCAATCCCCATGTTGTCAGATTTGGATGAAAACACAGGTTCTGCACAAAGACTGGTTAATTAACCGCATTCAATGAACAGGGATACGAGATGGTAACCACCTCTTCGACAGCCAGCCAAGCGGTTTCACCCGCTCGGCCATCACCGATTCCCGTCACGATCGTCACAGGTTTTTTGGGCGCGGGGAAGACCACGCTCGTCAATCAACTGCTGCGCGATCCGGACTTTGCAGAGACCGCCGTCCTGATCAACGAGTTCGGCGACATTCAGATTGACCACGATCTGGTTGCCGATTTCAGTGACGACCTCATAATGACGACAACTGGATGTTTGTGCTGCACGGCCTCAAGCGATATTGCCCAGTCGCTGAACGATCTTCTGGCCAGGATGAACGATGGCGAGATTTCCCCATTCAAACGCGTCATTGTCGAAACGACGGGTCTCATGGATCCGATCCCGGTCCTCGTACCGTTCCTCGCACCACCCGCCTATGATCCGACAAGCGGGCCGCTACGCGGACAATTCGCGCTGTCGCGTCTCGTCACCCTGTTTGACATTGTCAATGGACCAAAAACCCTCGACAATCATGAAGAAGCGCTTAGACAGGTTGCCGTCTCCGATGTACTTCTCGTGACGAAAACCGACCTTGCTCTCGATCCTGCAACGCAGCGCGATATCATCGAAGACAAGAAACGGCTTTCATTAATCAATCCAGGCGCTCGGATCCTGGACCGCCATTCCGATTGGCAGGAAATGCGCGATCTCCTCCTGAAAGATGGAAGCTACGATCTCAGGAACAAAGGCGAAGACGCCCTCACCTGGCTCAATATTGAAAAGACCATGGCTGAGGAGCACAATCATTCACATCATCATGCCCATGATCATGGGCACGGGCATCATCACCACCACCACCATGATCACTCCGACATCAACCGTCACGGCGACGACATCCGCAGCCATGTGATCATTTCCGAAGAACCGGTGAGCGCGGTCGCGTTTTCCTTCTTCCTCGACACACTGAAGATGATCGCAGGTACCGATCTTCTACGGCTTAAAGGTTTGGTTGCTCTATCTGACGATCCCGAGCGCCCCGTTGTTGTTCATGGGGTGCAACATCTCATCCATCCGACCAAAAGGCTCAGTCAATGGCCGAGCGAAGACCGGCGCACGAAAATCGTGGTGATCGGCCATGATATCGACATCGAAGCCCTGCGCACAGTGCTGATGCAGCTTGAAACCACCAATTAGACAGTCTGCCTGCTTCAGCGCTGCGCCTAAGGCCAATAAAAAAGGCGGCAGCGCCGCCCTTATTTACGGCTGAAACGGCAACGACGAATGGTGGAGTACGATCCGCAAAGTGCCATCCGTGTCTTTTTTGTAACCGAAGCTCTTATCGACCTTCGTAACTTGGCCGTCCTTGTCGGTGAGCACCACCCAGCCCATCCACATACCAACATCGCCTTCGATAAACTCGGCAGCCGTTTGCGATTCCATTCCGCGCCACCCCCTGATGCCGAAACCGCTATCGAGCGGGAAATCGTCATCGTGGCCAACAAAGTAAGAAAGCGCTCCTTTCCTTGTCGGGCGGAAGGTCTTGTCGCCGCTGGCAAGCGTCGGCTTGAACAGGACAGGACCAAGATTATAGCCATAGGCTGAATCCAGCACCCCTTCTGCAACTGTGCGGGCCCCATCAATTCCATCTGCCTCATAGGCTTTTGAGATTGCGATAAGCGCGTCGCCCCAGGCTTTGCGGGCTGCAGCAAGTTCAGTCTCGGTGATCGGCATTAAACCTCCATTCCGGTTTCAGTGTGAAGTCTATCAGTAATTGCCCGCATAAGCGGCTCAGCGATCTGTTAGTGCAAGATGACCGCCCGGTCCACAGATATCGACATCCACTCACAGGAACCGATGCCCAGTTTATGGGTCGTTCTGCTAGATCTCACATGTTTTGATCTCATCTTGAACAGAGGCGCGCCCTGAATAACGTTATGACGCATCACAAGAACCCCTGATGAAATTCCCGCTACTACACGTTATTGTCTTACCTATAAGATGCGCCGTGAGAAAAATACCGAATATTCCGCTCCGAACGTGTGCTTTAAATACATGGATCAGGAGGAATTCATTCAGGAGGACAATATCAATGAAAAGACTTGCTTTGGCAGCTGCGATCACACTTGCAGCACTGACTGGCCCGGTTACGGCTGACGATCACCTGGCATGGCCAGCCACAGAAGGCGCCTATGTCTACTTCATCAATCTTGAAGATGGCGCGACTGTTTCTTCGCCCGTACTTGTTCAAATGGGCGTCAGCGGGATGGGCGTTGCACCTGCCGGGACAGAGAAACCTGGAACCGGCCACCATCATATTCTGATTGACCGCCCACCGCTTGGCGAGGGTGAAGATGGGGAGGAAGAATGGCTTGTTACTCTGGTTGCCGATGACAATCACCGGCACTTTGGCGGCGGCCAGACCGAAGTGAAGCTCGACTTGCCCGCCGGTCAGCATACGTTGCAGATGATTTTCGCGGACATGAACCACGTGCCCTTCGGGCCCCAGATGGTGTCCAAGGTTATCACCATTACCGTGAAGTAACACGGCCACGGACCTTACCCATGTTTAGTGCGGGAGCCGCCTCGCCTCCCGCGCGACAGAATTATTGTCGCCCAGCCGCCGCCTTTGCACTTGCAAGGGCTGCCCGCCAGTCATGGCGATCAACTGAAACGATCTCTTCGCCATCAGTCACGAAAAAGATCGGCGGATACACACGCAGCAATTGCGGACCCACTCTGCGCAACAGTACATCCGCGTTGCCGAAGATCCCGATTGTCGCGATCTCCCGCGTCTTCTCGATAATGTTCTCAGCGACGGCAAACCCTTCTGCCTCGCCTTCGGCACGGACATCGGAAAGGTGATTGCGTTTGAAGGCCATACAGGGCGGGCAGTCTTCAGCCCCATAAAAATGGAAGGTCACAGAAGGCGATGCGGTCTCCGCGAAGCCCGGTGAAACGAATAGAACGGGCAAAAGCAGAAAAAGCGCAACCAATACTTGAAGAAAATATTGCATCTTATTGTTCCTGTTAATTAATTTTTTTATTCTTTCCGATACTCCAGAGTGCTAGGGCGATATCGGGCAGATGACTTCAGAGGCTTCGCTATTTTTGCATACCAAACTCGCGGATCCGAAACACATCGAGGAGCGGTGTCGCATCGTCCTTCAGCGTCGCCGCGAGCGTGTGGAGATGCCCCTGGCTTACAAAGAGGCGCCCATTCTTCAGAATTCCGGTCGTTGCATAGACATCCCCGGTTTCAATGCTTCCGACAATGCGCGCCGATGCCCAATTGTCTTCGCTCACAAGGCGGTGGATTGTATTGGGCGCCTGCCCTGACGCGCGATTGGTGATCGCAATGAGTTCGTTTTCGCCGGAAAGGACCAGACCGTCGGTCCCGATAAGTGCGCGATCAAGCGCGATTTCTTCAAAAGCCACAGGTGCATCAAGCGGAACGCGGAAAAGCCGCCCATCGCTCTTTTTGGCGACGATCAAGAAACCATCCGGATGGGTTTGAATGCCGTTGAGATTAAAGCCGTCGCCACGGAACATCTCGTGGGTTAGGAACACGGAGGCGTCGCCTGCCGGTGTAACACGGTAAATCGCCGCTGCAAGGCTGTCGGTGATATAGGCGTTACCGTCTGCATCGATGGTCAGGTCATTGACGAAGCGCGCTTCACTGGGGCGGAGGTGGCTCAGATCGACATATTGGAGAGGCGTGCCATTCGAAAGATCATAGATGGCGAGCGCTGCGGTCTGGAAACGATCTTCAGGGGCGCTGCGCTCCGCGACGCCATAATCGGCATTGTTGACAAGAAGACGCCCGCGCTCGCGGTCAACGCGGATCCCGACGACGGAGCGAAGCCGCTCATCGTCTACGAGCGTTTCGACCGCGCCCTCTGACGTCACCCGCACCACCTTCCCTTTGCGGATCGAGCCAAGCAGGAAGCTCCCGGTTTCAGGGTCGTGTTCGATGCCTTCCGGGTAGAGGCCAGGTGAAGGTACATCGACACCAAGAGTTGCGTCGTCATGGAAGAAGCTGTCGGCGTAGGCCACCGTGACATGTGCGGGAAGTGACACTCCAATAAGGAGAAGGGTTGCCAGCGTTTGTTTGAGCATGAGGATGTCCTCCGATATGCATTTTTGCAGGAAAATACTGAGGTGGTGACGAAGATCTCGCAGCATCGGGTTTTGACACAACCTTGATTCAATGAATTTCAGTTTGGAGTTCTCATTTTTTTTCTTTTACTTCATTAGAGAGAAAATTGATTGAAATGACCTCAAACAACGCATGCATGATCCAAAGCAAACCGATCCGCCGCCCTATCGCGCACTGATGACCTTTCTCACTGCGGCCCGGTCAGGCCAAATGAGCAAAGCTGCACAACGCTTTTCGATTTCCCCTTCCGCCGTCAGCCATCAGATCCGCACGCTGGAAGACTGGATCGGAGCACCGCTTTTTAAGACAGCAGGTCGGCGCGCGGACCTCACGCCCATCGGCAAGGTGCTTCTGGACGGCGGAATAGGCGCGGCAGATCAGTTGGACGGCGTTGCCCATGCAGTGCGCCGCAGTGCTCAGCCAGGCCGGATAACCATCAGCGCGCCACCAGCCTTCGCCTCCTTCCGACTTGTTGCTGCCATTGCGGAATGCCGCCGGGCGATGCCGGGGATTGATCTCGACTTGAGGCTCTCGCCGTTTGATGCGCCAGTCGAAGATGATGCTGTTGATATCGCGATCCGCTTTCTGGAAGGTGAGCCAGCAGGCAACAGACTCAGCCGTCGGCTCGGCGTCGAAGGCTGGGCGGCGGTCTGCGGGCCAGCGCTCTTTCAGCAATTGAATGAACCAAAATCAATTGACGATATCGAAGCGGCAACCTTTCTCCATGAGGATGTTTTCAATTTCTGGCCAGGGAGTTTTGCCGCCCTTGGAAAGCCTGTCCCCGCCGGGGCAGTCTTCGTACCGCTAGGCGATGCGTTGAGTGTTTTGAGCGCGGTCTTGGCGGGCGGCGGCATCGGCCTTCTGCCTCGTGAGGTGACGCGGGATCTCTGGCGGCGCGGTGCGCTTGTCCGGATCTATGGCGCTGATGTGGAACCGGACGCTGCCTATCGGGCGTTTGTTCCGCAAGGTGGCGCAGCAAAACCTGATACAATGCGGGTTTTGGACCATATCGCCGCCCATCTCGAACACGGGTGAGCAGACCGGGACCCTCGAATGAACCTCAACCGGCGCACATCCCGCCATCGATGGAGAGTTCCGCGCCGGTCATATAGGCCACTTCATCGGATGCCAGCATGACTGCGATCGCCGCCACTTCTTCCGGCTCGCCGAAACGCTTCATGGGCGTATCGGCAACGATCTCCTTCTCTCGGGCGGCCCGGTTTGTCTCCTCACCCAGCATCGGTTCCCAGATCGGCGTTCTGATTGCGCCCGGATGGATCGAATTGCAGCGGATTGCGAGACCTTCATTCGCGCAATAAAGCGCCACCGTTCTCGTGTGATTGCGGATTGCCGCCTTCGATGACGCATAGGCTGCAGCCATGGGGACGCCGACGAGCCCGGCATGAGACGATATATTGATAATCGATCCAGTCCCCTTCTTTCGCATCGCGCGAATTGCATACCGGCACCCGAGAAAGGTCCCGTCGAGATTGACCGTATGAACGGCCCGCCAATCTGAAAGGGACGCGTTCTCCGGATCATGGGCAACGGCTTCTCCACCAGCCGCGCCCTCGAAGCCGGTTACACCGGCGTTGTTGACGACGATATCCACTTCGGGAAAACGGTGTTCAATACGCTGCCAATCGGCTTCAGAAGCAACATCAAGGCTCTGGAATGTCCCGCCGATCTCAGCCGCCAGGCGTTCGCCTGCCACAACATCAATATCGGTGACGATGACCATCGCGCCTTCCCCGGAAAACGCTCGAGCAATTGCCGAACCAATACCGCTCGCCGCTCCCGTCACAAGGGCCGTTTTGTTAGCCAGTTTTTGCATGGAACAATCTCATCAGAAAAAATCATGGGCGCCACAAGCGGTCGAGCCGTGGCATGCGGGCGTTTGTTCATCCGGATTACCGGTGCCGCTTATCCATAATCGTTCCCTCCAGAATTCCGATCCGATGTACCGGCAAAATGGTTGGCATTCAAGCTTCAAGCGTCAACGACACGCTCGCCTTGTAAAGTCGGGCGGTGCTGCTCGAAACATTGAAGGAGATAGCGCACAAAAAGCCTTACCCGTTCCGTTGTCCTGAGATCCGGATGGGTCAGGACCCAAGCCTGACGCTCATAGACCGTGTTGCCCGGTGGGACGCGGACAAGTGCATCATCAAGATCACCCACCCAACATGGAAGAAGGCACATGCCAAGCCCTGCTCTCGCGGCTGCCGCTTGTGCCGTCACGTCGCCGATCCGCCAGCGGATCGGACAATCGGGATGGGGCATGCCCCGCACCCAGGCTGGATGATCTTCATCGCCCGTCCAGCCGATATAGCGAGCGGTCGGATTTACCCCGTCTAACGTATGCATCGAGATGTAATCCGGCGTTGCGTATATCGCATCGCGAAAGATCGGGAGGCGCCGCCCGACAAGCCAGCCTTCCGGTTCATCCAGAAAGCGTACCGCGATATCAGCGTCGCGGCGGGTGAGATCGGAGACCGCGTAGGTAACGACGATTTCAACGTCGATTTCCGGATAGGCATCGGCGAAGCGCACAAGATCCGTCATCAGCGGACCGTACGCCATGGGCGGCGGGAGGGTAAGCCGCACGCGCCCAGCCGGTGCCGTGTCGCGCCCCATAACCTGCCGCTCAAGATCGAACATTTCCGCTTCAACCCGCTCGGCATGACCAAGCACCCGCTCCCCGACCTCTGTCAATGCGAGACCGCCCGGGACCTTTTCAAACAGTCTAACCCCCAGATCAGCCTCAAGGCCGCTTATTCGCCTCGAAATGGTCGAATGGCCGACGCCGAGTTTCTTCGCAGCCGAGCGCACCGAACCCGTCCGTGCGACAGCGAGGAAAACCCGCATGCTTTCCCAATCAAACCGTTTGTCCGGATACTGCATCCCGCCGTCCCGTTATTGCACCATTGAAACCCAATATTGGTCCGTGCGTATCAATATCGGTACGTTTAGTCTGCGGAAAACGCAATGGGCCTTACGGTGAACAAGCCACGGCCTAACCTGACGACGATCAACAAAATCGCACCCTGATGCCCGGTTTCAATCGGGCGAACGGGAGAGGCATGTCTGAAGATTTCACACAAAAAAGGAGACCAAAATGACGATCCGACTATCCCTTGCCGCACTTCTTGCTGTAATGGCGGCTGCGGCCGCGCTCGCACTCCTCAGTGCCGCGCAAGTGACCGCTGACAGCGGGCGTACAGACAACTTCACGATCCGGGCCGGAGCGCTCGTTGAAGCGATCTATCTCAACAACAATGGCGTCGCGGATGATCTTGCGAACCTTGAAGCGGCGATCAATGCCGCGGGCGGCGAACATCTCACCAATCTCGAAGTCATCCGGAATGAAAGCGAGAACCACCCGATCACTCATGTTGTTTTTCTGCAATGGAGTGATCCCTCCCGCCGAAGCGCGCTAACAGGTTCGGCCGCATGGGATGTGATCGACGACCACATCACCGATCTCGGTTTCTTTGGAGTGCGTGGGGATACGTCCGTCGAACTTCATGAGGACAGGATCTATGACGCAACCCACGCGTGGACAATTGCCAAATCGCCAGAGCAAATGCAGGTGGTGATGCAGGTGATTGGCCGTTATTTCCAGGCGATCACGCCTGTCCTGAAAGAGTACAAGATCGCGACAAAAGCCTTTTTTGGCCCAGCGCCGGGCGTCTCGGACCCGAATTTTCCGACCTATAGTCCGCAGATTTTCGGCCTTTTCGAATGGCAATCGCTGGAAGACGTCGAGAAGTTCCGTAGCGACGAGCGCTGGCTTAAAAGCGTCGACATTCGAGACGCCACATTTGAGCGCGACGAGGACACCTATTTCACGCGCGTCATGTTCTGATTCACATGAAATGCGTTCCGGGAGGTGGCCTTCCGGGACGCGCCTTGCGCCCGGTATTCAAGCCCTGACACGATACCGCGTGGAAACACGAACTGGTGAGCACAAACGTCATATGTCTGACATGGAGGAGTGATCAGAAGGAGCTCTTCATGACAATCCGAGTTAAACCTCGGAACCCCAGCACGATCAGGGAGCCCCCATGTCACGACGAGACATCATTGCAAATGACGCTTACGGCAACAAAGGCGAGACCTCCGAAGCGTTCGACGATATTCCGACCAACCCAAATCTCAGCAACACCATCGGAGACGTGATCCAGCGCCGGTATGGCCGCCGGGATTTCCTGCGCGGATCGCTTGCCGTTGCCGCAACCACATCACTTTTCGGCACGACCGCACTCACATCAACCCGTCCGGCGCTAGCCGCCTCAGCCGCCGACAGCCGCTTTATTTTTGAAGAGCTCGCCTGGGGTAACGACGTCAAGCACCACATCGCCAACGGCTATTATGCCGACATTCTGGTGCGATGGGGCGATCCGATCACTGCGGATGCGCCGGAGTTCGACGTGATGAACCAGACTGCAGACGCCCAGGCACGGCAATTCGGCTACAACAATGACTATGTCGGGTTTGTCGAAACGGCACCTGGCCGCGGCATGCTCTGCGTCAACCACGAATACACCAATGAAGAGGTTATGTTCCCCAAGATCGGCCGCCAGGATAGATCCGGCTTCAAGGACATGACAAAAGAGCTTGCCGATATTGAAATGGCGGCCCATGGCGGATCGGTCTTTGAAATCGTCAAAGGCGGCGACGGCAAATGGGCGGTGAACCGCGACAACCCGATCAACCGCCGGATTACGGCAAACACGCCGATCACCTTTGACGGCCCGGCTGCCGGTCACCCGCGCCTTCGCACCACCGCCGATCCGTCCGGCATGACCGTTCTTGGGACGATCAACAATTGCGCCGGCGGCATCACGCCCTGGGGCACCTATCTGATGGCGGAAGAAAACTTCCACCTCTATTTCTGGACCGACACAGCGGACGGCGAAGGCGATGCGGATCTCACCGGCGTCTCGGAAGAAGCCTCTAGGAAACGGTATGGCGTTCCGGGCATGGCCTATGCCTGGGGCAAGTTCCACGACCGTTTCAACATCGACAAAGAGCCGAACGAGCCAAACCGTTTTGGCTATGTCGTCGAGGTCGATCCGCTGAACCCGAATGCAACACCGATCAAGCACACGGCCCTTGGTCGTTTCCGCCACGAGGGTGCTGAGACGACCATCGCCTCAGACGGCCGTCTGGTGATTTATTCCGGCGACGATAACCGGTTCGACTACCAATATAAATGGGTCTCGGCTGAGATTGTGAGCGAAGAGAATTCGCATTTCGGTTCAACGCTCTTGTCGGAAGGCACGCTTTATGTGGCGCGCTTCAACGATGACGGCGTGGTCGACTGGCTGCCGCTCATTCATGGCGAAGGGCCGCTGACTGCCGACAACGGTTTTGAGAGCCAGGCCGATATTGCAATCGACACGCGTCTTGCAGCCGACGTTCTCGGCGCCACCCCGATGGACCGCCCGGAAGATGCCCAGCCGCGCGGCGATGGTGTGGCTTACATCATGCTCACCAACAATTCGAAGCGCAAAGCAGATCAGTTGGATAAAGCCAATCCACGGCCTGAAAGCCGCTTCGGCCACATTGTCGAGATCCGCGAAGACGGCGGCAATCACTCGGCGACCAAGGGCACCTGGTCGATCCTCGTTCTATGCGGCGATCCGAAGCTTGAAGAGGTCGGCGCCATGTGGAACCCGGAAACGTCCGAGAACGGCTGGTTCGGTTCACCGGACAATTGCGCGATTGACGACAATGGCCGCCTTTGGATTTCGACCGATCAGGGCCGAAACTGGGGCCGTACCGGTAAGTCCGACGGGCTCTACGCACTTGAGACGGAAGGCGATCTTAGAGGCCACTCAAAGCTCTTCTTCCGCTGCCCGGTCGGCGGCGAGCTCTGCGGTCCGTATTTTGCCGACGAGAGCAAGACGCTCTTCCTTGCGGTTCAACACCCTGGAACAGATGGTACCAAGGACTTTGCAGGCTTTGAGCGGAACTCGACCTTTGAGGATCCGGCCACCCGCTGGCCCGATTTCGACGCGGCCATGCCCCCGCGCCCGTCGGTCGTTGTTGTGACGAAAGAAGATGGCGGCGTGATTGCGGTCTAAGCGCAGGTTTTGATTGTTGCGCTATTGGAGGCGGCTTCGGTCGCCTTTTTTTTGGAAGCAAAGCCTTTGCACGCAAGGCGGCGAAGCCCCCGAGCCGAATACCGCTTACAGTTACCGAACATTTAAAATCAATCGTTCAATTTGATTCAAATGCCCGGCGCGTACTTTGCGCTGATTCAAGGTCTTTTTTGTACTCTCTCGAGCAATCCGAAAGCGCGCCGATGGCGGCACGCAAATCTGTTTCGAGAGGATATGGCTGTGTCTCTTGGTGAATTGCTTGTGGTTGGGATCCCCGCCGCGATCCTGTTTTTTCTCTATGTTCGCCTTATTCAAAAGCGCAATGCGGCGCTCGGCGCCCTTTCAAGCATTGATGTTCAATTGAAGCAGCGCCGCGACCTGATCCCGAACATTCTGGCGATCGCCAAGGAAACGATGACCCGCGAAATCGAGCTCATCGAGCGAGTCACAGAGCTCCGTGTGTCGGCAGCGGCTGGAGCGGATGCGAAAGATCCGGAAACGCTGAAGCGGTATCTCGACACGGAAGCGGAAATCTCCAGCCTGATGCAGGGCATTCTCGCAAGCTTTGAGAATTACCCGCAGACGCGTTTCATTGAAACCATGACGCAGGCCCAGCAAAGCTATGAAGAGGTTGAAGCGCATATCTCCGCAGCCCGCCGCTTCTATAATGCTTCTGCGGAGGATTTGAAAAATGCCGTTGAGATCTTCCCCTCGAGCTTCATCGCCTCTTTCCTGAAAATCCGCGCCATGCCGTTTTTTGAAATTGCCGAGGCGGACAGGAAGCCAGTTAGTGCTGAGGAGTTCTTCGCCGCATGAGCGTTGCCGCGACCATTTCCGAAAAGGCGGTTGCTCTTGATGCGCGCCAGATCGCCTGGCTGGAAAGCCTGGAAAGCGACCGCCTGTCCGCATTGAAATCGCAGCGGGCCCGGGCGGTTTTATCGGCGATCGGCCTTTTGTCCGCCCTTCCGGCCTTTTTCTATTTTCTAGACGTTCATCTTCAAGTTTCCGATCCCAGAGTAAAGTATGGGATACCAGCTCTTGTCGCTTATGCCGCCTATACCTTTGCGATGCAGCCGGTCCGAGCCTTCAAACTGCGGGTGAAATCCGGGCTTTTGAGTAAAATCGCAGCCGGTTTCGGTCTCACCTACGATACCAACCCCGGAGACACCGGGCTGGAAGACCGCTTTCGCGATATCGAACTCGTACCCTATTATTCGAGCTTCAAGAGCGAAGATCGCTTCCAGGGCGACTTTCGGGGCATTCCGCTCGACCTCGTGGAATGCCATATGGAAAAGATGCGATTCACCGGTAAGCGCGCACGGAGGGTGACGACCTTCCGCGGACTGCTTGGTCGGCTCGCCTTTAAAAAGCGCTTTCGTGGCCGGACACTGATCACAAACGATCAGGGGCTCTTCAACAGCTTTCGTTTCGTTGGCGGCAATCTTGGCCGCGTGAAGCTGGAAGATCCTGTCTTCGAAGGCGTTTTCGAGGTCTACAGCACGGACCAAGTCGAAGCGCGCTATCTTCTGACACCCGCCTTTATGGAACGTCTGGTTGAGCTGAGCGCACTTTTCAAACACGCGACGGTGCGTGTCGCGTTCGATGCGGGCGACCTTTTAATCGCCATCGACAAACGCGAGCCGTCTTTTGAGATCGCGTCGATTGCGCAGCCACTTGCGGACAGTCCGGCCATCAAAGAGCTGACCCAGGAACTTCTCATCTTCGACGCCATTGTCTCCACGTTGAACCTGACTCAGACGACCCGGATTTAGTCGCAGGTGGGCGCAGCCCTTGCTTCAAGGCGTTGAGCCTGTACGGGTCGATTGCCGTCTAAGCTATTTTTCCCGATTCTTAATGACACCCTCAAATTTTAGCCATGAAACCATTCATTTAGGCTTTTCACGGATATTGACCTTGTCAGTCAAAGCGTCCGACGGGTGAGCAAAGGCCATCGACGGCGGACATCGCAATAAGCAGAGGCCATTCACCTCGCGGCAGTGACGCTATATCAAGTCAATGCGTTGCTCGTAAGTAATGAGTATCAGAGTATGGTTTATGAGTTTGGCTCAATGCTGATCGAGAAAGCCCGGCTTGGTCCGAGCGGTTCGCCAAAAGCAATGCTCGACAGTCGCAAACGTCCTCTCAGGAATGGCATCAAGCGGCAAAACCTCCTCGTACCAACCGCGATCTTCTTCTCGACCCTCGCCGGTTTCGGGTTTGCCACGATCCTCATGGCCCTCCGACCGCAAGGCGACGTCACAAGCTTCAACGAGCGCTGGCAGTTAAAACTCGGTCAGGAGACCAGCGCGGCACCTACCAGTATCTTAGCGAATGATACGATTCAGATGATGGCGTTCGGGCTTCTCGCAGCTCTCGCCCTTGCCGCTCTCGCTCACATGATTACGAGGACATCCAGGAACACTCCCGCTTACGCCAAAGCGGACGATCACCTTCGGCACTTCATGAAAAGCACGCCCATCGCCGTTGCCATGTTCGACATCAATATGCGCTACATCAAGGCAAGCGACCGTTGGTTTCAGGACTACGACCTCACCGAAGCCGATGTAACGGGCAAGAGCCATTACGAGATCTTCCCGGAAGTTCCGGTAAAGCATCCGAAATGGCTTGAAATGCACTGGCAGGCGATCAATGGCAGTTCTATTCAATCGGAAGAACCCATCGTCATCAGCGCCGATGGCGAGCGCGGGTGGCTTCGCTACGAACTCCACCCCTGGTGTGACGATGACGGCAAGCTTGGCGGGGTCATCATGCTCACCGAGAACATCACCGCTCGGAAATCGGCTGAAAAGCTGAAAGACGAGTTCATCTCCAATGTGAACCATGAACTCCGCACGCCACTGACATCCATTCATGGTGCCTTGTCACTTCTGAAGGCCAAAGTCTCCAAAAATCTCGATGCCCAGGCGCGGCGTCTCCTCGACATTTCATACGAGAATTGCCTCCGCCTGACGGAGCTCGTGAACGATTTCCTCGATATGGAGAAAATTGCCGCCGGCGAGATCCGTGTCGATGCGAAACCTGAAGAGATGAACAAGCTCGTCAAGGATGTGGTGGAACTCAACCGGCCCTTTGCGACCACCAATGATATCGATCTCGAATTTCATTCCGAGATCGATGAGATCTACTGCGATGTCGATGCCAATCGCTTCAATCAGGCGCTTACCAATCTCATCAGCAATGCGGTGAAATTCACGATGCGCTTCGATACCGTAGAGATCCGCCTCCACCAGAACCAGTCCGATCAGGT